>JBNGDS010000009.1:0-57942 GCA_049975365.1 Desulfomonilia bacterium | reverse complement strand
ATTCATGTATTCTCTTCTCACCCTGTCCCGAGGGTTGTGTTCCCCTCCCTCGTGAGCACGATCTGGAGATCACCGAGCACCCGGACAGAGAACTGCGCCTCGCAGATTGCGAAATAGTATTCCCATTTCCTCTGGAACACACGGTCAAACCCCATACCCGAAATCAGCCTTTTCGCACCGAGAAAGCGCTGCCGCCAGTGTCTCAGGGTGCGGGCATAGTGGATACCGATGTTTTCAACGCCCTCTATCTGGAGGCTTGAAGATTCTGTCATGGCCTGGCACAGCGCTGTCAGCGACGGCAGTACTCCACCAGGGAAGATGTGCTTCTGGATCCAGTTCGGACTGGTGTGATGTGATTCGTACCGCTTGTCAGCCATTGTGATCACCTGGAGGACAACGAGGCCATCGGGGGCCAGCAGGCGGTCGCACTGAGCAAAAAACTCGCCCAGATATTCGTGCCCCACTGCCTCCAGCATCTCGATGGAGACGATCTTGTCAAATGTCCCGGGCACTGTCCGGTAGTCTTCGAGCAGTATTTCTATCCTGTCTTCGAACCCTTCCTCCTTCACCAATTTCCGTGCATACTCGTACTGCTGCCTCGACACCGTGACGCCGGTTACCCTGCACCCAGTCCTGCGAACGGCCTCGATGGCAAACCCACCCCAGCCACAGCCTATCTCGAGGACATGATCGTCTCTCTCGATCCGTGCCTTGTCCAGAATGGATCCAATCTTGTTGAGCTGCGCCTGCTCCAGGCTCTCCCCTCCCTCAGGGAACAGCCCGCAGGAATATACCATGCGCTCATCGAGAAAGGTCTTGAAGAATTCATTGCTCAGGTCGTAGTGCGCCGCGATGTTCGTCCTGCTCCCGAACAGCGTATTGGGCCTGCTGAGGTGCAAAGAGAAATTTCTCGCACGGGACAGGGCCGAGAGAGTGACGTTCCCATCCGAAATGGCCTGCCTGTTCTCGATGAGAATCTTCAAGCCTTCCACCATATCATCGCTGTCCCAGAGCCCATCCATGTAGGCCTCACCGAATCCGATCTCTCCGTGGAGGACGATCCTTTGAAAGAAGCTGAAGTCATTCACCAGGATCCGGGCAGAACGGGACGGAGTTTCGAGCTGACCGTAGGATTTCATGGTCCCATCAGGCAGGACGACATCGATCCTGCCGGTCTTGATATTGGCGAGCAATCCATCGATTACCTTCATGAATGCCCTCTGGGCACGTGTCGGGGGAAGTCTCCTGATGGTCATCTGGCTCATTGGAATCGGCTTGTGGTGAATGGAAAGCTTCTTCCCAAAGAAGAGCTTGAGGGCCTCCCAGTGAATCCTGGCAAAGGTGAGGTGCGGAATGAGGGGGTGTGAAAGCATCACGGCAAGGAGGGATCTCGTTGTCAGCTCCTTCCTGTTCCCCCAGAGACGGGCAGTGAACATCCTCTCTCCCTGCTTGAAGAGATCAACGCTGATCTCGATATCCTTGCCTGGAGAAGAAAAGCACAGTTCGTAGATCCCTCCCATCTCATTGAACGGGGAGACATGAAATTCCTTCTCGGTGCGGTAACATACCGGATATTCCCCTGGTTCACCTTCAGGGTGAATGAGGGGATAGACATGGCGCTCACCGAAGGTGTTGTTCACCTCTGCTACTGTACAGATGAGGTTTCCTCCGGTGTCGAAACAGTAATAGAAACTCACCGGGTTGAAGACCGCCCACAGGTAGCGTGCAGACGTGATGAGAAGAATTCGTGCCACCTGGGTATCGAGTCCCTTTTCCGAGAGAAATGCCATGAGCTTTTTTCTGATGCTGTCGGGACCGTGCGTGAGGTAGTCACCGTCGTGAATGGATACCGGCCTGGATCTGTTGTGGCCGAATACAGGGATCGTCTGATCCAGTGCTTCAAGTTCGTCCAGGTCAAGGCAGTAGAAGTACAGGCTGTAGTTGAGCCTGTGCCACACAGGCTTGAGCCGAATGTGCTCGACGTACCCTACATAGAGACAGGAGTTCATAACTTCAGACCGAATGCCTCCGTGACACGGAGAGCGGACGCCACGGCATCCTCATGAAAGCCGTAGCCGTGATAGCTCCCGCAGTAATACGTGTTCCTCACTCCCCCGAGCTCTTTCAATCCTGCCTGTGTGTGCAGGGTCTCAAACGAGAAGAGGGGGTGTGTGTAGACTGTATCCATGATTGTGTGGTCGCTCTCAGGCGGCTTCGGCGGGTTGAGGGTGACGCAGTAGGTATTTCTGGTGACAAGGCCCTGCAGACGGTTCATGTTGTAGGTGAGCGTTACGGGGGAGCCGGATTCCACCCCTGAAAATCGTACGTAATTCCAGGACGACCAGACCTTCCTCTCCGGCGGCAGGAACGACGTGTCTGTGTGAAGAACAGTGCGGTTTCGCGAATAGGTCCACACACCCAGCAATGCCCTCTCCTCGGAAGACGGGTCTGAGAGCATCTCGAATGCCTCATCGGCATGACATGCGATGACCACGGCGTCGTATCGCTCTTCCTCAGCATCGTGGGCTTTGATGAACACCGCTCCATCAGCCCTTCGAATACTCTGAACAGCAAAGTTCCTGAGCACTTTTCCCGTGAATCCCTTCAAAAAGGCCTTCACATAGGTATGGCTACCCCCTGAGATTGTGAACCACTGGGGGTGGCGCGTGATGGAAAACAGCCCGTGGTTCTCGAAGAACCGTGCGAATGTCTCCATGGGAAAGTCAAACATCCGCACATCGGGGGCAGACCAGACTGCAGCGGTGATGGGAATGAGGTAGTCCTCGATGAAAAACCTGTTGAAGCGATGCGCCATGAGATACTCGCCCATGGTGAATCCCCTGAGCTTTCCCTGGTGGAGGAGCGCCGGGGTGATGCGGTTGAACACGAGGATCCCGAGAAACATCCGCCAGAACGACGGCCTGAGAACATTCCTGCGCTGGGCAAAGAGGGTGTCTGCACCAGAAGAGCCGTACTGGAGCCTCTTTACGGGATCGTAATAGCTGAACGACATGGAACTCTTTCGTTTTTCAACACCGAGCTGCTGCAGAAACAACAAAAAATTCGGATAGGTTTTGTCGTTGCACACGATGAATCCGGTATCGACCGGGGTACCTGCATCCTCGCCGCTGTCTACGACAATCGTGTGCGTGTGGCCGCCGATGTAGTCGTTCTTCTCGTACAATGTGACATCGTGTGAACGCTGGAGCACGTGGGCAGCCACGATTCCTGCCACACCTGCTCCGACAACCGCTATCCTGAGACCTTGCTGGTGTTTCACGTACACTTCGTCCTTTCAGGTTCACAATCCATATACATGTAATAAGAATCAGGATTGAGAAAATCAACGGGCTATGGAGAGTGTTTCACCGAAGATGTTCATGCATGGTGGAGAACTCCGATATACAGTGAATACTCCTTGATCCCGGGTCCTCCGGGCATTCTTATCTATTCCTGCTGGTTCAGAAAGACCTACTCATTGCCCAGAAGGGATGCCTTGAGACTCTCGTCCAGAGGGTTCTCCCCGATCCAGATCGACAGGATCGCGTTCGCGAAATCAAGGCCCGAAAAGTTTCCGATGACCTCTCCATTGAGTGTGAGATCAGATCCGTGCCCTGGATAGTAGGTGAAGGCATAGCGGTCCCCAGGCTTCACGTCACGGTATGTCTCGTACAAGCGAGTGATCCGATCGCTGAGCATCCCGAGGTCCCGGGGAGAAAGATTTGCCTCGAGCCCTTTCTGGGTTGCGGTGATGAACCCGTGTGCGGCTATTGAATGGAAGTACTCGATCTCGAGACGCTTGGGGATATCGAAAAACACGTGTGATTTCCCCATTCCGCTTTCCAGGTAAAGCGCGGCAACATAGCCTTTGAACACGATCCGGTACCTGAGGAGTCCAGCACCTGTGAGGTCGAGACGCGTTCCGTTTAGCAGGAGAGTTGTATCGAACGCAACACCCGCAACCTCTGTCACTGGACGTGCTTCCGCCTGATCATAGGAAAAGGCTGGATGTATCCCGGCTGCTACGGACAGGACAACCATCCAGATCAGTGCATGAATGCACCCTGGAATTCTTCTCTCCCGTGGTCTTCCATATGCGGATTCGTCACGTGTGTACATCGAACCCCCTTTCACACGATTACGTATTCCAGGACCCAAGGGAAAACCTGGCAGCATTGTACCCGCACATACCATGAACCCCTGCGCCTGGAGGTGTCGATGACGAACAGAGATACATCCCGGGTATGGGGAGTGCATACGGGTGGAGCGTCGGTATCGGCCTGGAGAAGAGCTGTCGGAAATCCTGAACTCCACCGGCGATGTCACCACCCACGAGATTAGCATTGAACAGCTCCAGATCCCTCGTGTTCATGGATCTCTTCGCCATGATCATGCCCAAAAATCCCGGGGCAAAACGTTCCACCTGCCTTTCGATCCTCTCCGTCATGTCCTTGATCGACCCATTGGGTACATGGCAGTATGCCCAGGCGGTGTGACACCCACGTGGAGCCCTGGTGGAGTCGAGAATGCTCGGCTGGACAAGAATGACGAAGGGATGTTCGGGGTGCCTCCCCTGCCACACCTCCCGCTCTGCGAGGGCAATCTCTTCCATGGTCCCTCCGAGGTGCAGCGTGCAGGTCTGAGAACATTCCCTTGCTTTCCAGGGTATGGGGCCTTCCAGCGCCCAGTCCACTTTGAAAATGCCGTGCCCGTAGCGGTAGTGCATGAGGCGGTCTCTGTACCGGGAAGGAAGAGTTCTCCCGAGAACCCTCAGGACCTGTCGTGGAGTCAGGTCCAGAAACACCTCTCCCGCGTCCGTCAGGTCATCCAGACTCCGTACAGGAGCCGAGGTCACGATCTCGCCGCCCAAGTTCTTGAGGATGTTCACGAGATGGTCCGCAATCCTCCCGGATCCGCCCTGTGGAACTGGCCACCCGGGACTGTGACAGCTCGCCGCCATGATGAGGGAAAAAGATGAACTCAGGGGATGCTCCAGGGGAAGGATCGAGTGTGCACCGAGCCCGGCGATGAGAGCACGGCCCCTGAAAGACCTGAACATGAAGGGTGCAAGCCATGTCAACGGAAGGAGCGATCTGAATCCCAGCGAGAGGAGGACTTCGGGATGTCTCGGTACATGAAGCGGCTGCAGGATATCCTCCAGGAGGTCCTCGAATCTGTGGAGAAACGGACCGATGAACTGTCGATAGTGTATTCCATCTTCACCCAGTCCTTCAACTGTCCTGTCCATGTCTCTGTAGATCGCTGCCACATGTCCGTCATCAAAGGGATGCACCAGGCTCGCTTCGGGGAACAGCCAGGGTATGTCTCGTGCTCCACCAGGGAGTGATGCGAAGAACGGGCTCGTCAGAGAAAAGGGATACACTGCCGAACCGAGGTCATGGACAAACCCTGGCAGCGTGCATTCTCCGGAGATCAGACAGCCCCCCGGAATATCCTTTTCCTCAACGAGTATGACCTTTCTGCCTGCACGTGAAAGGGTAATGGATGCTGCAAGACCATTCGGACCCGAGCCTGCAACGAGTACATCCCTGTTCTCACTCCTTGACATGGTGCCATTCCTCATGGAAGCCTGGCTACAGAGCATGTTTTCTCAGGGTATGCACCATGGTGCGGATCTGGGCATTGTACCAGACATTTCCTGCGTGTTCCCACCTGAGATCATTGCCCACACAGGCCTTGTGCATCTGCACCCAGGCAGGCACACCAAAATGGTCTGCAAGGGAGGCGAGTACATGAGTCCAGATTTTCTCCTGGAGCCGTGACCCGGCGATGCGAAATCCCAGTTCGTACAGGGGATCGCTGGCACGCGCGAACCCGACGACCTTGACGGTTGTCACACTCTGTTCTTCGAAGGCGCTGAAGGTCACCCAGCCTGATTCCGGGTGGCCCTGAGGAGTCATGAATGTAAAGCTCTCATCGTCTGCATAGACCACCCACACCCCTGTGGAGATGAGGCCCCCCGGGGTCCTGGCATTGATGATGACGATCTCGCCCGGTATGATACCGGCCCGGGTGGGGAAAAACCTGTTCTGAGAAGGCTGGAATCGTGGAAAGTTCTCCTTGAGTACTCTGATGACTTCTTTCGGCCTCGCCTCGACCCCAGTGAGCCTGACCCAATAGGTCTTCTCCCAGAGTTGGCCGAATCCCTGCAATGGCCCTGCAACGGCAAACCCGTCGATATTCAGATTGAGTGCTCCGTGAGGAACTTCCGTGACCCTGAGGGCATGGACCGGTCTGGCCCAGGCCGAACGCCGGAACGACCCCGGCTGCTGACTCCCCTCAGTGTCGTCGCCTGCATGGATCTCGATAGTGTCTTCGATGCGTGTTGCCTGGAACACTTCACGGTGATGACGGCTCACCCCCTCGAAGACGACCCTCCTGTTCACCCTGATGGCGTGCAGATAGACCTTTATGAGCGAATTGATGCCGGCAATGTCGATGTGTTCGATACCTCGAAGATCGAACCTGACTGCACCTGTTCCTGACGTTTTCTGGTAGGCGTCCAGAATATCCCGGGAAGACCCGGCATCAATGATCCCTGCAAGGGAGATCCGTCCGTCTTCCATCTGCACTGAGAAGTGTGTACCATACATGGAGTCAGTGTTCATAGCATCCCTCCTCATCTCGAACGATCAGGTTGGTCTTCAACGCACGCTTCCTGAGCGGAAAAATTTCCCCTCACGAACAGAGTAGTCACGTTGCACAAAAGAATCAAGGTGCAGGGACGACTGTACACCGGACATGCTCCAGACTTCTTCTCTCCGGAAAGAAATACGACGTGTGAGGTCATCCCACATGCGCACTCGGTGAAGGGCATCAGGAGATGACGACAATCCCGAGATACCCGTCCACCGTGATGTGGTCACCGGTCCTGATGAGATGAATCGCATCGGGAACGCCTGTGACGCATGGCAGTCCATACTCCCTGGCGATGATCGCTCCGTGAATGAGCATGCCTCCCCTGCGCTCGACGATTCCCGAGGCAAGGGGTATGATGAATGTCATGTTGGGATCCAGGGAATCGCAGACGAGAATTTCTCCTGCCTTGAAGTCGGTCAGCGTGAATCCATCGACGAACACCCGTGCCTTTCCCGTGGCAATACCGCTTCCTGCCGGCTGACCGATGAGTTGCCGCGCCCGCATCCTGAGCTGATACGATTGACCGTCCGAGAGCTCTTCGTTCGACCCGCTCGGGATGTATCCCGGATCCCTGAGTGCTTTCACCACGTCTTCGTTGGCAAGACCGTTCGGGAGATGTGAACCCCTCAGTTCTATCCGGTGCTTCCCCTCTTCGATCGCATCGAGAAGCAGACCCTTTATCCTGCCCAGATAGATGTTGTCATCGTCTCTGAGGCGGTAGCTTGCCCGTGCGAGATCCAGCAGATCGGTTGCAAAAGGGATCTTCTCTTCAGGGAAAAAGGAGAAGTAGTAGTCCTCGAGCCGCTCGATATTCTTGAGGTGGACGACTTCTTCGCCGGGAGGTCTGGAGGCCATCTCGAGCACGATCTTCCGCACTGCCCCATCACCGTGCGCGCACTGTGCACTGTAGCAGGTGAGATCGCCGAAGGTATCAACAAATGTTCCGATCAGTGTGCTGAAGCGCACAAAGGCTGACGTGTCTTTCCCCTCTCGAAGGGCGTCTTCGAGGTTCTTGTGTTTCCTCACCTCTCCAGCCATGTCCTCGAGCATGTGGTTCCGTTTGATGCTGAGCATGGTCGATGACCTGAGAAGGTCCATGAATTCATACGGGTCATGGGGGCGGACCGTGTCGTTATATACCCTTCCGAAAAGCCTCATGCCATGGGCAAAGGGTATGAAATACTTCCAGTACGCCTTTTCCCAGTCATGGAATATGTTCATCCTCTCCTCGATCTTTCGGGCGAGCTCGTCATCTGGAAGGCGCGCAAGATGTTCTTCCGAGAGGCGATCGGCTTCAGCTATCATCTCAGGGACCAGTTCACCCTCGATCTTCGATCGGAGCAGTTTCAGATTCTCGAAGCTCCTCGAGAGACTGCGGTACCAGGACCTGTCGTCCGTCACGTTCCCCTTTCCGAGGGTAGTAATAGGCCGGGACTGGAGTGTGTAGAGGTCTTTGTCCCTGAAGGTCCACTCAACATCCTGAGAGGATCCGAAGATCTGTTCCGCCCTCATGGCAAGCTCATAAATCCTCTTCACCTCATCTTTACCCAGCGGTGGTTTCCGTTTCATGCCGCCAGGAAGGTTTTCCAGGACAATTCCCGATTTCGCTGGGACCAGGCGTTTCAGACGCTTCGCAGGCTCGTGGGAGATGATCCTTCCACTGGCACGGTCAAGATTCCATCGGTCCGGCTCAACGGTGCCGTCAACCAGACCCTGGTTGAGCCCATAGATCGCCTCGATCACGACCTGCGATTCATCTGACGGGTTGCGTCCGAAAATGACCCCGGACCTGTCACCGATGATGAGCTCCTGAACAAGAACCGCCATGGTGCTCTGGTGCACATCCAGACCGAGCTCTCTGCGGTAGAGCAGTGCTGCATCTGACCACAGTGACGCCCATACAAGACGGATGTGATCGAGAATGGCATAGACCCCCTGCACATTCATGTAGGATTCGTGGAGTCCGGCAAATGATGCCCTGGTTGAATCCTCACCAGGAGCAGAGGACCGAACGGCGACAGAACTGCTCCGGAACAGCTTTTCCAATGGCTGCTTCAGCTCATTTACGAGCTTCGCGGGCATGGCCGTGTTGAGGAACATGTTCCGGATTCTCAGCGATGCATCCCAGAGCTCTTCCCATCTCATGTTGTGAAAATCCTTCCTGCTCAGCTCCATGGAGATCCTCTCCGCCAGCCCTGTTGTCTTCACGTAGAATTCGTAGGCCCGGGTCGTTATGCACGCAGCCTTCGGGACATCGAACCCATGTTTGAGCAGAACACTTAGTGCGTATGCCTTGCTCCCGACATACTTCAGGTCCTGTTCGGTAAGGTTGTTGATATCGACACTGTATCTCATGACTTCATGTGCAGCATCATGACGTGCTGAAATCTGCTGACGATTACATACTTGTCGATCTGCACCCGAACAAGCGCACATGTGGGGGACAGGACAAAATCTTCAAGATGGGGGTGCTTGTTCAGATACAGGGAGAGATACGAATCCTTCTCCTCGTCCAGGACCTCTGCAGCCCTCCCTGTTGCTGTCACGGCCATGGCATCGTGAAAGTCCGAGATCTTGTTACTCCTGTTGTCGATGAGCATCGAAACCCGGGAGTCCTCCTCGATGTTCGCATACTTTCGCGTCGAACGGGTCGTTGCGAACACGAGGTGATTCAGGTCTTCGGTGAATGCAAATGCAATGAGGCTGCAGTAGGGTTGACCTCTTTCATGGGTTGACAGAACTGCGAGTGTCTGGCTGTGAAATAACGTTCTCAACTGTTCTGCAAGCGTATTGGGATCAACGACCCTGATGTGTTTCACGTCATAATCCATTGCTGTCTCCTTGCTCGGTCATACCATATCAAATGGGTCATCGGTGGTGATGTGAAATACTTCAATAATAAGAGAAGAACCCCCAGAGTCAACATCACCGCGGTGAAACCATTCGGGATCACCGTGAAAATAGTGATTGAATCACGCCGCACACCTGGGATACAAGGGGAATGGCTCTTCGCATGCTGTGATGCGATGGTATGATGAACATGCTACGAGGAATGCAGTGAATTTTCTGAACGCACTTCTCAATGAACTCTCTCTCGAGGAGCGGCTCACCCTCGCCATGGCAATGATTCTGAATGTGCTAATCGCACTGTTCGATCAACTGCTTCCAGCACGGAATATCTTTCTGCTCAACGTGATCATCATCGCGCTCATCTTTGCGATGTGCTCACTTCACCTGCTCCTCAGATTCAGGTGGACCGGGTTCTTCAGAGACTGGTACGTGCTGCCCATTATCATTGTCATCTACATGGAGAACAGAACGCTCATACCGCTTATCAATCCCAATGACCTGGATCACCTGATGATCTCGCTCGATCGAATCCTGTTCTTCGGGCACGACCCCACCGTACTGCTGGAAAGCATCACGTTTCCCGTCCTTTCTGAAGTGCTCCAACTCTCCTATGCGAGCTTCTATTTTCTCCCCTTCGGCCTGTGTGTGCTCCTGTACTTTTTCGGGGACCGGGAGGAGTTCCATGTCAATGCATCGACCATTCTCATGGGGTTCTACATCTCGTACATGGGGTACTACATCACACCTGTCATTGGTCCCAGGTTCACTCTCGACCATCTGCAGAGTTTCCCATTGTGCGGGGTGTTGACATTCGATTTCGTGAGGACCATGCTGGCCGAGGCTGAGGGCATGATGCGCGACTGCTGCCCCAGCGGACACGCCATGATCTCACTGCTCACAGTTCTTCTTGCGTGGCGTTTCCGCAGATCATTCTTCCCCTACGCACTCGTCTGGGCTTCTCTCATAACGTTCTCGACAATCTACCTGAGGTACCACTACGTGGCGGATATCATCATCGGATGGATCCTGGGATTGCTGGTATTCCGCTATGGCCCGGGGTTCAGCCTCTCCCTCATTGGGAGAGAAATCCAGCCCGCTGAGTCGTACGAGAGAACTGACTGATAGGAGAGGACCAGCTCCCTACTCGATCGACCTCTCGTAGATCCGGTAGGTCTTGTACCGCTGGGCAAAGAGCGGCTTCAGGGCACCGATCATCTTTGTATTCGTCTCCACGATCAATGAGCAGTCTGACTCCGTGAACCCGAGCCGAACTCCATCCTCGATGGTTTTCAGGTAGAATACATCATCGATCTTCTGGCCCCTGTACTCTGGCAGCACGCCCATGATGAGCGTGCGGATCTTTTTCGTCTTCTTTACTCCCCTCATGACCCGGAGCACGCGCCATGGGTAGAGTCGACCGTTCAGGATCCTGAGGTAGGGGTTTACATCCGGAATGGAGATAATGAATCCGATCGTCTTGCCGTCTTTCTCGGCAAAGATGGTCAGCTCGGGTATGGCTATCATCTTGAGCTCGCTGTAAAACATCTCTGCCTGCTTTTGGGTGAGGGGAAGATGGCCCCAGTTTCCATCCCAGGCAACATTGAAGATCTCGACGATCTCCTTGACCCTTCTCGCCATATCCCCTTTCTCCAGGGTCTTGAACTCCACATCCATGTCTTTCATGATGCCGAGCCTGACCTTTTCAAGGTATGGCCTGTAGTCGTCTATCTTCTTCACCAGGAAGCAGTGCCAGTCTATGCACTTCGAAAATCCGCACGCCTCGGCAAGATCTTTGTAGTAGGGGGCGAAGTGGAAGAGACCCACGACGGGCATGACATCGAATCCCTCTGTGACGAAGCCCACAGAATCATAGATCGAAAAGCTCTGGGGGCCGTTCATGACCTTTTTCCCCCTGCTCTTGAGCCATCCTGCCGCAGCATCAAAGAGGGCCTGTGCAACTAAGATATCATCGATCGACTCGAAGAACCCGAAGAACCCTGTTTCGGTGTCGTATTTTTCCTCATAGAGATGATTGACATGGGCGCTGATCCTCCCGACAGGCATACCGTTCTTGTAGGCAAGGAAAAGCTGTGCCTCACCGATCTCGAAAAAGTATCCTTTCCGGGGATTGAACAGCTTTTTCTGATCGCTGATGATGGGCGGAATCCACAGGGGGTCGCGGTCATAGATCCGTGCAGACCACGGGAGCATGATGAACTGGTTCCGCAAGCCCCTGCCCTCAACGTGCTTTACCTCGATCATACCATTTCACCTCCATTGCATTCTTCACTATACATTAGAGAAAAACCCCGATGATGCAAAGCAGAGAATATTTCGTTACCGAGTCCTTGAAATCATCACCTGAGGTGATGGAATCGACGTTACCCATTGTCAAGCCGTGCTGCCTGCACGTATTCCTCCACCTTTGCCACATACGCCCGAATATCGCATTTGCGCTCCAATCCCGACGCCGTCATGACCCTGACTTTTCCAAAGACCGGCCGTTCCTGCCATGCCCGGTCATGCAGACCGAAAATCCACCCAACTCCCGCATATGAGTTCGGGTCCCTGCCATCGAGAAAATACTTGTTGTTCAGCATCACGAGTCTCTCATAGGCCTCCTGGGGAGTTCTGCTCCATTCCAGCACTTTCTTTCCCCAGTACATCCTCATGTAGTTGTGCATGAATCCCGTGTGCTTCATCTCGTTCATCGCGGCATTCCAGTACTCGTCATGCGTTTGGGCCTGCTCCAGATCTTCGATCGTGTAGAGGTGTTCACGAACATCTGCTTCGTGCTGCATCAGGGTCTTCTTGGCCCAGGCAGGAATGGATGAGAATGAATCATAGTCAGGGGTGAAGTGTGCAAAGTTGGCTGCAAGCTCCCTGCGTACGATGAGCTCCTCGAGGTAGGCCTCCCGTGCAGATGATGGCTCCACGCCTGATCCCGTGATCTGTGTGGCAATGTAGACCGGCGAGATCTGACCGAAATGGAGATACGGGCTCATGCGCGAAATATCTTCTGTCTGAGGCTGATTGCTGTTCTCTTCATACCGGCTCAGTCCATCGGCAATGAATTTCCCGAGCAGGGCCTTTGCCCTGGACGTGCCTCCAATGAAAAACCTGTCCACCGGGTGAGCCGAGCGGTCCACGTCCAGATGTGAAAGAAGTTCTCCGATGCGTTCGATCCCCGGAAAATCCCCCATCATCGTGAGGGACGACCGCCTCAGGGGCACCTCCTCTGGCAGACCCAGAAATTCAGGGACCAGTGTGTGAATCTTCGGGCGTATGGTACGTGCCGCAAATTCCGCCTTCTGGGAGACATGATCGACCGGGATAACCACGTCGCTTTCCACCTGAATAACCGGGCAGGATATTCTGGATACGACCTCGCTGTACCACATCTTCTGATGCGTGAGGTATCCGCGATCACAGACCATGCAGGATGCCCGAAGGGCGACCTCCGGAATGACATCGACAGGAGAGCCACGCATGATCACCATCAGAATCTCCCGCCGAGCGAGACTCTCGCGTGTTTCCTCGAGCCCCTGCACCATGAACTGGTAGTGCCTGAGGTTCGCATCGGGATAATCGTCCATGAGACAGAAAAGCACGATCAGGGGGAGGTTCTGATCCCAGGCCTGGAGTGAGCAAAACTCCAGTGCGTGATTGCCCTCCGACCGCTGGGACTGCTGCATCCAGTAGAGGACATAGTCCGATCCCTTCGACACTCCTTTCCTCAAAACCTTCACACGTGCGGGATGAATTCCACGATGCTCCACGGAAGCCCCCCTTTTATTGCCCTTCCGGTGTGAGAATTTCTTTCAGGGAGGTTTGTCTCCGGAGTTCCTCATACCACAGTCCATAGCCGGGACTGCCGGGGTGGAGAAAATCCCGGGCAAAGGTCTTCTCCGGATCTTCTAGGAAGGGATCATCTCTTTTCTCCTTGAAAAGATCAACATACTCCACGTGGAGCTGTCGCGAAACCTTCAGGAACACGGATCTCACCTGCCTGGTCCTGCAGGTATAGATCCAGTTGATAGGGGGGAAGAATGCAGGGGCAGCCCCGACATTGCCCGTGCTGATGAAGATGACGTGATTTCCCCTGGAAGCTGCCATGCTCAGGAGTTCAGCGACATCTCTCTCAAGAGACGCAAGCCCGGTGAACCGCAGGATATCGTTTCCGCCTGCCTGGGCCAGGACCAGGTCGAAGTCAGTGTCTTCGAGTGCATCCATCTGAAGGATGACGTCTGCTATCTTTGCCCCGTCTTCGGAGGTATTGATGATCTCTACCCAGGGGAAATCCCTGGCGATGCGTCCTGCAACGGAATCCCACGGACTCTCGGCCCCGGTGCCGACCCCTGTGCTGTCTCCTGCAACGAGGACTCTCCTGAGGGCGTCTGCATTCCAGAGCTGGAATGCCGTGCTCTCGTGGGCGAGCCTGATCCCCTGTGCCACCCTGATCCCGAAGACAATGGAATTGAGGAACAGGAACAGCCCTATCAGAAAGAGAATCGCCCAGAGAATGCGCCTCATATCACGCCGCGGACATCTTCAGCATCTCCACCTCAGGACAGATCCGGGGAAGATGTATTGTGATGATCCCTCCCTTCTCTGTGTACAGACCTTCAGGGTTACCTCACCCACAGGGCTATGGGGTTATCTCGTCTGCACGTTTCTGGGCCGGGGCCCGTTTCTTCTCTGTTGTGTGAACATCATCGTCCTGGCGGGAGGCTGACTCCTCAAAAATTCTGACCACGGAACCATCACCGGTTGAATCCTCAAGATCGTCCACCCTGTCGAGGTGGAGTACCGTCACCAGTGCCGGCAGCAGCGTGAGAACAGATACGGTCACCAGGAAGATAGCCACCGAATTCACAACGGAAAAATTCCTCACCGCCGTCGTGCTGGACAGGAGCAGGACGATGAAGCCGAAAAATGTCGTTCCGTTGGCAGTGAGCACTGCCCTGCCCACGTGTCCCATGGTCGTCTGAAGGGCCAGACGTTTTCTCAATCCCTGGAGGTGCAGCATGTTGTAGTGGTGAAGAAACTGGATGGATCCGTCGATGCCGAGTCCTACAATGAGCGACCCGCACAGGACAGTGCCCAGATCGAGGGGGATATGATTCAACCCCATAAAGCCCAGAATGCACACGAGCGGCACGAGCACTGTCATCATCGAGGTCACTCCCCTGCGCAGCGACCGGTATGCGAGAGAAACCATGATCAGGACAATGAGAACCGCGAGGCCGAGGCTCTGGACCTGGCTCCTGATGAGTATCTTCTGTACGAGACGGACGGTCTCGGGCATCCCGGCCTGATCGATTAAAAGATCCGAGGTGGATACAATGGACTGATCGATCCCCGGGATACCCGCCACCTCGCTCCTGAAGAAAACCGGCATCTCGGAGAGAAACTCCCAGACCACGCCTCTTGAGCGTTTTCTGAAGTTCTTGTCATCATCGAGGGCAGGAGAGATGATTCCCGCAAGGGACCCCATCAATGCTTCTACCTTCGCGATTCTGTACGTGTCGTCGAATCGTTTAAGGAGCCCCTGGGTTGTCACCACGGCATCATCCTCGTTCATGATTCCTTCTCCCTGGATGATACCCGTGAGCATCCGGAGTGTTTCTGCATCATACCTGGTCGCCCAGTGTGCCTTCAGATAGGTCTCAACCTGTTCGATGAGTTCTTCAGGCAGAATTTCAACGGTTTCCTCGCTCAGATACTGGTGCAGTGCTCTCCATACCGGGGTGAGGTCAACTCTCTGTTCGAGGGATTGCATACCCTCTGCCAGGGAGACACTGAAATCAACCTCCCCTCTGGCATTCTCCCTGTCATAGAAAGCGGAGAGCCAGCTCAGCTGGCGGGAGGCCTCTCTGATCCTGATTTCATTGAGTGCTCCCCTCCCGGCTGCGGAGAGCATCCCGGGATCCAGCGTGACGATCTGGTCTGAAACATGTTCTGTCATGAACAGTTCGACTCGGTTTGCAAGGTACCTCAGCTTGTTGGTCTCTGACTCCTTGACAATGGAGTTCACGAGTCCCTTGTCCTTCTCTGGAGTGACGAACGTTTTCAGTATGTCGTGACCTTCAAGCATGAACCAGAGATTGGCGATCCCCTGACGTGACTCGGGTATTGCGTACACACCGTTCAGGAGCCAGTTTTCCTCTGCTATGAGACTGTTGATCGAGGTGAATCCATAGATCGTATCCTCAGATCTCAAAAAGTTTTCGAGGAAGTTCATCCTGTTCATGACGGCTGGGTCTGTCAGATCTCCGCGGACATAAAAATTGAAGGGATACATTCCGTTGAAATGGTCCATGAGGATGTTACACCCTTCCCGTGGTGGGCTGTCCTCGGGCAGCTGCCCAATAAAGTCCACATTTGTCCTGATCTTGGTGATATTGAACCCAACGCCGAGAACCACGATGGCCAGGAGCACGAGAATGATCCGCGCGTGGTCATGAACCCACCCTCCCAGAGCAAACATCACACGGGTGAAGATGTGGGCGTCAACTCTTCCGGTATCCTCATCAAGGGCCGGTTTCGTCTTGAGAATGTAGAGAAGAATGCCCATGAGCGTGATAGAAAGGATACAGGTACACCCAAGGCCGAAGGCGAGCTCGATCCCGAAGTTGTTGAGCACCTCGATCCGCGTGGTGGAGAAGGTGAGCAGACCGGCGATGGTAGTCATTGCACTCATGACCACGGGCTGCGTGATCTCCGAGGTCGACGTGATGACATCCCCCCTCTTGAGGTAGTGGTTGTAGATGTGGACCGCGTAATCCGATCCGAGAGCCACCAGGAGCACCACGACTGCCGGGCTCAGGATGTTGACGGGAAAATTCAGGATGGACATGATCCCGAAGGTCCATACAATGGAAAGGCCCACCATAGACATGGGCAGGAATACCCCGGATATCCTCCGCAATCCGAAGCCGAGCACGATCACGACGACGACGATGATGATGGGAACGAGCAGCTTCATGTCCTCGATCATGTAGAAATTCATGAAATAGTGGACCGCTGGGTCGCCTCCGTAATAGTGGGGATGAGATGCGGCTAGCCTATCGATGGTCTGAAACACCTTGTCCGCGATCTTGACCTCGTCCTGGTCGCTCTCGATGTTCGTCATGATGGCGGTGTAGATGCAGTCTGAGGACACAATGGAGTTCACGTAGGTTTCCTTCGAGAGGACATACGCCTGGAGCTCATGCATACCCTCTTCAGTCTCGGGTATTTCGGGAATGAGATCGTTCACCTCGATTCCGCCTTCAATCCTGCGGATATCAAGGATGTTGGTGATGCTGGTGACATTGAAGAGTTCGTCGATGTTCTCCAGTTCGTGAGTAATGCGTTCCATGAGGGTTAATGCTTCAGGCGTGAATACCCCCTTCTCGAACTGGATCACGCAGAAGAGCATGACATTCGACGAGAAATCTTTGTCAGCCTGTCTCAGCAGCTGTGCAACCTTGTCATGCTGTGGGAGCCAGGTGTCATGGTCGTTGTTGACCTCCAGCCTGAGGGCTAGCGTTGCAAAGGCGACCGTGACAAGGGCGAAGACGACCAGGAGAACAAGACGATGGCCGATAATCCACTCACTGAACGACTCAAGGTGTTTTTTCATACCATGGACATTCCTTCCGGGGGGCTCTTTTCACATCATCATGCTCTCGTTCCCGGTCACACGTAGTCCCCAAGATCCATACTGCGAACCATGTACTGGATATACCTGTCGGGATATGACACAGCAGGAAGCATACCTACGGGATTCCCACCATCAGCCACAATCCCCCCTCACACTGCATGACAACACGCTCTTTTGCCATCAAGATATGCCTGCCGTTCCTCTTGTATGGCAATGGAACGGCCTTATACCATATTTTCCCGGTACGGAAAAGATTATTTCACCACGGGTTTCCTATCGAGAGACCTCACGCTGACGAGTCGATGGAGGAGTGACCCATTTTCTGCATCCTCTCCAAGGGAGAGGCTTGTTACGGCAACCCTGTTCACGACCCTGAGCCTCTCGGTCGTGCCGGTTGGTTCCGAGTATGCCCAGATATCATGAATGGCAAAGGGCTCGCCATTGAAAATGCCGAGCAGGAGCATGATATGCCCTGGCATGTAGAGGATGGTTACCCCACCCGGGGCGCGGGACAGGGCCTCAATTCGCTCGACACTGCCCGTCTCTCCACTGAACTCCGCAATGAGCCTCCCAACCTTTGCCTGCTGTGCAGAATTCCTCGGGAGCATGATCCCGCAGGTGGCAAACACCTGCTGGATGTACCGGGAACAGTCCTGTTCGCCGTACATGCCTCCCCACCCATACGGCGCATTCAGCATCCCGAAGGCCTGCTCGATCATTGTGCGGGGTGTAAACGGGAGGTATCCATCCGAGACCTTGTCAGCAGGAATGTATCCCCCGGAAAAGGTGAGCATTCCGTCTTCCATCCGTTGGGGGAGCAGCACTTCCACCACGCCGGGGTACATGTATCCGTACCTGGGCATACGCACCCCCATCCTGAGACTCCCGTAGTGTTGAGTCATGGCGGGATCGAGGTAAATATCCGTCTTTGGACGTATTGACACTGCGAAGGGTTCTGCGTGCAGGAAGTGTTCGAGCTGATCGACAGTGCACACGGCAGCATGTTCGGATCGGATCCACCCCTCACTCAGGGGAGATACCCCGTAGTACCACTGTCCGTCGGCGCTCGTGTGAAGAACGGCCAACGGCGTACCGATGTCAAGTGCACTGTTCTGAAGCCTGTCGAAATCAACCCTCCCTTTCCGAGAGAAAAGCCCCTGGTCTGTCGGCAATACTCTCTGGTTGGTAAATGACGTCACCAGTGCATATCGTATCGTGATGGTGGAGGGTATGTGTTCGAGATCCATGGCGAAGAGAATCGGATCGAAGAATTTCTGCCCTGCCTTCTGTGCCTCTCGAGTGAAGAAAGTCTTCTCTGCCAGAGAGGTAACAATGCTCCTCAATCCCTCCTTGAGATCCTTCCCGTTTTTCTCCATCGGGAACAGGCAGATTTCCCTGACCACGCCGGTCTCTTCCCGAGTGATGGCGTTGAACTGCCCGATCTCCCCAGGGGTCATGATCACTTGATCCGGTTCCGGGTGACGGTGTATCCAGAACCCCGGGGTGTTCATCTCCCGCACCGTCCCGGGCACAAGGACCGGGGATGCATAATAGAGAAGTTCTTTGGGTGCACAGGCAGAAAGCAGCACCAGGAGCACAACTGCAGCCCAGGGCGATCTTCCGGGAACCCTCCTGCTTTTCCGGTTTCCAGGGACCGATTTCCACACCATGGACACCAGGTCATTCATACCAGGATCTCCAAACCCCACTGGCACACTTCAGTTCTCCCAGAGTACATGGGTGAAAGATATACCGGAGAATGCCCATCAGGGGATCTGAAAGATCCTTCCTCATGCATATTCCCATGGCCTCCCCGTGGTTCATGAATGACGAGCACTGTTCCTGCTTTCTATTCCTTGAGAACGATTGCTCCATTCGGGCACTTTTTCATGGCCTCGATGCACTGTGCGAGGAATCGATCCGGGATATCCCCTTCCAGGGCTATGGCCTTCTTGCTTCCTTCCTGGAACCTGAATACCTCTGGACAGATCTGGACGCACACCCCTACCGTCTGACATTTTCTCTGATCAACAACGACCTTCATACAACCCCCTTGAATTCTCGGGTGAGGGCGTTGGACAACACCCGATGTCGGTTTAGCGTCACACAGTACACGAGTACCTGTATCGAGATAGATTCCCTGCCCCACTCTTTCACTTCTGCGGAGAAGACGCTCGTTCCTTTCTCTTCTCCTCTTTTCGCACCCGTCTCCTTTCCTGGGCCTCTTGGCTCCTGCGTTTCTCGTCCTCGCTCTCGAGGATGAGCTTCGGTACCTCACTCGGTCGACCCTCTTCGTCAAGGGCAACGAACGTGAGATAGGCCGATGCCGTGTGCCGCAGATCGCCGGTGGCAAGATCCTCCGATTCGACCCTGACCCCGATTTCCATGGACGTTCCCCCGACATAGTTGACACTTGCCGTGAGCTTGAGGAGATTGCCGATGAACACGGGGCTGTGGAAGTCAAGACGTTCAATCGATGCAGTTACCACGTTCTTCCGGGCATGCCTCGATGCTACCATTCCTGCAGTGGTATCTATGTATTTCATGATGACACCCCCGTGCACATTCCCCGCAATATTTGCATCCTGGGGTTCCATGAAATAGGCTACCTGTATACTGCTCTCACTCGGTTTCTTTGGAACCATGCATCGCCCTCCTCTCATACCAGAGCCCAAAGATACCACACCGAAATGGCGAAAGGAACATCAAGGAATCAGTATCCTGAACAGGGCATTCCAGGGATCATTCCGTGAACCCCGGCGGGAGAACTCTTCTGCTTTCCCCTGCATCCGGCCCTTGCTGCCCTGGCACGTGTTCCAGGGGCTGCTTCTCCCGGAAGGAGAACCCGAGCTCCCGTGCCCTGTCACAGTATGAACCGCTTTCGAGCCTGATCTCATCCATGGGTTCCACGACTATGGCAGACCCCGCCTGAACCGGGCAGTAATACTCGCAGAAGCCGCATCCATTACATTTCTTCTCGTCCACGAACGGGACCGCGACCTGGATTTCTGGCACTGTTTTCAGTCCGATTGCCCCATAGGGACAGACCTCGTCGCAGATCAGGCAGGCCTGATCGAATTCCCACGCAAGGCACTTGTGCCTGATGACGTATGCTGTCCCGACCTTGGCACAGGTTTTTTCCTCGAGGCTCAATGCCCTGATCGCACCCGTGGGACACACCTGTCCGCATACTGCGCACCCGGGTTCACAGGGGCCTCTCCTCGGCCTGATCACGGGACTTACCATCCCTTCCAGACCGGCCTCGAACCAGGCAGGCTGCAGGGTATTGGTTGGACACGCCTTCATGCACTCTCCGCACCGCACGCACCTGAGGAGAAATTCTTTCTCCGGAAGTGCTCCGGGAGGTCGTATCATGCCTGGATTGAGGAGTTCACCCTCCACGGGTCCCCCTGATCTGAACCCGATACCGGTTTTGGTTATCAGGCCTGCGAATACACCAGTAATCGCAGCGCAGATGAAACCCCTCCTCCCCGCTGAAACAGAATTTCCTTCCTTGCCCTGTACAGGCCTTCTTCCGGTGAAAGACACGGCGTTTTCAGGACACACCCGCACGCATGTCCTGCACCCGATGCACTCGGAATGAACGGTGTCAAAGGGATCTTCTCCTATGGCATCCATGGGACACCCCTCCTGGCAGAGGCCACATCGTATGCAGTTCTCGTTCACACTACGCCTGAGAACGGGTCTGCGGGAGCACACGGCAAAGATCGCTCCGGCAGGACAGAGGTACCGGCACCAGAATCGCGGGGCAAAGAAGGCACAGGCGAAGACACCTGCAAAGATCATGACGGTGAGCCACTGGAGCGCAAACCGGGGTGCATCGAGTACTGCATATTCAAGGGCAGAAAGCCCGACGAGCCGTGCAGCCGGGCGGAGTATCCCGAGAACCATCTCCCCGATCACCGTCACAACCGGTAGAACAAGCATCCCGTAGAAACGGGTTATGAGGGCCATGGGGGAAAAAAATTGGATCAGGGAGAGCCCCCCGAGGGCAGCACCAAGGAGAAAGATCAGGATCACATATTTGACCCGGATCAGTGCTTCATGCCTTGATCTGTCCATCTTCACAGGACGGCCTGAACACCGGGACAGGGCTGAGTCCACAAGATCGATCGTTGCTCCCATGGGACAGACAGCAGAGCAGAAGAATCGCCCGAGGATCAGGGTGAGGAGAAGAATGCCGACAGCAGGGAGCAGGGCTGGAATCCATGCCCAGGAGCCAAGAAGCGTGACTGCGAAGATGAGGGGATCCAGCCGCAAGAAGAACTCGACGGGGACCCCTGAGACCAGAGGAAAGGTCGCCATGAGCAGCAGTGCAAGGAAAATCAGGAGGCACCCGATCCTGGCGATCTTCAGGATGACCATCACACCTCAACGTTCTTCCGTACGAGGTTCTCGATGTCCATTCGCCCGAGACCCCGCTCGTGTGCAATCCTGATGTGTTTGACCTGGCGGGGGGCCATTTTCTGGCCGTACCACTGGAACATGGACACTGCCTGTGCATCTGCTGCCACCATATCCCGGGATGCGATCACCGTCTTCTCGATGAGCACTGTACCGGGACCCCCCGGCCCATGCGTACTCAGTACCCTGGTCCCATCGATGACAACGAGACTGGGCTTCAGTATGGTGCAAAGGTCTACGATTGCTGTGTGGAGATCGTGTCTCCAGTGCATCACGCTCCGGTTCAGGATGAGGCCCATCATTCCCTTCATTGACATGCTCACTCCCGTACTCCCGTGAGATTTGGCCACCGGCGCTGAAATGAGAACATCTGATTCCAGGACATCGCGCATCACGTCGGTTTCACGCAGTGTCTCTCCCTCTGGAATGGAGACTTCTCGGAAGAAGTCCTTGTCCTTCAGGGCGTGTACCACGCTATCATCGTTGAAGATCCTGCAGGCATCCTTGAATCCCTCGATACAGAGTTCTGACGGGCGAAGCGGGTTGTCGAGGACCCTGACCCTGGAAGCCCCCGCTTCCCTGCACATGGCAACGAGTTCCCTGACAATCTCGGGATGCGTGTTGGTGGCTTCCTCCACGCCGCCGGTAAAACTCATGTTCGGCTTGATGACAACCTTCTGCCCCGGCCTGACAAAGGATCTCATGCCTCCAAGGAGATCCACTGCCGCCCTGGCAGCAGGCCCTGGATCACCTCTGGCTATCCCGATATCCGGCATGCCCTGTGCTTTCAGGGATGATGGAAGGAGAAGCCCGGATGCTCCAGCTGCGAGAAGCACCCCTGCTCTTGACTGGGTCTTGAGAAATTCTCTTCGGGAAAGAGTTGTGTTCAAAATGGCTTCATATTCTTGGAGGAACCGTTCTAGAATCTTGTTGTCCATACCGTGTCCCCTTTCCTCTTGCGGTGCATCGTGCTTCATTACCAGTATTAATAGTGCACGGGTGAATGGAAGTACAGGGCACACCCTCTCCTGATATCCCCATACCGGTGCCATTCATGAACAATCACTGGAACCACACGTGACCGGGATTGGGATCCGAGAATCCACGGACAGGGCCGTCGGGTACAATTTCGTAACCTGGATTAAGGGATCCGGGGTTCGTCCGATACAGTTTCTAAGAGGATTCTTCATATACCTTATACACCATTTTCAGAACACAAGGAGGACCGATCATGAAGGGAAACGGTACACGGATCAGCGCAGTCATCTGTATCATCATGGCATGTATACTGCTGAGCGGGCCTGTATGTGCTGAACAGACAATCGTCGTCGCGGTCAACGCCAACTGGCCCCCGATGCAGATGAAAGACACTGCAGGCAACATCACCGGGTATGAGATCGATATGATACATGCAGTTGCCGTTGAGGCGGGGTTCCAGGTCAGGCTCGTTGATGTCCCGTGGCGCTCGATGTTCAGGGAGCTCAACGAGGGAGCATACGATGCAGTGATGGCCTCTGTGAGCATCACCACGGGGAAAAAGGCGAGGTATGATTTTTCCCGCCCATACTTCTTCACCGAACAGATCCTCGTGATCCGGAGAGCTCAGGCCAAGGAACCCATTACAGGAAAGGCCATCGGAATCTTCAAGCTCACAAAACAGGCAGACATGATCAGAAAGACCTGGGGATGCAACATGACCTACTACACAGTCGAACAGATCGATCAAGCATTCAAGCACCTTGCTCGGGGAGAGCTTGCAGGAGTGCTCTGCGACGCTCCTGTCGCCATGAACTATACCTCTTCCCAGCCGCACTATCAGGGCATGTTCACCATTCATGACGTGAATCCCGGCTGCATGGACCAGTCAACAGAAGAGTATGGCATAGCCGTCAAGAAGGGTGATTCGAGAACTCTCGATCTCATCAACAAGGGCCTCGAGGCCGTTAAAGCAAAGGGTATTGAAGACCGGCTCAAGGAAAAGTGGTTCAAGGACAATCTTCCGGGGACCATGGTCGGGTACGTGAAATGACCTTTCTGCACACGGAAGAGGTGTGAGATCAGAACCAGGAACATCACCATCATGAATACAGAGAGGCGGTCTCTTGTGTGAGACCGCCTCTTTTCGTTCTCCGCTTCTTCATCATTCTTCAATTGTATCCACTCTCGTGCTGATTCATTCAGGAGTTGTTTTACATCCTCCGGAAAGAACATATTTAGTCTTGCATCTCTTCGGATATGTATATTAGCGTACCAGAGACAACGCTCATCCGGAGACCCTTCAATGATCATCTGCAGAGAACACACTGAAGAGAAAACGGCATCCGTGCTGATTTCAGCTCATGTGCCCCGGTATCGAGAGGAGAACCTCTGGTGAAAATCTCTGGTTTGAATCCATGCATCCTGATCTGCATCCTGATCGTCTTGATCTCGTCTCGGGTAGCGATGGCCGGGCAGAATCTTGTCATCGCAGTCAACCCCACCTGGCCGCCGATGCAGATGAAAGAAAAGGGCGACATCGTCGGGTATGAAATCGACATGCTGAACGCCCTGGCGGATGAGGTTGGCGTCCAGGTATGTCTCGTGGAAGTTCCGTGGAGCACTATCTTTAGGGGACTGAACAAAGGACTGTATGATGCGGTTCTTGCATCAGTGAGCATTACGAGAGCGAGGGAAGCTCGCTATGATTTCTCCGATTCGTATTTTACTACCGAGCAGCTCCTGGTCATTCCCAAAGCACGGATCCAGGAACCCCTGATGGGCAAAGCGATCGGCGTCTTCAAGCTGACAACGGGTGCAGACGCATTCAGGTCGGTTCAGAAGTGCAGGGTGACATTTTATACAGTGGAGGAGATCGAAAAGGCATTCTCCGATCTTGTGAAAGGAGATCTTTCCGGAGTCCTGTGCGACTCTCCAGTGGCGTTCTTCTATACTTCTTTCCAGGCACCCTATCCAGGGGCATTCACCATAGCCAATGAGATGCCGGATGGGTGTACCGGTTTTCCCAAAGAGAACTACGGTATCGTGGTGGAGAAGGGAAATACTCCCACCCTTGATCTCATCAATCAGGGTTTGCGCTCAATCAAGGCGAAGGGCATTGACGAACTGCTCAGAAAAAAATGGTTTCCCACACCCCTCGATCCGGAACAGCGGGAATTCGGGGGAGATATTCGCAGTTCCTCCGGGTAGATGATTCTGTCCTGAATCCAGAGATCTCACGATTTCCTGCCCTTCAAAAAGACGACCACTGCAAGGGCATACACAATCCCGGCGCACCAAAAAACCCACCGGAAGCCATGTTCCACTGCAATGAGTGTTGCACCGGGTGCGCTCACAACGGACATGCACCCGTTGATGCCCCATGCCCAGGGGATCAGGGGTTCCCGACGTCCGGCAATTCCCCTGATGCCCAGGGGGAACGGCATCCCGAGAAGAATCGCCAGCGGGCCCATGATGAGCAGTGAAATGATCACCTTGGCAAGAGGTGGCATTGACATGGCTTCTTCCATCAGTGGCGAGATCAACACTGCATTCAGACTGATCAGGAATACGATCCAGATCAGAATCATTCCAGTGGAACGACTATCCGGCTGCAGGTTTGAACTCATGAAGCTCCCTATCCCTGAAAACACCAGCAGACAGCTGATCACTGCTGCAGCAGCATACAGCGGGTTGCCAAAAAAGAGATTGAATTTGCCGATGAATGCAATCTCCAAGGACATGTATCCAATCCCGATGCACCCGAAGTATACCAGCACCCGGAGGGACATCTCTTTGTGCCACCCCACCCTCAGCAGTGGGAGGATGATCAGGATGAATGCGGCCAGAGTGATCTGAACCAGGGTGAGAATGAGGATTATGTACCCAAGCTCGAAAAAAGGGGCACCCTGGATTCCATAGGCATCCAAAAGCTTTCCCATGCTCTTCATCCGGTAAAACTGATAAAAAAAGGGACGATCATCCGTAACCGGCCTGATGTCGAAATCATATCTGTTAATACATGCTTTCCTCTCATCGGAGAGGATCTCATCGAAACAGGCGAGGAGATCATCTTCCATGAGCCTGTTGAAGCGTGTTCTCTCCTCACTTCGGATGCCGGGAAGCAGGGCTGGATCGAAGAGCATAGCATCACAGAAACGTCGTATGTGTACGATGTCCATGGGAGAGATGGGTGACCTTTTGATGATGAAGCTCATGGTCGTCCATCCCCTGACTGCAGCGACGTAATCTCCTGGATGGGTGATGTTGTTTGCTTCAAGCATTGACACAACGATCGTCAGTATCTTCAAGGGGTTCCTGGGGGGATAGTCGAGGTAGCAGGTAAGGGATATGACCCCCTCCGGACTCAGGAGATCCCATATATCCTGAAGGGCATCGACTGTCATGAGATAGGTCTCTTCCAGGGCATGTATCCCCGATCCTCCCCCGAATGTTCCAATCTCCGGCAGCACGATAAGGTCGTATGGAGGTTGTCTCTCTGCGATGAATGGACGTGATCCTTTCATGAAAAGCTGTACAGAACGGTGCAGATGAGGGATACGTCCGTCCCCTGTGGTCCCTCTCTGCAGGACGTCAAGAAGTGCGGTATTTTCCTCCACTGCAGTTACTGACTCCACGTGGTGTGTAAAGGATTGAAGGATAGCGCTACCCGCGCCTGCGTCGAGAATGAGCACCCGTTCCCTGGGCTGCATGGCATATGCAACAGCACCAGTGGTTGAGTTCATCAAATCGGCTACGGTGCTGTCCTCCGTGGTCAGAACAGGGCCAAGCCAGTCGCCGTTGAGAAAGACCCCGTCGAGCACGGGTACTGTTCCACGGTATGCGAGACTCAATCCGGGTGCATACCGCAGTCCAGGTGATGAGAGCAGTTCAATCAGGCCGTAGGGAGAATTTCTCCTGAAGAGAATCCGTGAACCAGGGATTTCCAGTATCTTTTTCTCGGCCTTGAACTCGGAGAGGACAGGAATCGGCGGATCCAGGATCACCATGAGTATCACAAGACCTGAAAGGAAAATGGGAACCACCATCCAGCAGGAGTATCGCCAGGGAATGAGCAGGAGTGATGCAGCAATCGGCACCAGAGAGAGGATGCCGGGTAATTGCTCGGGGAAAAAGAT
The DNA here is from genome assembly GCA_049975365.1 of Desulfomonilia bacterium. Classification (GTDB taxonomy): domain Bacteria; phylum Desulfobacterota; class Desulfomonilia; order UBA1062; family UBA1062; genus DSBG01. The sequence goes on along the minus strand of JBNGDS010000009.1, from coordinate 31,245 downwards.
CCACAGCAGAACGAGTACTGCGATTCCCCCTATGCCGGAGCCCAGAAGATTCGCGCAATATACCGCTCCGATCTTCTCCGCATGGCAGACAAACATGATCCCGATGGCGAGTGCGCTGAAAAAGAACGGGAGACCGTACAGGATATAGGTGATGAGCAGTTTTACAATGTGAGAGGAATCTGAGAAAAGAAGATATGAATCGAATCTGATCACCTCACTCTGAGACAGACCGACAACGGTGGCCATACACACACCTGTTGCCGCCATGAGAAGCGGCAGGATCACATGCTCACGCCTGATGAAGAACGATCTGAAGAGTGCCAGTACTGTGCCGGATGCCCCGAATCCCAGGAGAGCAACAGAGATGATCATGTATGCGAAGTGATACCACTGCATGATGGAGAGGATCTGCATGAGGACAATCTGGTAGGCAATCACCGAGGAAGAGAGGAGTGCGAGGGAACAGATCAACCTCCAGGACAGGGTCACGCGTTCTCTCAATTCCCTCTCCGGAAGGGGACGAACCGAACCGGCATCAGGGCTGTTGTCGTGACCTCCTTACCCCGTTTTTCAACGAGTGTCAGGGTCTGGACCATGAACGGCGAGCCCACGGGAATCACCATCCTTCCGCCCTCCTTGAGTTGCTCTATCAGTGGTGGTGGGATAAAGTCAGCCGCTGCCGTGACAACGATGGCATCGTACGGGGCGTGTTCCTTCACCCCGTAATACCCGTCACCTTGGATCACGTGCACATTTTCATACCCCAGCTCTTTCAATCTCCTCTCTGCGGAAGCTGCGAGTTCAGGAATGATCTCAACCGTGTACACCGTGCTCACGATCGAGGAGAGAATCGCTGCCTGGTACCCGGAGCCTGTTCCGATCTCAAGGACAGTGTGCTCTGGTTCAGGCCGGATCACGCTCGTCATGTACGCAACGATATATGGCTGTGATATGGTCTGCCCGTACCCTATGGGCAGAGGTCCGTCACGATATGCGTTCTTCCTGAGGGACTCCGGGACGAACAGGTGTCTCTCGACTGTCTGCATGGCCCTCAGTGTCGAGGGGTCCTCGATCCCCCGTGCCGCGATCTGGGTTTTCACCATCTGCCTTCTCAGGGATTCGACATCATCTGCCATGGAGATTGTCGCTGCAGACAGGGCCATGATCATGAGCGCGCAGTTCAGAACACACCGTAAGACTGTCATCTGTCTATCTCCCACAGGGGTGATATCTCCCCGTATGATAGACATAATAATGTTCAGGAAAACAAAGGAAACATCTCCGGGCTCATCCTTCAGGAAACCTGTATTCTCAGGGACACCACGTAAGCGGCCATCTTCTCCGAGGACCGATCTGCAGACAACGGTTATGAACGCATCTGAGCGAGAAACTCACGGATTTCATCATCCGTGAGAACCGATTCCTCGATGCCGAGGTTTTTTCTGACAGCTGCAAGATCCAACCCTTCCTGTGCTGATTCTCTCTTCGATTCTACAAGCTCTTCAACGAACAGTTCCGGATCACTCTCATGGCCGAACATCAGGTAACGGAAGAGCTTGACGGGAACCCGCATCATCTCCCGCAGCACAGAAGAGATCTCGGGGAGAAAGTCAGGAGAGAGGATCACGAGCTCCGGGGTCAGATCGAAGTTCACATCCTTGGCGCCGTATACCCTGCACAGAAAGTCACTGTCCTGCCTGAATCTCCGGTAGCCCGTGAGCGAGCGGAACAGGGTGTCAGGAAAATGCGATGTGTTGATAAAGATGAGATGAACCCTGGTGTGATTCACTGCAAGCAGGTCAATACTGCCGGTATATGTGTTGCCGAGGTTGAACTCCAGGATCCTGAATCCGAGTTCCGATGTGAAGTACTGCGCGCAGATCTTCACCACCTGTTCATGATCAGCAATCGTGAGGGGTTTGAGAAACTTTGTCACCTGGCATGTCCCTCCCCGCGTACATGTCCGGACCAGGAGAGAAATTCCTGAGCAATGGAGATGACCTGCTCCTTTGAAGAAGATGCATCCTGAAAGAGTACGAGAGGCTTGCCCTGAACCATGGAAAGGCCCAGACAGGCATCGTGAACGAGAGATCCCAGATACCGGATAGAGACACCGCATTTCGTGAAGACACGATCGGAGAATCTCTGAAACCGTACGTGTGCTGTCCGGGAGTCTTCGCTCTCGTCGAGGACCAGGCTTATGGAAACCCCGGGATCTTTGCCGGCCAGAACCTTCACGTATGCATAACACTGAAGGAGAGACATGTCGTCCTGCCTGCTCACCATCATGACGTATGAACCCTGCCCCACGCCTCTGAGATGGTCGATCGATCCCGGCACGCCGATAAGACGGACGTACTCTGGCTGTGTGTCGAGAACGTTCGTTGACGTGTGGCACGAATTCCCCAAACATTTCTCTGCACCCTGTTCCCCCCGGGTTATCAGAATCTCAGGAAGACCATAGAGACTGACGCGCAGTATCCCCGGTACCGTGTGCTGATCAGCGACTGACATCATCAAAGCCCGTACGTCTATCTGGCCGTCTTCGGCAGGATCGTGGATGATGACCGGGTACCTGTTCCTGGCAAGTTCGAGGGAGAGATTTGCCAGGAAGAATGCCGCCATCGCGGAGGAACCCGGTGCGCAGACATGTACCCTCCGGGAATGATCTGTCACTGCCTGTTGCGGGTTCTCGCCGGCACGTTCAGAGAGGATATCGGAGAGATAGTACCGGGCAACGTCTTCAGGCCGCCTGCCCGGATTCCTTCCTTCACCCATGACTACGTGATCTCAATATAGGAGTTTTCCCCAAACTCATTCTTGATCGTGTTGGGGTTGTCAGGATCATTCACCCACTGGCCGTCCACGAAAAACTTGTATTCGTACCTGCCCTTCCCCAGCGGGACGAGGGCCTGCCAGACACCGGTCCCCTCGAGATTCTGCATGGGATTCTCGTGTGTTTTCCAGTTGTTGAAGTCAGCTACAACATAGACCTTGTTCGCCCTGGGTGAATAGTAGGTGAAGAGGACCCCATCTTTGGTGATGACCGGTCTGATGAATTTCTCCTCAACCTCTTTCCTGGCCTTGAGCAGTTTCCTGAGTGCGAGAACCTCCCGGGCGAGACCGAGGTAATCTTGAAATCCTGAAGAATGCCTGGCAAATGCACTGATCGGCTTCCCGTGACTGGATGCCTCCTTGAGTTTGACATTGAAGTTGATGAGAGTTTTGAACACATGACCTTCCATGTGGCTGTTCAGTTCTTCGAGAGACTCGTGCGCGATCCGTGTCCTGCGGTCGAACATGGTTGCAAGGGCATTGACCGTGATCCTGTCTGACCTTTTCAGATTCACGATGTGGATGGTCTCCATCAGTTTTGCCAGCCCGTGGAGGGCGAACAACCCGCTCTCTATGGGAATGATTGCCTCGGTGCAGGCGAACAGTGCATTGAACGTGAGTACCCCGATGTTCGGGGGACAGTCGATGATGATGAAGTCGTACCGATCCTGGACTCGGTTCAAGATATCAGCAAGGTAGTATTCGCGGTACTCCTTCTGGAGGAGAATAGGCTCCGCAGCTGAAAGCATGAGCTCTGAAGGCAGGACAGAGAGATGCTCGTTCTGCCGGATGATGACATCGTCGATCTCCACAGGGGAACCCTCCCTCTCGACGAGAAGATCATAGATGCTCCTGGGGTAATCGCCCGGGTTCAGTCCAAGGCCCAGCGTTGTGTGGGCCTGGGGATCGAGATCCACCACGAGCACCCTTTTCTTCAGGTATGCCAGACAGGCACCGAGGTTAATTGCGGTTGTAGTCTTCCCGCACCCTCCCTTTTGATTTATAATGGCTATTGTTCTCATCCTTCCCTCCCCTTGAAATACTCTGCACTAGGTCACTGAGCTGATCGATTCCATGAGTTGAAAACCCCTCTGCCACGCCTTTCTCTTCCTTAAAAAGACTTCATGTAACATTCGGGAGTCTTCGTGGGGTTATTCCGGTTTGCCTGTCGTTGATGTGCTCTCTCCACAGGGCCTCGCGGCCTAAAAACATGTCATTGTGTGATTCCAAAGGTACCACTCCCTCTGGTCCATGTCAACAGAATGATTGACATTTTTCTCCCACCATTCCCGTCGGAACGATCAGTCTCCCAACTGGGTTTTTTGTTGGGAGAAGCGTGTTGCTCAGGATCTCGATCTGTGTTTCTTGGGCCTGACCTGTTTCAGTCCAGATGCGTATGCATGGGATTTCTTCAGCCAGTGATGGAGAAAATCCGGGTCCTGATACAGGGTGTTCGGAATGGTTACGTACTCCCGCATGATGCGACCTGGAAGGGGCTCAAAGGGGAGTACATCCGGATGGCTATCCAGTATCTCAGCCCTGTCGCCTGAGGAGAGTCTCAGGAAAACTGTGTCCTGAAAGGCTCCGGTGAAGATGTTGCTGTTGACGAAGTATGCCGGACATCCAAACATGGTCTTCTTCATGCTCGGGTAATCCTTCACCGCATCCTCGAGCAGGGCTTTGAGATGTTCCGGAATGGGCGAAAATTTCATCTTTCCACGTCTCATCGTACACTATGACGTCCATGAATCACAGCACACCCTCACCTGTATCCTCGGATTTGATCAGCATATCGCATGACAGTGACCATATCTCCCGCCGAATGCCATGCCTCTGCCCGTACATCTCAAGCACTGGTGATCCTGGCGATTCTTTTCACTACACATACCGGTTCTGCACCAGGAGACCATTCCTGCGTCGAGGAATCCTATGCGCCGTCGAGCAGGTGGTGTTCCGCCTTGGTAAACCAGGATTCCGGATCCTTGAGATACTCCTCAGTGTCTTTCAGTGAGAGGTAGTGCTCTCGCTCTATCCGGGCCAGGAGATCGAAGAATGACTTTTCCTTCTCATCCGTTACCGAGTCTCTCAGCCTGGCATAAAATTCCGATCCCTTGGCCTCGAATTCAGTGGCAATGGAAATGGCCGTGATATCATCATCGTCACTCTCGGCTTGTGCTTCCACGTTCTTTATCATACCCGTCAAGACATCCTTGATGTTGGTCTTCTTTACGGTGAGAGGGACAGTCTGGGGCCATTGTTCTTTCTTCTCCCACTTCTCGTGGAGTTCCTTGAGCCTCTGGTAGTGTTCCAGTTCATCATCTGCGATCTCTTTGAACATGGCCTTGCCCACGGGGTTCTTTGTCCTTTCCGCATGCTTCAGATAGAACTCTCTCTCGTTCATCTCGTTGTTCAACGCTACTTCCAGGGCATTCAGTCTCTCTTTCGGCTCCATCGTGCCTCCTTTCCTGGGTGTGTTCTTCCCTCCTCTGGGAAAACCGACCATCTCTTTCTCTCGGTGAGGACCTAGTTTTCATTATAAACAGGACGGTCATGAAGTCAATCAGCCCAGCCCTGTCGAAGATGAACAGGGTGAGGAGAACATCGAAGAGGGAAACAAGGGAAAAATCCGGCAGCAGGTACCCGAGGGTTGAGGGCTGCTGCCGGAGAATATCTTTCGCGCGTCAGCTCTGTGCCTGGAACATGTGGACGTCCTGCTGCGGGAACGGGATGGTGATCCCTTCGGCATCAAAGTTCTTCTTGACTGTTTCCATGGTATCGAAGAACACTCCCCAGTAATCGGCGGTCTTGACCCACACCCGGACCGTAAAATTCACGCTGCTGTCTGCGAGCTCACTCACCACGATCATCGGCTCTGGATCTTTCAGTATCCGGCTGTCCTTCTCAATGACATTTTTGATGACGGTCCTCACCTTGTCGAGGTCGTCTCCATAGCTCACACCGAACACGAGATCAACCCGCCGCGTGTCCTTGGCGGAATAGTTCGTGATGGTATCCCCCATGATCTTGGAATTGGGGATGATCACGGTCCTGTTGTCAGGAGTGGCGAACTGTGTCGTGAAGACCTGGATCTTCTCGACACTTCCTGCCGTTCCCCCTGCCTCCACGTAGTCGCCTGCCTTGAACGGCCTGAAGATGAGGATCAGAAACCCCGCGGCAAAGTTCGACAGCGATCCCTGGAGGGCCAGGCCGATGGCAAGGCCTGCGGCACCAATGACCGCAATGAACGAGGTGGTCTGTATTCCAAGCTGGGCGAGGGCTGCAATGACGATGAACACCAGCAGTGCGATGTACACCAAGTTCTCTACGAAGGAGATGATCATCGGGTCCACAGCGCGTTTGCCGAGGACCTTCCCGGTCAAGCGCTGGATGATCTTGGCTACCCATCGCCCTATGATGAGAATAAGGAGCGCGGCAACGATCTTGAGCCCGTACAGGGTGATCAGTTCCTGAATCTTGACCATGACATCTTCCATACGTACTTACCTCCTCGGGTATACTCTCACACTACATCGATCTTCATCCCGGCTCAGAATCTGTAGACTGCCGGGGAACGGGGCACACTCCGTATTACATCACACGGAATCTCCTTACCCCATTCCCCCATGAGAGATCTCTGAACAAGGCTCCTCACTGAATGGGCACAAATTCAACCCGTCTGTTCTTCGCCCTGTTTTCTGCAGTGTCGTTCGGCGCAACAGGGTTGGTTTCCCCGAACCCCTTGGCTACGAGTCTTTCATTGCCGATCCCGCTGTTCACCAGGTAATCCTTTACGGATTCAGCACGAGCCTGTGAGAGTCTCATGTTGTACTCATCCGGACCCACGCTGTCGGTATGTCCCTGGATCTCCATCTTCATATCAGCGTTTTCCTCGAGGTACATGGAAACCTCATCCAGGATGGGAAGGCTCTCGTCTTTGATGTCTGCCTTGTCAAAATCGAAGTAGATGTTCCTGAAGACAAAGGCGCCCGCTTCCACTACAGGCGGACAGCCATTCGCATCGACCGGAGTGCCTTTCGGGGTACCCGGGCACTTGTCGAGGTAATCGGGAACGCCGTCACCATCGCTGTCCACTGGGCACCCGTTTTTGTCGACCTTCACGCCGGCAGGAGTATTCGGGCACTTGTCGAGGTAATCGGGAACGCCGTCACCATCGCTGTCCACTGGGCACCCGCTCGAGTCGACCTTCACCCCGGCAGGGGTGTTCGGGCACTTGTCGAGGTAATCGGGGACACCGTCACCATCGCTGTCCTTCGGGCATCCATTCACATCGACCGCCACCCCGGCAGGAGTGTTCGGGCACTTGTCGAGGTCGTTTGTCACGCCGTCTCCATCGGAATCCATCGTCTTTTTCTCACCGCCCAGCGCGAGCATGAGACCGAGGTTGTACATCATGTTGTGGTCGGTTTCGTCGAACGAGATGACATGCCGGATGTCACCGCGAAGCGCCAGAGACTCGGTGATGAAATATTTCAGACCCCCGCCGTAATTGACCATGAAGTCGGTATCTGTGTCGAATCCCTCACGGTCCGAGTCAAAGGTGATCGCCCCGAGACCTGCGGCCAGGTACGGCACGAGCTTCTTGTCAGGGAAGAAATGATAGAGCCCGTCGAGATGATAGAGCATTGCCGATGTTTCTTCGTAGGGTTCAAAGGTTGCCGTGCTCAGATTGAAATCCCCCTCGTCGTCGCTGTTCACGTAGTTGAACATCGCCTCAAGGCCCCAGTGTTCATCGAGGTTGTATCCCAGGGCTGCACCGTAGGTCCACCCGTTGTCGAAGTCATCCTGATCGCTGTCGAACGCGTACCACCCCCCGAGGATGGTGACCCCGACGGCACCATCTCTATTTTCGGCGAGTGCCTGGCCGGAAAGGCACAGGAGCACCATGATCACAGCGATCCACATCTGTTTCATGAATACGCGTGTAGCACAATATCCCTTCATTCTCGTACCTCCTCTCACTTGGTATTGTTCATGGTGAAATTCTATACCTAAAGATAATGGGCATTGAATGAAAATCAAGGAATTCTCTTTATCTTCAGAGAATTATCTTCTTCAATGAAAAACCCGATGCAGATGCCCGATGGAAGAATGGTGAGAAAACGGCCGTGCATGAGCATCGAGAAGGATGAGTCCCCTTGTACATGAAATCTGATTCCTGTTGAGACCGACGTTCAATTGCACTAGAGTTGAAAACCATGGACACACAGGGATACCTCCTCAGGGGATGGTTCGTTGACCTGAGAGAGAGAACAACGTGGGCATCTGAACTTCCTTCCGACCTGTCCAGTGTATTCCTGGGCGGCCGGGGAGTGGGGGCATGGTTTTTGAGCGAACAGCCCCGCATCGATGCCCTTGATCCGGACGCTCCGCTCATCTTCTCCATCGGCCCACTCACAGGATCGAGAATTCCTGCCTCAGGACGTATGATGGTTTCAGCCTTCTCTCCATTGACAAATACCATCTGCAGCTGTTCCGTGGGGGGACGGTTCGCCCTCGAGATGAGGAAGGCGGGCATCGATTTCATCCATGTCGCAGGCAGGTCGGACCGCGAGCTCATGCTCAAGATCGACAACTCTGGGGTTATCTTCGAGGAGGTGCACCTTCCCGATCATCTCCCGTTGAACGAGACATTCCGGTCACTCTCTTCCTGGGGTGGATCTTCAGCCGCCATCGGCCCAGGTGCCATGGCAGGGTGCAGGTATGCCACCATCATGGTGGATGGCACCTACGCATCCGGCAGGGGTGGGCTTGGTCTCGTGATGGCACGAAAGAACCTGCGCGCCGTTCTTGTGAGGGGAAACATCAGGACGAAAAGTGCAGACAGAGACAGAGAGGACTCTGCACGAAAGGATATCATCCGTCTCTTCGACGCATCCCCGGTCATCATGGGAAGATCGGGGCTGAAGCACTATGGAACAGCGACCCTGGTGGATCTCATGGCCTCCAGACACATGATGCCTACGGCCAACTTCCGCAGAACCTACTTCGAGGAGTATACGTCATTTTCCGCCCCCACCATCGAACGACTTCACCACCCGTCACACCACTCCTGTCACGGATGCCCAATTGCATGCAAAAAAAGCTCTGACCGGGTTCTCCCCGAGTTTGAAACGCTGTCGCACTTCGGTGCACTGAACGAGAACAGTGATCTCGAATCCATCATCGATGCAAACATCATCTGCAACGAAGGAGGAATCGACACCATCACCGCCGCATCCACGATCGCCTGCCTTGCTGAAATCAGGCAGACGCTCTACGCAGGCCGCGCTCTGGTGGAAAAGGTGAGGGAAATCATAACGGGCGACGGCGACGGGGAGCTTCTCAGAATGGGCTCCGCTGTCCTGTCCAGGGAACTCGGTGCACCGGAACTGTCCATGAGTGTCAAGTCGCTGGAACTGCCTGCCTATGATCCCCGCGGGGCATACGGCATGGCCCTGGCATACTGTACCTCTACCCGTGGAGCGTGTCACCTGCGGGCATACCCCATTGCGCACGAGATTCTCCGGAAACCCGTGGCAACAGACCGGTTCAGCTTTTCAGGCAAGGCACGCATCATCAAGATCGCAGAGGACCTCAACGCCGTGGTGGACTCAATCGGTGCCTGCAAGTTCGCATTTCTGGGGGCTTCGCTGGAAGAATACGCGAAAGGGTTTTCCGCTGTGACCGGCCTTGAGCTCGACACCCAGGACCTCCTCCGTGCGGGAGACTCGATCTATACCCTCGAGCGGTATATCAATACCCTGAGAGGATTCGCCAGAAAAGACGACATGCTTCCCGAGCGTTTCTACACGGAGCCAGGGACCAGCGGACCCGGCATCGACATCCCACCCATCGATAGAGCCGCCTTCGAGGAGTCCCTTAAGAGATACTACCGGATCAGGGGGTGTGATCCGGATGGCACCCTGTCCGAGCACCGGGCAAAGGAGATTCGTGTATGCAGGAACAGGTAGACAAATACCTCGCAAAGCTCATGGACCACGGCCTCGTGGACGACTACCACCACTGCGCCGTCTACGGCCTGGATGACGAGATCTACACGAACCGTGAGTCGATCCCTGCCGAGGTGAACAGGCTCTTCGAACTCCTGAGCATCAACAGCCTCGTTCATGCACGGCCCAGCCATGACCTGTGGCGTATCATCACCCTTCTTATCGATGAATTCCCGGTGCTCATCACACCCCGCGACTCTGAGAGTCTGACCTTCATCCACGACATCCCGGTGGTGGAAACCTTCGATCCTCAGCAGATCGCCTGTGCACTGAACCGCAGAAAAGGCTGCATCGTGAGAGATTCAGGCATCGTTACGACAGGTACGGTTTCCGTAGAACAGTCCTTCATCGCCTTCAGCTCCATCTGCTTTGCCTGTTTCGTGAAGGTATTTTCAGATCTCCTCAACGGCGTCTACGGGTACGGCTCCAGAGCCTGGCCGCCTGCGGCTCGGATCGATGCCATGCTGGAACTCCTTGGCCGACAGCGTCCATTCTCAGGACCAAATACCCTGCCCGCGGAGATTCCCTCCACAGAGGGAGGAATCGTCCATGCCATGGATGTCACAGGAAAGCTCATGGTCTCCAGGAGACTGGTGGACTCGTTTTTCGGGAACATATCATGTCGAAGCGGAGAAGACATCTATATCTCCCAGACAGGCTCATCCCTCGATGAACTCCCCGGGTGCATTGACAGGGTACCCCTGGATGGATCCTCTACTTGTGACCTCACGTCATCTTCCGAGCTCATGGCCCATATCAGGATTTACGAACTCACCGGCGACAGGGTTATCATCCACGGGCACCCGAAGTTCTCGGTGATCATGTCCATGTTCGGCCAGGAGCTTGAATTCGGTCACCGGCGTTCGGTCCGCGACATTCCGGTTGTGTCGGGCGAGGTGGGCGCCGGGAGACACGGCCTCATGCATACGCTGCCCGAGGCGATGAAGGAGCGCCACGGGGCCATTGTATCCGGGCACGGCACATTCTGCAGTTCGGTTCTCTCTTTCCAGGAGGCATTCGATCTGCTCTCATCCATTGAACTCATGTGCTTTGAGGCATACCAGGAAGAACTCCTGGCTGCCGGGATACAGGTCCCCTGAATTTCATTTCTCCTGCCTTCCCCACGTCGACAGATAAGGAAACCATCGAGCAGGCGATGATTCAGCAGATCCTCGGGACAAGTTCGCCGATGGGAAGATCAAGAACTCTCTGCCCCCCGATGATGGTGGTGAGAATCACCCGGGGGTGCGGACCGGCTTCGACTCTCCCGATCAGGCAGGCATCTTTTCCCAGTTCGTGGCCTCTCATGGCATCGATCACCGCATCTGCATCGTCAGGATCACAGAAGATCACCATCTTCCCCTCGTTTGCTATGAACAGCGGATCGAGGCCGAGCATCTCGCACACACCGCGGACTGGTTCTCTGACAGGGATGTTCTTTTCCTCAAGCGAGATGGTGAGCTGAGCCTGCTGGGCGATCTCCCACAGGATACCCCCGAGGCCTCCCCTGGTTGCATCACGCATGCAGTGTACTCCATGGCTTGCGAGCAGCACCCTGTCTACCAGGCTATTCAGGGGGGCGGAATCGGAGAGAATTGGGGACGCAGCACGTATGTTTTCCCTTTTGCAGAGAATGGACGCCCCGTGGTCACCGATGCTCCCGCTGAGGATAACGGCATCTCCGTCTCTGATGCTGTTCACCGAGATCCGGCCGGAATACTCGATGATGCCCACGCCGGAGGTATTGATGAATACCTTGTCCGCAGCACCTTTGGGGACGACCTTGGTGTCTCCAGCCGCGATGGGGACACCCGCACGAATCGATGCCTGTGACATGGATGCCACGATCTTCTTCAGATCATCCAGTGGAAAACCCTCCTCGAGGATGAATCCCGCGCTGAGCACGAGCGGCCTCCCTCCACAGGCAGCAAGATCGTTCACCGTGCCATGCACAGCGAGAGATCCAATGTCGCCTCCAGGGAAGAAGATCGGATTCACCACATAGGTATCCGTGGTGAAGCACAGTCTCTTTCCCTCGATTTCGAACACGGCGCTGTCCTCAAGCAGTTCCAGATACCTGTTGCTCAACGCTGGCAGAAAGGTCTCCGCAATGAGATCGTGAGTCAGCACTCCGCCGCTGCCGTGGGCCAGCAGGATTTCGGAATAGTTCATCCTCTACGGTCCTCCATCGATCGTCTCTCAGCAGTTCTCCACCGTATCACGTCTCCAGCGCTTTCACAATGCACCTTGCCTGGCATGTCAGGGTCGGGATCGTACCGCCCGAATCCCTGCAACAACTGCCTGCCCCAGGGAAACCCCGCCGTCGTTGACGGGCACGAGACCGTGGGTATGGGTCTCAAACCCCTTGAGGTTCAGGATATCCAGACATGTCTGCAGAAGGATCCTGTTCTGGAAGCAGCCCCCGCTGAGCACGACGCGGTTCACCCCGGACGTCTCCCTGATGAGCTCCGCCACAGAACCAAGGGCATCTGCGATGGTTGCATGGAACGCCCCGGCGGACTGTTCCCTCGGAATCCCGTTTACGTGATCCTCCACGATCGATCTGATCATGTCGCTCAGGTCGATCACGAGATCCTGATCTATCCGGTAGGGAAGCACCCGCCTGTTCTGCACATCTGCAATCGATTCGAGTTCCATGGCAGCCTGTCCTTCGAAGCTGACTGTACCCCTGAGCCCCAGCAGTGAGGCGACACCATCGAAAACCCGTCCAAGGCTCGACGTCCAAGGACTGTTGATTCTTTTCCTGAAGAGACTGTCGAGCATCTCGGGGGATGCAGTTTCCGGGATAATCCCGAGTCTGTTCGCATACTCGAGGTATGCATCACCATAGGCCTCCCTCAGCAGGCTGAGTGCAGTTCTCCACGGCTCATGGATAGCCTGCTCACCACCAGGCAGAAGGAAATACCCAATGTGACCCATCCTCGAGTACGACTCCTCGTCGGCTAGGAGAAACTCTCCTCCCCAGACCTGAGCGTCATCTCCGTACCCGGTTCCGTCCATTGCCAGCCCTATGACCTTACCGGTCAGGTTGTTCTCTGCCATGCAGCTTACAATGTGAGCGTGGTGGTGCTGAACAGCCACGACCGTTCGGGTATTCATATCCCTGGCAACCTGTGATGTGTAGTATCCCGGGTGCATGTCACAGGCAATGATCTCGGGTGAACACTGGCTGATCCTCTCCATGAGCGATATGGTCTCCAGGAGAAAATCCTGTGCCTGAGGTGTTTCCAGATCGCCGATGTGGGGGCTGAGGAATGCCTGGCTATCCCTGATGATGCAGATGGATCCCTTGATCTGGGGCCCCAGCGCGAGGACATCTTCGCAGCTGTATTCGAGATCCAGTGGTTTCGGAGCATACCCCCTCGACCTCCTGAAGAGGTACGGACCGTTGGATCGTGCAATGGCTATGGAATCATCACACCGTACCAGGATCTCCCGGTCGTGGACGAGAAAATAGTCTGCGATCCCACCGAGTCGAATGATCGCCTCGTCGTTTCTGATGCAGATGGGCTCATCCTTCTGGTTCGCACTCGTCATGACGAGCGCTGAAAATCCTTTGGAGAGCAGGATGTGGTGGAGCGGGGTGTACGGGAGCATGATCCCAAGGGTTGCCATCCCCGGTGCAACCAGGTGCGATATCATGCCATTTGCACGCTTTTTCAGAAGAACGATCGGCCGTTCAGGCGAAAGGAGCAGCGATTCCTCTTCATTCGAAATCTCTGCAAGTCTCCTCGCAGAGTCGATATCCTTCACCATGATGGCGAGGGGCTTCTCTTCCCTGAACTTTCGGTCCCTCAATCGCCTGAGGGCACGATCTTGAGTCGCATCTACTGCGAGGTGAAAGCCTCCCAACCCCTTGATCGCGAGGATATTCCCTTCCTTGAGCAGGGAAACAGCATGTTCCAGAGGATCTGTACAGGGCTCTTCTCTCCCGTCAGGTCCCAGGAGTTTCAGCTTCGGACCGCAGACCGGGCAGGCATTCGGTTCCGCATGGAAGCGCCTGTTCAGAGGGTCTTCGTATTCCTTCCTGCACGCGTCGCATAAGGGAAACTCCTTCATGGATGTATTCACGCGGTCATAGGGGATATCGAAGATGATAGTGAGCCTGGGCCCGCAGTTCGTGCAGTTGATGAACGGATAGGCATGCCTCCTGTCGTCTGGATCAAACAGCTCCCTCAGGCAGTCAGCGCAGGTGGCGATATCTGGTGATATGCGGGTCTGGCGCTCTCCAGCGGGATCACTGGCGATGATGTGAAAGTCTGTAGAACCCTCGGGATCTATTTCCTGAACATCGACGCGCACCAGCTGTGCCATGGGAGGTAGGGTGGATTTCACCCGTTGAATGAATGCGTCGATCGCCTCTATCGACCCTTCGACTTCTGCACCTACACCGTCGGTGCGGTTCTGCACAAATCCGCCGAGGCCCAGCTCCGCAGCACATCGGTAGATAAACGGCCGAAATCCGACACCCTGGACAATACCCGTAAAAAGGTAGCGGATACGCCGGTTCATCTCCGGCTCAGTCTGTATTCCTCGATCTGCCGTGCTATCCATTCGAACCACTGGGAAAGACCTTCACCTGTCGTGCAGGACACCTCAAAAATGACGAGGTCCTGGTTGCTCACCCGTGCATCTCTCTTTGCGCGATCAAGATCGAAATTCACGTATGGCAGGAGGTCCATTTTGTTGATGAGCAGGGCCTTGGATTCCTTGAACATGAGAGGATATTTCGCTGGCTTGTCATGACCTTCCGGGGTGGAGAGAAGCATGATTTTGGCATTTTCACCAATCCTGAACTCTGCCGGACAGACAAGGTTCCCGACATTCTCGACGATGAGAAAATCAATCTCACCGAGGTCGAGACCGGGGAGTGCCTCACGTACCATGTTCCCGTCGATATGACATCCGCCGCCTGTGTTGATCTGTACCACCGGTATGTCCAGGGAAGCCACTCGGTCTGCGTCACAGGTGTCCTGAATGTCCCCCTCGACCACGCCGATCCTGTATGTGTCTTTCAGGGCTTCAATGGTTTTTTCAACAAGCGTTGTCTTTCCTGCACCAGGGGAGCTCATGAGATTGATGACGTAGATACCCTTCTCATCAAAGAGTGCCCTGTTTTCAATGGCGATCCTGTCGTTGGCATCAAGGATGTTTTTCACTACGCTGATCGTCTTCAATATCCACCTCCGTCAGTGATAGGTATAGTGAGCCGCGCAGGTCCCTTCCGAAGAGACCATGCATGGTCCTACAGGTGTTGCCGGTGTGCACGTTCTGCCGAACAGACCGCACTGTTCCGGGCTGATCAGCCCCTTCAGGACATCTCCGCAGCGGCAGCCGGGAGGCTCCCTGGAGGAAAGTACAGGTGGCTGAAACTTGCCCATCACATCGAATGCGGCGTATTCTCTCTTCAGAGAGAGACCGCTTGCCAGGATCTCACCCAGCCCCCTCCACGCTGAGTTTACCGGGGTAAATACCTCGTCCAGAAGGGCACGGGCGCGCCGGTTCCCCTGATCATTGACCGCACGTGCATACTGGTTCTGTACCTGGAACCTGCGTGATATGGTCTGGTCAAGGATCATGAGGATGCCCTCAAGGATGTCGACGGGCTCAAACCCGGCGATGACTGCGGCACACGAGTGTTCAGGGATCAGGGAGTAGGCATCTGAACCGATGATGGTACTCACGTGACCCGGGCAGAGAAATCCGGTGATCTTCAGCGCAGGGTCCTCGATCAGGACCCTGATGGCCGGAGGGATCAGCTTGTGCACTGAGAGTATCGAGAAATTCCCGGGACCATTCCTGCTGCAGCTCCTGACAGCAGAGGCAATGGTGGGTGAAGTCGTCTCGAACCCGATGGCCATGAAGATGACATCTGCCTCTGGGTGCTGCCGTGCGATATGAACCGCCTCCAGGACCGATGAGACGATCTCGACATGTGCTCCCAGGGACCTGACTCTCTGGAGTGTGTTCCCGCCCGTACCGGGAACCTTGAGCATATCGCCGAAGGTCGTGAAGATCACGTTCCCCTGGGATGCGAGCCACAGGGCGGTATCCACATCGTTGATCGCTGTGACGCACACCGGGCATCCCGGCCCTGAAATGAGCCTGATGTTCTCCGGCAGCAGCGTCCTGATGCCGAAACGGCCGATTGCCATGGTGTGGCTTCCGCACACCTCCATGATGGTGACGGTCTCACGAATCCTGCGGGCTCGCTCCTGGATGGCATCGAGGAGTTGCCTGCTGAGACCAGGATCGCGGTATTCATCAATAAATTTCATGTTCGAGAATGTCTTTCAGGAGTTCCAGGCTCTCTTTCGCGTGCTGTTCATCCACCTTGTGGATGGCAAAGCCTGCGTGACAGATCACGTAATCTCCGATGGAGACGTCTTCGTCAATAATGTCCAGGCTTGCCTCGCGCCTAGTTCCCCCGATATCGATGAGGGCTATGCCGTTCTCATCGATGGAGATGATCTTTCCCGGGAATGCGATACACATATGTCCTATCCCCCGTCCACATCCATTTCGAGGAGCTGGAGCTCTTCTGTGCCTCCCGTAAGCATCACCTGATCTCCCCCGCACGATGGGCATGCCGGCAGGAAGAGTTCCTGGATGAATTCCTCCTCGCAGCTGAAACAGTAGATCTTGACAGGACTGACGGTAAACTCGAGGTCAGCCCCGTGTGCGATAGTGCCCTCTGAGAGCACCTCGAAGGCAAACCGCAGGGAGGAAGGGCTGACATGAGACATGCTCCCCACAGAGAGCTTCAGGCTGTTCACTCTCGTGAACCCATGGGTTTCAGCATATTCCTTGACAATATCGATGATCGAGCTCGCCAGTGACATCTCGTGCATTACTATTTTCCGGTCATCACCACGTTCAGTCTGGACAATTCCTCAAACAATAATCGTTCCACCTCAGGGAACTTCTCCATCATGGCTGGGGTCATTTCGAGCCCCATATCACCATATTTTTCCGGAACGATACAGAGAAAAATCACATTCGGACACTGTCCCATGAGCTCTGCCTGGTGCAGCACATGGGGAAATTCCACTTCGTGGGCAGAGGTCGGCTTCGGCATGTACAGGTCCATGTCTTCCTGGGTGAACCGATACAACGAACCGGGCTCATCTTCTATCTTGATGCAGTCGATCACGATAAGATTCCTGCAGGACGTAATCACATCCAGGAGACCGTAGCCAAGCGTTCCCCCATCTATGATCCTGAGTTCTTCATTCCCCGCGTTCCGCGATGAAAACCACCTGATGAAATGGACCCCGAACCCTTCATCCTGAAGGAGGATATTCCCGAGGCCAAGAACCGTGGCGCTGTTTCTTCCCGTCGTCATGGTGAACTACAGTGAAGGGGAGAGAATGGCATCTCCCCCCTCAGGGAACGAATCCTTGTGAACGAGAACCGATCATTCTTTTGCTTTCTTGAAAAGATTCCCGCTGATCATGGATGATACGGTCCCCTCGTTGAAAACCACGTCATACCAGAAGGCCATGTACACATGAACTACGATGAAGATGATGAACAGCCACGTGAGGATGTGGTGAACGAACCGCACGATGGCAAGGCCTCCCATGAAATTCTCGATAGGCCTGAGGAAAAAGTAGAACCTGCCGATGATCCCGGTTTCATAGCCGGCACCATACAGGATCATGCCGGTGAGCACAATCAGGAAGAGCATCAACAGGAGGCCGCCGTAGGCAATCGACTGGATGGGGCCGTAGAGATACTTGTGTTCGGGTTTCTCCTCGGAGATCAGGGCGTAGAACTTGATCTGTTTGAAGAGGTTCGGCCAGTCGGCCCAGGCAAAGAAATCTTTCCAGTCTGCATGGAACCTTGAGAAAAAGGCTATGTACACCCTCTGCAGGAAGAGGAAGGTCAGGATAACTCCGAAGAGGAGGTGGACATAGCGCATGTTGCCCATGAGAAACTTATCGATGGTCTCCCCGGCATAGACCGTGAACGGGTCAGCGATATAGAATCCCGTGGGGATCAGGACAAAGATGCAGATTGCCGTGAGCCAGTGATTCACCCGCAGCGTCACACTCCATTCTTTCTGTACAATCCGCTTATCCATGGTCATCCTCCATCGCGTCAGGATACCTTGAACTTCCTAACTTCACCTGTTTCAGGTCTGATGATATGAACGGCACACGCCATGCAGGGATCGAAAGAGTGGATCGTCCTGAGGATTTCGAGTGGCTGATCGACGTTGGAGAGCCGTGTTCCGATGAGCGATTCCTCGTACGGACCGCGGTTTCCGTTTCTATTCCTGGGGGCGCAGTTCCAGGTCGATGGGACAATGGCCTGATAGTTTGCGATCACCCTGTTCTCGATATTGATCCAGTGGCCGAGAGCCCCCCTCGGGACCTCGTCCAGCCCTCTGCCCTGTGCAGACTTGGGGACTGAACATCTTGACCATGTTCTCGTATCACCCGCCTTGATATTGGCGATCAGCTCGTTCACCCATGCCTCGGTGTTGTCGGCGATAAGCTTGGTCTCGAGAGCCCTTGCAGCGGTCCTTCCCAGTGTCGAGAACAGTATCTTGGGCGGCAGGCCCGTGCTCGTGAGGGTTGTGTCTACGAGTTCCTTGATCTGGGGGTGACCCTGCCCATACCCGACGAGAAAACGTGCCAGCGGACCTACCTCGTAGGGTACTCCGTCATATGCGGGTGACTTGCACCAGCTGTACTTTCCGTCGGATTGGATGTGTCCGTCAGGCCCGAATCCTGTATAGTCAGGCTCTGTCATGCCCTCGTAGGGATGCAGCGGCTCGGTTCCCTTGTACCAGGAATGGGTGACATCCTCAGTAATCTTGTCTTCGTCAAGGGCCAGCACGTTCGAGAGGTTTCCTCCCACGACCAGGCCCCGGGGGAGCAGTGTTTCGCTCCAGTTGTCATCCAGTGGGAATCCGCCATAGCTGAGGTAGTTCCTGACCCCGGCGCCAACGCCGTCGAGACCCTCGTCCTTGTATGCACCTGCAGCGATGACCACATCGGGCAGGTATGCAGTGTCAATGAAGACCTGAAGCTCTTTCAGCCGGAAGAGGTATTCTCCGATGCGGTAGGAATCAAGTGCATCCATGACGCTGGTGATGCCGCCGACAACCAGGGACTGTGGATGAGGATTCTTGCCCCCGAATATCGCCATCATCTGTGCGCCGGTCTTGGAAATGGCAAGCGCATCGAGGTAGTGGGATGTGACGACGAGGTTTGCCTCAGGCGACAGCTTATAGGACGAGTTGCCCCAGTATGCATTGGCAAACGGTCCAAGTCTTCCCGACTCGACGAATTTCTTCAGCCGCTGCTGCACTGCACGGTAGTGAGTCTCGGAACAGTTGTACGGGTTCGGGTGCACGCTCTTTGCCAGGTCCACAGCCTGTGCTGGATCGGCTGCCAGGGCACTGGTGATGTCAACCCAGTCCAACCCGTGAAGATGGTAGAAGTGCATGATGTGATCGACCATGTACTGGGACGCCTTGATCAGGTTCCTCATAATCCGCGCATTCGGCGGAGGGGTGACACCGAAGGCGTCCTCGCATGCCAGGATACTCCCTTCATAGTGCGAGTAGGTGCACACCCCGCAGAACCTCTGGACCATGAGCGGCGCATCGCGCGGGTCACGCCCTTTCAGAATGGTCTCGATGCCTCTCCAGAGCGTGATGGTGCTCCATGCATCCTGGATCACATTGCTCTCATCTACCTCGACCTCAATACGAAGATGTCCTTCAATCCTGGTAATCGGATCGACTATTATTCTCTGTCCCATGGGTATCCCTCCTCACCTAGTCCTGAACATTCTCGTCGGATTCTTCTTTCTTCGGTTGCCCGTGGCCCTTTGCGGCACTGATAGCTCCATGTGCCGCTACACCGACGAGCGCAGCTGCTGTGAGCCCTGCCCCGATCGAATTCACACTCGCCTCGACCCCGAAGCCTCCAATTGGCTTCTCATCGATGGGTTTTTCCAGGGGGGCCATGGTATCCCAGAAATCAGGCTCGGTGCATCCCATACAGCCGTGGCCTGCCATGATGGGCCAGGACATGCCGTCATTGAAGCGTACCCGTGCACAATTCGATCGGGTGTACGGTCCCTTGCATCCCATCTTGTAGAGACACCAGCCCTTCTTCGCTCCCTCGTCTCCCCATTCTTCGACAAACTCCCCTGCATCGTAGTGAGGCCGTCTCTCACAGTAGTCGTGAATCCTCTTGCCGTAGGCCCAGATGGGTCTGCCAAGGGAATCGAGGGCGGGAAGTCCCCCGAACATGAGAAAATGGAGTACGGTTCCCACGAAGTTCTGTGGACTCGGCGGGCAGCCTGAGATATTGACAGTCCTGATACCAAGCGCATCCCGTATACCCTTTGCATCGGTCGGGTTCGGACTTGCGGCCTGGACATTTCCGAAGGATGAACAACTCCCGATGCAGATGGTTGCCGCGGCCTTTGCCGTGACCTCCTTGGCAACCTGGAAGCCGGTCTTTCCCTTCGGCCCCAGGGTGAGGTACTGCCCGTTCAAGCCCATGGGTATAGCCCCTTCGATGACACAGACATATTTCCCAGAGAACTCTTCTACAGCCTTCTCGAGGTTTTCCTCTGCCTGATAGCCTGCTGCAGCCATGAGCGTCTCGTGGTATTCCAGTGAGATCGTATCGAGCAGTACGTCGTCTACATTGGGATACGAGGTCCTCAAGAATGCCTCGGAGCATCCAGTGCACTCTGCGAAGTGGAGCCAGACAACAGGAAGCCTGCTAAAATTTTCAGCAGCCCGGGCCACCATGGGTCTGAACATCGGAGGCAGTATGAGGGCAGCGGTCATGACCGAGGTCCATTTGAGAAAATCCCGCCTGGATACCCCTCGCGATTTCAGCGCTTCCCCGAGTTCCTCTACCGGCGGGGGAAGCTCCGATTCCACCCTGTCCAGATTCACACTGCACTGTTCCATGAGTTTCCGGTAATACCCGGAAATGGTCTGCATGTATTTCCCATCATTCTTCTGTGCCATACTCCCCCCTTCTTGATTCCCCTTGTTGTGTTGATAAGCTGATATTCTCACTCGAAAGGGCGACATACTGCTCACCCTGCTCTTCCAGCAAATCCAATCCCTCGTTCCTTATATATGTATTTTATTACATAATGAATATACCAGATCCTTCTGGATGGTCAATCATTTTTGTCCTTCTCATCCAGTTTCTTGATTCTGCAGGTGTCAAGGCAGAACGCTCCTTTTCTCGCTGTCAAAACGTGGGGAATATGTCCCCACAAGCGGGGAATTTTTCCCCGCTTTCGTGCAAAAACCTGAACGGATTGGCAGGAAATGTCTGGAAAAACCTGCATTGAACTCGATGGTATCGGTATTGCTTACCTCACTATTCAAACGAGGTGTCTGCACTTCTCCCCTGTGGGGAGGAGACAGCACCACTACCAGGAGGCATGAGCAATGTGGAAACTATCCAATGAGCCAATGGCGTGTGTAGAGGCTGCGATCAAGCAGTTTCTCCCCCCCTGCCAGGAGCGCTGCCCCATCAATGAGGACATCCAGCGCACGAATGTTCTCATATCCATGCTCCCGGAGGATCCAAAGGAGGCACAGGAGGGAATCATCCAGATCGGGGACTACCTGTTCGAGAAGAACCCATTCTTCCCCGTATGCGGCTATGTGTGCGGCATCTGCGAGCTCGGGTGCAATTATCTGAGCAAGGGTGGTTCTATCAGACGCAGGCTCCTGAAGCGATTTCTCTCTGACAACTATATGCGGCACCTCGATAAGATGCCTGTGCTCGCTGTTGCAAAAGACAAGGAAAAGGTCGCTGTCATCGGCGGGGGACCGGGCGGCCTGTTCTGCGCCTTTGACCTGAGCAGCAAAGGGTATCAGGTGACCCTCTTCGAGGGGTCGAACAGGCTCGGTGGAGCCCTGTGGCTCATCCCCCACTACAGACTGCCCAAAGATGTCCTCATGCGAACAATCCTCAACATGGTCCGCATTGCGGGGATCGAGGTGAAGTACAATTCCAAGGTCGGAGAGGACAACCTCAGCCTGGACAAACTCCGCAAGGACGGATACAAGGCCGTGTTCATCGCGAAAGGCACTCCGTCTCCCCGGATCCTCACCTTCGACAACAAAGACGTCGAAGGACAGGATCTCGCAGGTGTCATGTACGGCCAGCCGTTCCTCTACGAGGTGAGCCGGGGCATTCTCTCTCAGGACTACTTCACGGGCAAGAACGTCATCGTGATCGGGGGCGGAAACGTGGCCTTCGACGTGGCGCGTTCGGTGAGGCGACTTGGGGGCACTCCCAAGCTTATCTGCCTCGAGAACGAAGACAAGACATCCCCCGACGGCATCCCTGCAGACCACGAAGAGATCCGCGGCGCCTGGGAGGAAGGCATCGGCATCACCTATTCACGCGGTGTGAGCAGAATCCTCGGCAGAGGGGGCAAATTCACCGGTATCGAGTCACCGAAGTGTGTGGGCGTTTTCGATGCCCAGGGACGGTTCAACCCAAAATTCGACACATCTGATACCATCACCATCGAGGGTGATGCCCTCATCATAACCGTGGGTCAAGGGCCTGACAGGTCGTTTCTCCAGAAGGAAGGGCTCCTGGATGAAACCGGAAGGCTCAGCGTCGATCCGCTCACCCTCCAGAGCACGAAGAAAGACTGGGTATTCATCGGCGGCGATGTGCGGCGGATCGGCTTCATGGTTGATGCCATGAAGGAAGGGCGGGAGGCCGCTGTATCCATCGAGCGGTATCTCAGGGGCCTGGACCTCCATGCCGGGCGCAAGAAGGAGTACGAGTCATTCCCCATCCCCGAGTTGAAGGAAGACGAATACCAGGCCGAGCCGGAAGTGGTCTGGATCCCGCCGGACAAGCGGATGCACTTCCAGCTGTTCGAGCGAGGATTCACCCTGGAAGAGGCCAGGGAAGAGGCGAAGCGGTGCCTATGCTGCGGGCCGTGCATCTCGTGCAAGGCCTGCATCTCCATTGGGCTGCAGGACGAACTGCCCACGGTGAGCGTAAATGAACACCTGTGCAGCGGCTGCGGTATCTGCGTTGCATCATGCCACTTCGGTGCTGCCTACCTGTACGTGAAGGACGGGTCGCTGATCTCGGGGACCGACATGTTCCGGTGCAAGGCGTGCGGTATGTGTGTTTCGGCATGTCCGGCGGATGCAAGAACACTCTCGGAAACCGAGCGCGATGACCGCATGCGTGAAGTCTACGAAACACTGTTCGCGTCTCAGAGATAAAGGAGGAGGATGCAATGGCTCAGTACTCGCCCAAAGTGGTCTGCTTTTCCTGCAAGTTCGGATGGGGATACCTCCAAGGAAACGGCGGCATAAAGAGCATACAGAATTTGATTCCTGTGACCTGCAGCGGTTCGGTGAGTGCCCAGAATATCATCGATGCCTTCCGGAAGGGTGCCGATGGCGTGCTCGTGCTCGGGTGCCCGGACGGGGAGTGCCACTTCCAGAACGGCAACTACCAGACACGGAAACGGATCCTGTTGATCAGGAAGACCTTGAAGGATTTCGGCATCGAGCCTGAACGCCTGAAATTCAAGCTCGACATCGACCCGGAGGGCAAAAAGATCAAGGGGTACCTCCAGGAGATGGAAAAAGAGATCAAGCGACTCGGTCCTCTTTCACCAACGGTCTGAGGTCGAATGATCACCGGAATGGACATGCACGGAGCATAGACGAAGATTGGAGGAGACGATATGGCTGAAAAACCAAAGGTTGCCATCTACTGGCTGACAGCCTGCGGCGGATGCGACGAGACCATCGTTGACCTGAACGAGGTGATCCTCACGGTCGCCGATGCCGTTGACATCGTGCTGTGGCCCGTTGCCATGGACTTCAAGTACGCATCCATCAGGGCCATGGAAGACAGGGAAATCACCTTGAGCATCATCCATGGCGCGGTGAGGAATTCCGAGCAGGAGGAGATGGCAAAACTGCTCAGGGAGAAATCCCAGATCGTGCTGGCATTCGGGAGCTGCGCGTGTTTCGGTGGAACCCCGGGCCTTGCGAACTTCCGGTCCAAGAAGGACATCTTCGACTGGGTCTACCAGAACGCGCCCACGGTGGTGAACCCGAAGCACAACGTCCCTTCCCCGGAGACGAAGATAAACGGCTACACGTTGACGCTGCCTGAATTCTTCGAACACGTGTATCCCCTCAACCAGATTATCGACGTTGATTACTACCTCCCCGGGTGCCCGCCGCCTCCGGATCTCGTGGCAAACGCCGTGTTCGCTGTGGTCGAGGGCAAGCTGCCTCCACGGGGTGCGACCCTGGCACCGCGGAAGGCCCTGTGTGACACGTGCCCGAGAAACGAGTCGAAACCGCTCAAGATCGAATTGAACGAGATACGGAGAATCCACGAGGTCGAGGCAGACC
This sequence comes from Desulfomonilia bacterium, assembly GCA_049975365.1. Classification (GTDB taxonomy): domain Bacteria; phylum Desulfobacterota; class Desulfomonilia; order UBA1062; family UBA1062; genus DSBG01. The sequence goes on along the minus strand of JBNGDS010000009.1, from coordinate 6,969 downwards.
CGGACAAGTGCTTCCTCGCGCAGGGAATCATCTGCATGGGGCCTGCGACGAGGGCCGGCTGCGGAGAGACATGCATCAGGGTGAACACTCCGTGCCGGGGCTGCTTCGGCCCTGTGGAAGGCGTGGATGATGCAGGCTCCCGGTTCATCTCCAGCCTTGCGGCGCTCATCGGTCCGGACAAGGAGAAGGAGGTGACCGACCTGATCGACGGCATCGTAGACCTCTCGGGGTATTGCTACCGGTTCACGCTCCCCTCCGCCACGTTCAGGAAATCCCCTGGGAAGACCAAGGAGAAATAGCCATGTCGCGAACAATAACCATTGATCCCATCACCAGGCTTGAAGGCCACGGAAAGATCGAGATCTTCCTCGACGACAAAGGGAATGTGAAGGATGCCTACTGGCAGGTGGTCGAACTACGGGGCTTCGAACGGTTCTGCCTCGGCAGGCCGGCTGAAGAGATGCCCAGGATCGTGCCCAACATCTGCGGCGTGTGCCCTTCAGCCCACCACATGGCCGCCACCAAGGCACTGGACGACCTCTACAGCGTGGAGCCCACGCCGGCAGCAAAACTCATCCGCCAGCTCGAATTCAATTCCTTCTACATCGAAGACCACTACATCCACTTCTTCTTTCTCTCGGCGCCCGATTTCATCTGCGGGCCGGATGCCGACCCCAAGGAGCGCAACATTCTGGGCGTGATCGGCAAGGTGGGCAAGGAGGTGGGGCTCAAGGTGATCGATGTGCGCAAGCGCAACCGAGACATCATCCGCCACATCTTCAGCAAGGCGCCTCACCCGGAGGGTGGGCTTCCAGGAGGTGTCCCCCGGGGCATCACCGAGGAGGACCGCACATGGATCAGGGAGACTGCAGACATCACCCTTGAATTCGCCCAGTTTGCAATCGAGCTGTTCAAAACCCATGTGCTGGGCAACAAGGCCTACGTGGACCTCATTCTGAACGAGGCCTACCAGCTCAAGACCTACTACATGTCCCTGGTGGACGAACAGAACAGGGTGAACTTCTACGACGGCACGGTGCGGGTAATCGACTACACAGGCAAGGAATACGTGAAGTTCCACCCCAGGGACTATGATCAGTATATCGGTGAATGGGTTGAGCCCTGGACCTACATCAGGCTCACCCACCTGAAGCCGCTAGGATGGCAGGGACTCATAGAGGGAGACGGGACATCGCTGTACCGGGTTGCCCCGCTCGCACGGTTGAACGTGGGAGACTCGCTCATGACACCCCTTGCCCAGAAAGAGGCGGAGATCCTCTTCGACACCCTTGGCGGAAAGCCAGCTCACCATACGCTTGCCACCCACTGGGCACGGCTCATCTGCGCCCTGCAGGCAGCGGAGCACAATGTGCAGATTGCCAACGATCCGCAGCTCACCAGCAAAGACATCCGCAACATGAACCTCAAGCTCAGAAACAAGGGCGTGGGGGCGGTCGAGGCCCCTCGCGGCACGCTGTTCCACCACTACGAAACCGATGACAACGGGATCATGACCAAGGCAAACCTCATCGTGGCAACGCAGAACAATGCCGCGCCCATCTGTCTTTCTGTCAAGAAAGCTGCCCAGGGATTTGTCAAGGGACCGGATGTGAAGGAAGGCATCCTCAACATGGTGGAAATGGCGTTCAGGGCATACGACCCGTGCCTCTCGTGCGCAACGCACTCCATGCCCGGAACCATGCCCATCACGGTCACGATCAGGAACAGCGAGGGAACACCCATCAGGGAGATCAGACGATAATGCGTGGACTCTCCAGATGAAGGTGCTTGTCCTGGGCATGGGGAATCCCATCCTGTCGGACGACGGGGTCGGCCTGATTGTTGCGGAACGGCTCAAAGGAACTATCGACGGGGTTCAGGTGGAGACAAGCCCCCTCATCGGCCTGAATCTCCTCGATTCGATCATCGGGTACGACACCCTCTTCATCGTCGATGCCATGACCACGGGAGGAACGATCGGCAGGGTCAGAAAGCTCACCAGCCAGGACCGCCATGGCACCCTGCACCTGTTCTCCTCCCACGGCATGGACATCTTCGAGCTCATGGAATTCGGTTCCTGCAGCGGTCTCCACATGCCGAAGCTCGGCGGTATCTATGGGATCGAGATCGGAAGGGAGGTCGCATTCGGGGAAGAGCTCTCCCCGGTACTGACCGAACAGCTCGATACAATCATCGAGACAATCAGGAGAGATATCGAGCGATCCTTGGAGCCGCTGAATCCGGAACAGGAACAGGCCTGAAATTTCCTGTTCCGGTCTTGATTATCACTCGCGGTTCATTATCCTGACCAGCGCGTTTCTGTCAGTGACCCTGATGGTTCGGTTCTCCACCTGCAGGATCCCTTCATCCTCGAGTTTCCTGAACACCCGGGAGAGCGTTTCGGGTGTCGTGCCGAGAAGTTTTGCCAGCTCCCGCTGGGAAAAGTTCAGCACGATCACATCCCCTGCCCCGTGCTGATCGAGAGCATTCACCAGGTAGCTCGCCACACGCTGGGGCATGTCCTTCAACGCGAGCGACTCGACCAGTGTCATCAACTCCTTGATCCGCCTGAAGAGCACCAGCAGCATGTTGAACAGGAGAGAAGGCTCCTTCCGCGCCACGGATTCCAGCACATCGGCGGAAAACGAGAGAATGCGCACCTCCTCCAGCGCAGTTGCGTGTGCAGGTGAAAACTCGTCGGCAAGTGCGGTCAGGCAGAAGGGCTCACCAGGGCCGAACACGAAGATGGTCTGTTCCCTGCCCTCCTCCGAGGTCTTGAACAGCTTCACCCTGCCCCAGATCACGAGGTGGAGGGCCTTGGATTCCTGTTCAGCGGCAAAGATCGCCTCGCCGGGCTTGTATCGATGCTCGCTCGCACATTCTGCGAGGATCCAGAGCTGATCGTCAGGCAGCCCCTTGAAGAGCGGGATATGAGTGAGGATCTGGAAGGCATCCATCGTTCACCTATCTTTTTCACATTTTGTTGATCTTGATCAATGCCATTTTTGCTCTGCGTCCACTAAAGAAAGACAATATCAGTAAATATGGAGGGACAAAATCCATGATTACCCTGACCCAGAATGGAAAGGCAGCACTTGAGAAGCACTATCAGCAGCGAGGCGATCGTGATCTGAGGATCCTCCTGAGATTCGGCTGAGGCGGCCCGCAGCTGCGGCTGGCTCTGGATGAGCTGAAGGAAAACGATGTGAGATTTGATGTTGACGGAATTCCCCTTATTATTGACAAACATACCCTAGACCTTACCGGGGACATCACCATCGATGCGAACTTCTGGGGGGTGAACATCACCTCCCGCATCACCCCGTCGCACATGTCGGGGGGCTGTTCCCTCTAAGGCGATGTAAGAACTACCATAATCCAAAGGGAGGATATCCAATGAGCATGAGGAAAAAGACTGGCATTTCCCGCAGGTCTTTCCTCAAGGCAGCAGGCGGTGTGGCACTCGCTTCCACCGTGGGGCTTCCGAAACCTTCACGGGCACAGGAGAGCGGGAGGCTTGCCACGCTCATCGACCTGACCCTGTGCGATGGATGCCCTGACCGCGATACCCCGGCCTGCATCGAGGCATGCCGGCAAAAAAACATCGATACGGTCCCTGAACCCGTGGACCCCATCCCCAAGCTCCTGCCCAGGGGCATGATCGAAGATTGGTCAAAGAAAAAAGACGTGACCGGCCGGCTCACCCCATATACCTACCTTTACATCCAGAAGGCAGACGTTGAATACAACGGGGAACACAAAACCCTTTTCATTCCGAGGCGCTGCATGCACTGTGACAACCCCGCATGCGCCACGATCTGCCCCTTTACCGCGAACCACAAATATAAAACCGGCGCCGTCGTGATCGACAAGGACCTGTGCTTCGGCGGTGCCAAGTGCCGAACCGTGTGTCCCTGGAGCATCCCCCAGCGCCAGTCCGGCGTCGGCATCTATCTCCACATCCTGCCCACACTTGCCGGCAACGGCGTGATGTTCAAGTGCGACCTCTGCCAGGATCTGCTCCTGGAGGGGAAGAATCCCGTGTGCGTGGATGCCTGCCCGAGACATGCCATGCTCATTGGACCGAGGGAGGAAATCTACGCCGAGGCCCGGAGGCGAACAGGATCCATGAATGGATTTCTCTACGGCGACACGGAAAACGGCGGGACCTCCACCCTCTATGTGTCTCCGGTTCCCTTCGAGCTTTTGAATGAAGCCATCGAGAAAGGACCGGGGAAACCCCATTTCGATCCTGTGGAACGAAGCATGGCCAAAACAGACACCATGGGGACCGCTGTCCTGATTGCCCCGGTAGCCGGCCTCATCGCAGGGGTTGCTGCTGCAGCCGGTGCCAGGAAGAAACCGGGGAAGGAGGAAGACCGGGATGAGTGATCGAATCCTGCACGACAAGGGCCTTGTCAGGCGCCACAGCATGATCGTGCTCATCGAGCACTGGGCCATTGCCATCTCCGGCCTGCTCCTGGTGCTCACCGGCATCTTCGAACTGCCCATTGCGAAACGCTACTACATTACCGATATCCCGGGGCTCGCCTGGTCGGGCGACTTCATCTATTCTCTGAAGATCCACTACGCGGCATCCATCGTGTTCATTGCAGCATGCCTCTTCCATGTCTTCTACCACGGGCTGCTCGGCCACAAAGCCATGCTCCCCAAGAAAGGAGACATCCGCCAGTCCATCCAGGTGATCAAGAGCTTCCTGGGCAAGGCCGAGGAGCCGCCGTTCCACAAGTATCTGCCCGAGCAGCGTCTGGCATACGCCGGCATGGTCGTGATCATTGCAGGCCTGATCATCTCCGGGCTCATCAAGACCTACAAGAACATCTACGCACCCGATATGTCCCTCGGCATTCTCCTGTGGGCAACCTGGGTGCACAACATCTTTTTCATCCTCTTCGTGCTCGCCTTCTTCGCCCACATGGCGGCGATCATCATCAAGCCGAACCGGCCCATGGTGCGCTCGATCTTCACCCGGAACATACGCTTCGACTATGCGCGCCACCGCCATCCCCTGTGGATCGCTGAGCTGGAGCCGCCCCCTGTCCCACCCGAGCTGACTCAACCTGAAGAACCCCGTGAAGAAGAAGGAGCAGAGCCTGAAGAAATTCTCGTGTCCGAAGAACCCGAACCAGGGGAAAAACCCGCTGAACCAACCTCAGAGGGTACGGAAGATCATCCTGAATCCCCTGAGGAGGAACCCGGAGATTCAGAGAGAGAAAAGAAACCCTGAACCAGAACAAACTTCCCCTTTACATCCGCGGGGGCGAGGAGGCCTGTCTGAATCGCCCCCGCGCCTTCTTCTTTGACTGACCCTCACCTTTCTGGTAACACGTGAACCTGTACGCCGTCGATACCGCACCCTGGACAGTCATATCCCATTCATCGAAACATTATGTGGGAGGGAGAGCACCTATCCAGCCGAGCACCCTTCAGATACGGAGTGTGCGCCGTGTTCAACCAGGGATGTCAAGCGGGCTTCTCACCGCCCCGGCCCCTTTGCACATGACGTGGGTATAGATCATGGTCGTATGTATGTTTCTGTGGCCGAGCAACTCTTGGACCGTGCGGATGTCGTACCCGTTTTCCAGAAGACGCGTGGCAAAGCTGTGACGGAATGTGTGGCAGCCCACGGGTCTGTGAATGCCTGCAGCTGCAACAGCTCGTTTCACAGCCTTCTGGAGGGTGCTGGGGTGAAGATGGTGACGTCGAACAGAACCTGAACAGGGATCAGTGGACACATCCTTTGAAGGAAAGATATACTGCCATGCCCACTGGATCGATGCGCGTGGATATTTTCTCTCAAGGGCATATGGCAGAGAAACCCCTTTGACGCCTCCTTTCATGTCATGATCGAAGAGTGTCTTCACCAGTTTCAGGTGGTCAGCAAGGGGTTGGCGCAAGGCATCAGGAAGCATGACCACCTTCCCCTTTCCTCCTTTTCCATCCTGTATTGTGATCGTACTCATCGCAAAATCTACATCCTTCACCCTGAGCCTCATGCATTCCATGACCCGTAAACCGCACCCATAGAGAAGTTGGGCCATCAGCCGATGTATTCCAGACATGGAATCGATAACCCGCATGGCATCCTCATGACTCAGTACTGTCGGTATATAGGTTGGCCGCTTTGCCCTGATTGCATCGATCGAGCCATCTAGATCAACACCGAGCACTTCCCAATACAGGAATAGAACTGCATTGAAAGCCTGGTTCTGGGTGGAAGATGATACCTTGAGGTCTATAGCCAAATGGGTGAGGAAGGATTCAATGTCCCGTGTGTTCATCTCCCTGGGATGGCGCATACGATGGAACAACATATACCTCTTTATCCAGGAGATATAGGTTTTCTCAGTGCTCAGGGAATAGTGTTTTATCCGGATAACTTCTCTTATCCGGTCAAAGAGTTTAAGCGATTTTTGCCCTGCTCCGACCATCCTAAAAAAACCTTGATACATTTCATGTCAATGTGTAAGCTATAATAAAGACAATTCCAAAAAAGGCAAGTATTTGGTTGAGGCATATTGGTGACATTCCACATTTAGTGACTATTATGCCCTTATACCGAAGTCAAGATTATCAATATTTGTGACTTCGGTATAGTAATTGTTATGCAACCAGATAAGGAGGAAGAACAATGAAGATTTTGACATTTGTATTATTACTCACTGCTTTTTTGACTGGCTGTGCAGGTTCTCCATTTCAATTATCCCGAATGGATAGTAATCAACTGTCTACCGTGTCAAATGATCAACTTATCCGCGCACTGGGAAACGATATATACAGAAATGAATTGATGTTTGAAGAAGCGAGGACGAGAGGGCTGATAACGGATGACGAGATTCGGCTAATTAAGGAAAAAAAAAATTAGGATTGGAATGTCAGAGACGGCTCTAATTGCCTCATGGGGCTATCCTTCAAAAATTAATAGATCAGTCGGAAGCTACGGTGTTC
>JBNGDS010000008.1:17150-59748 GCA_049975365.1 Desulfomonilia bacterium | reverse complement strand
TGATGAGGGTGATGCTCGGAGGGATGAGGATGCCCATGGTGCCCGCGGAACACACAGTGCCGAAGATCAGGGAATCCTTGTAGCCGCGCTCTCTCATGGGAGGTATGCCCACCAGACCAGCAGTGACTGTTGCCGCGGAGCAGTTCCCGGTCATGGCAGACAGCGCAGCGGCAAAACCGCATGAGCCGACGGCGAGTCCGCCGCGTAGGGATCCTGACCACACGTAAAATGCATCATACATATCCTTGGCAATTCCGCTCTTCGAAAGAGCAACTCCCATGAACACAAAGAGAGGAACAGCTGCGAGCTCAATCATCCACATGTATTTGAACACACCCGAGACGATGGGGAAAAATCCTGCAGTACCCCAGAGGATGTACGCCGTGACGACAGCAACTCCACCCATGGCAAAGCCCAGGGAGACACTGCACAGAATGGCAATAATCAAGGCGCTGAACATTCCGATGGTCAACAGTAATTCCGGACTCATGATGCCCTCCTCAATGCATTCAGCAGGCGGCCTGCTCAGTTGTTGGGTTGATGAACTCCATGATTTTCTTTACGAGTTCGCTCAGCCCCTGAAGAAAAATGAGTACCATCCCGATGAAGAGAAGAAACTTCACCCAGTAGATGGGGTGGGCGAGAACCATCTCATCCACCTCCCTGATCCGGAATGATTGCATGAAAAAATTCCAGGACGAGGGGATCAGGATCCCACTCCAGACAATAAGGAACAAGCAGTTGAGGATATCGAAGACGTTCTTCCACCGCTCAGAGCATTTTCCCTGGATAATGTCGATCCTTACGTGCCCCTGATGCACAAAGGTGTATGCCCCGATGAGGATGAAGTAGCTCCCGAAGAGACGCTGCGTATACCCATGGGCCCACACGGTCGGGCTGTTGAAGAAGTATCTCGCCACAACCTCGAAGGAGAGCATGATGATCCCGATATACACGATCCATGATGCTGCCCTTCCCGAATACTCACTGATGCCCTCGATACACCGTATGATTGATTGCATGATGAACTCCTCTCAGGCTGTGATCTGCTTGGAACAATTGGCCTGAAGCGCATGGAACCCTTTTAGGCAAAACCAGTGCCAATCATATGCATATATGCTTGTAAGACAAGGCCTAGTGGTATTCTGTAGGATTTTTCCTTCGCTCAGATCTTCTGTTCAGGCGAGAAAAGATGGAAACGGATTTTGCAGAACAGCAACATTCTCCGGGACTTTACATGAAATACATTCCTTCAACATATTGGTATCACGTACTGTTCAAGATTTTCACGGAAAGTTTTGCAGAATAGCAATATGTTGCAGAAATGCAATATACTATTGGGTGTCGTGAGTTCTTGAATTGATCTTCCTGCAGATGGTTGACGGGTTCACCTTGAGATATCGTGCGGCCCTTCGGGCATTCCCATGCTTTTTCACTGCATCGAGAATGATCTCCGCCTCGATTTCTCTGAGCTGATCCTTGAGGGATCGTGCGGCTTCTTTTGTTCCTGTCCGCTTGTCTTCCGTGATCAATTCAGGGGGGATATCTCCGGGCATGATACAGTCGTTCCTGCTGAGCACCACGAGCCGCTCAACCAGGTTTGCCAGCTCCCGCACGTTCCCGGGCCATGGATAACCCATGAGAATTTTGCTCACTTCTGCACTCAATGTCTTTTTCATGGAGTGTTTCTTGTTGTATCGCCGCAAAAAGAGGTTGATCAGGTGTGGTATATCGTCAAACCGCTCCCTGAGAGGGGGAATGTATATTGGGATGACATTCAGCCGATAGTACAGGTCCGACCTGAATGTGTTTTTCATGATAGAGTCTTTCATGTTCTGGTTCGTGGCGCAGATGAGCCGCACATCAACTTCTCTCGTGGTAGTGCCTCCCAGGCGCCTGATTTCGAAATTCTGGAGGACTCTGAGAAGTTTTGACTGCAGAGGCAGCGGCATGGAATCGATTTCATCCAAAAAAAGCGTTCCTTTATCCGCTATCTCGAAGAGACCGGGTTTCCCGTCTCTACTCGCACCGGTAAACGCACCTTTCTCATATCCGAAGAGCTCGCTTTCCAGGAGCGTCTCGGGAATGGCTCCACAGTTGATCTTGACTATGATCCCGCTCTTCGAACGATCTGAAAGCTGGTGGATTTCCTCAGCAATTCTGTCCTTGCCCACCCCGGTCTCTCCGTGAAGGAATACGGTTGCATCAGTCTGGCTGACCCTCATGATCACTTCGTAGATGGATTGCATTGCCTCTGACGCAGTGACGAGATCGTTCACTGCTGTTTTCGATCTCTGGAGCTGCTGGAGCTTCTCCCGGTAGGCCATTGTCATCTCAAGGGATTGTGCGAGATCACGGTTGAGTTTGTTCAAATCGCTCAGGTCTCTCAGGTTGGTGAGCACCATGATAATATTGCCTTGATCGTCGAAGATTGGGTTGCCGGTTGCCAGCACCTCCTTGCCAGTACTCAGAATCTGCCGGATGGTTTCCGTCTTCTTGGATTTGAGGACCTTGAGGGTGACGCTCTCGCTGATGACCCCGTCCCTCTCAAGATCCCGCATGTTCTTCCCGATGAAGTCGGCGGAATGTTCACCCGTAATCCTGTCGTAGGCGGCGTTGGACCGGATTCCGTTTCCTTCTCCATCGGTAACGAAAATCCCGTCGTACGAGGAGTCGATGAGGGCTTCAACCTGTTGGGTCAGGTTTTTGCACTTATTCAGGTACTCTGAGATGCTCTCATAGCGCTTCAGTTCGTGGAACACGCTCATGACCCCGACAATTTCGCCGTTCACGGAAATCGGAGAGCGATTCGCCACCAGTGGCCTGTTTGAGATCATGACCGGGACGCCAATCTGGGGAATTCCTGTCTCGATAACCTTTTTGTAGTTGAGCCATGTTGTGTAATCGATGTCTGCGAAGTGAACTGGTTGAACCCTGATATCTTTCTTGAAATTCAGGAGATTTTTCGCAAGATCATTGAGATAGATGAGGTAGCCATCGCAGTCTGTTGCCAGGATAGCAAAGTGTGCCGAATCGAGGATTGCCTGGACCAGGCAATCAGCGCAAAAGAGGTTCTTGATGTTCCTTTTCGATGCCCTGTCACTCATGGAGCTCTCCCTTATACCGTTTTTTGAACATCGAGTCCAGTGGGAACAGGGTTTCTTTCATGGTGCTTTTTCACATCAGCCCACCTTCCATCCCTGGTCAATATACTCATCCCCTTGTCTTTGTTTCTCCGGACAGGAACCCCTGCTCTGCATACACTGGGTTCGGATAGGAGTAGAACCCCCGCTTCGTCTTGAACCCGAGATGTCCTCTGTCTACGTATTGCTTCAGGAAGTCCGCATTGGCCTGCGCCTGCGGATCTCCTGTCTTCTGCGCCCAGTAGGAGGTGATGGTCCAGACCGTTGACAGCCCGACCTGGTCCATGATGCCGAATGGCCCGATGGGCGTATGCATGATCCCCATCCACGACCGGTCGACGTCCTCGATGCTCGCCACATCTTTCGATGCGAGGGTGAGCGCGGAGAAGAACAGACTGGAGAGCATGGTGTTGAACACATACCCGTTGCTCTCCCTGTGGAGCATGATCACGATCTGGCCGATGCTTCTGGCAAAATCGTGGACAAGAGTTATCACGTCCTTGGCTGTACCCGGGTGGGGCATGACATCCACCACGTTTGAGATCCGGACATCGTGAAAATGGAGAGCGGCAAACTTCTCCGGCCTCCCGGTCTCCTGTGCGAACATCGAGGGAACAAGCATGGACGTATTTGTGGTAAAGACGGTGCGATCCGGACAGAGGGTATTGAACTGTCCGAAGACCTTTCCTTTCAGAACAGGATCCTCAGGAACCGATTCACTGACAAAGTCCACATCGCGGGCAGCCTGGGCAGGATCGTCCGTTGCGGTTATCCGGCGCATGATTTCTCCGGACTGCTCCTCGGTTATCTTTCCCATGGAGACGAACCATGAACTGAGTTTTCCTATGCGCTTGAGAGATTTTTCGAGGATCTCCGTACTGATGTCGTAGAGCACAACCTCATACCCGTGCATGGCGCAGTGGTGTGCAATCTGCTGCCCCATTGTCCCGGCCCCAAGAATAAGTACCCTCCTGATGTCTTCAATCTTCATCTGTATCCTCCCACTGTGTTCTCGCGACTCATGGTGTATCCTTTTTTGATCGTTGATCTTCTTGTCCGTGCCCAGCGATTATGCCAAGGCACCGCCATCCACAACAAAACAGGCACCCGTGGTGAAAGATGCCGCGTCGGATACCAGATAGACTACTGCGCCGGCTATCTCCCGGGGTTGGGCGTGCCTTGCCATGGGGATCATCTTGATGGCATAGTCATAGATCATCTCGTTGCCCATGATGGCCTTGGAAAAATGGGTGTCCACCAGACCTGGAAGCAGCGCATTCACCCTGATGTTCTTCGTGGCGAGCTCTTTTGCAAAGGATTTGGTCATGGCGATGATGCCAGCCTTTGTAATGGAGTATACACCCTGGAAAAGCGCGGGCTTTACCCCGTTGATGGAGGACACATTCACGATGGAGCCCCCTCCGGAGCCAATCATGAGCTGGGCTGCGTGCTTCGTGATGAAGAATGGTCCTTTGAGATTCACGTCAAAGGTCTTGTCCCAGATCCCTTCATCGGCCCCGAGCATATCTCCGAAATAGGGATTTGTCGCCGCATTGTTGATGAGGACATCCAGTTTTCCGTATCGTTCCTTCACATGATCGAACAATGCATGGATCTGGTCGAGATCCCCGACATGGCAGGCCATGGCCTCTGCCTTTCCACCCCTGGATGAGATCTCCTCGACCACCCGCTGGAGGGCATCCGCCTTTCTGCTCACGAGGATACACTGCGCCCCGTAATCGGCGAGAGACACTGCAATGGCCTCTCCGATCCCCCTGCTCGCCCCGGTCACCAGGGCTATCTTTCCGTCCAGACGAAACTCAACCTTTTCCATGCTCACTCCTTGCCCTGTATGAATATTTCGTTAGGTTATATCTCCAACCTACATTCCATGATATCGTTTCAGTATACATGTATACATATTTCGAACCTCTTTTTCTTCTCTTTTCTTACAAGCCCCTAATTTTATTAACTCCAGTTCTTTTAGAGTATCATCCTTATATAAAGGAATAATTTATATATATACTTTAAATATACTGTGTAAATCAATTTGTGTCAAAATTTATATTGACATTATTAGTACTGGCATCTAAATATAGGTTGCCATCTGACGTACACGCTACGAATCATGAGAAATTATAGCATCTTGGATCGGGGCCGGATCATTTACTCATACTGATGTGAACAGAAACGTATTTTTTCGAGGCATACATGAGCAATTCAAGGTCAAAAACAGCCAGGAGAAATACAATCCTTGGTGCAGCCCTGAAGTTCTTTGCCGAGAAAGGCTTCCAGGACACGACAATATCTGAAATAAGCAAGGCAGCGGGAGTGTCTGAGGCTACTGTGTATGAGTATTTCAAGAGCAAAGAAGAACTGTTGTTCGCCATTCCCGAAGAGATTACAGAAGAGACAGCCAATGAGATGCTGAGGGTCTTCCCCTATCTTAGAGGAGCTGAAAGCAAGATTCGTGCTGCCGTGCAGGGGTACATGACCCTCTATGAGAATAACCCTCTCTATTCCGCCCTTGTGATGCTCCAACTTAAAACAAACAGGAATTTCCTAAAGACAAAAGCATATGAAAAAATTCGAAATATTTCTCGTGTATTTTTAGATTTTATCCAAGAAGGCATCGACGACGGCACTTTTAAAAAGGATATAGACCCGTATCTCGTTCGAGCCATGATTCTTGGTACCATTGAGCATTTGTGTATCCGTTGGCACCTTTTGGGGGCTCCTGCAAACCTGGTGGAACATGTTGATCCTATTTTGGACCTGATCTTCACGGGGATCCGAGCCCCGGAAGAATTAAAAACGATTACCCTTTGCCTGCAGGATCAAAACAGTTCAGGACCCTCGGGGTGATGTCCATACAACGCACTGAAACTAAATTTTTTGATTCAAAAGTATATCCAATATATACATTGGAAGAAAGGAGGGAATTTCATGAGAACAAAAGAACAGTATATTGAAGGCCTGAGAAAGATGCGGAGGAATCTCTATTTTAATGGGGACAAGATAGACAGAGATGATGAGGTACAGGTTCCCACACTCAATATCATGGGATTCACATTTGAGGCTACCGAGATTCCGGAGCTTAGAGATCTATGCACAGCTACTTCGCACCTCACAGGAGAAACAATCAACCGCTTCTGCCATGTACATCAAAGCACAGAGGACCTCCACAAAAAGCAGGACATGACTCGTGCCCTGTGTCGAAAGGCCGGATTTTGCATCCAGCGCTGCATGGGTATTGATGCAACGAATGCCATCAATGCCGTCTCTTATGAAGCTGACAAGCTCAATAACGGCAACACCGAGTATCACAAAAACTTTCTTACGTGGCTTGAAAACTTCCAGAAAAACGATCTTGTCGGATGCTGCGCCCAGACAGATATGAAAGGGGAACGACTGAAAAGACCGGGACAACAAACTGATCCCGACATGTACGTTCGAATGGTAGAAAAAAAGTCTGACGGTATAGTGGTCAGAGGATGTAAACTCAATATTTCAGAGGCCTCAGTTGCTGATGAAATTCTGGTTGTTCCCACAAGAATGCTTGGACCGGATGAGAATGAATATGCTGTAGCCTTTGCAATCCCTGCAGATCATGACGGGGTAAAGCAGGTGGTTCACGTTCATAGAAACCGAGTACGAACTCATTTTAAAACTGGGAATCCTGATGGAGGATATACTGATTCATATATTATTTTCGATGATGCTTTTATACCTTGGGAACGTGTGTTCCTCTGTGGTGAGAATGATCATGGTGGCATCCTCGCCATGCTCTTCGCTTTGTTCCACCGCCACAGCTACTCGGGGTGCAAACCTGCAATAGGAGATCTTCTTCTGGGCTTCGCTTCTTTGGCAGCAAAGTATAATGGCATACGAAAGACATCCCACGTGAGGGAGATGCTGGCTGAGTTCATCAAGATAACTGAGTTGGGGTATGCTGCCGGGTATACTGCCTCTGATCTCGGAAAGCCGGAAATATACTTGCCAGGTATGGGCTCGGTTCCCTATGGCCCCGGAGGTTATATCCCGCATTCAATCTTCGCCAATGTTGGAAGATGCCTCACTGGAGAGGCTGTATTTGAGGAGCAGGAGATGCTCTGCAATATCGCCGGGGGTTTGCCTTCAACCTTCCCGTATGAAGCTGATCTTGCAAATCCGGAGCTGAAACCTTTGCTGGAGAAATATCTGAAACGAAATCCAGATATACCGATATTGGAACAGATAAAATTCTGGATGCTGTTTGGCGAGGTCACCTGCTCAGGGAATACCGGGTTTATGAATTACGGAGGATATCACGGAGGAGGCTCCCCAATAATGGAACAGATTGCCATAACTTCTCAATACAACGTCAAGCTGCGTGAAAATCTTGTGAAAGCCATGGCAGGAATAGAGGATCTGAAACCGGGAAATCTCACGGATAACAATTAAACACTCATGGTCAGGTACTTACGGATGATCTGCATTTACAAGCCTTCTCCTTTCTTGAGAAGGGACCGGGGGGTAATGATACCAGGAACAAAGACATGTCCTGATATAACTTCCTGGATACATGGGGGATTGCATTCCAGCAATCCCCTTTCTCGAAAGATACCCTGATTAAATCATCCACATTTTTCCCTTCAGGGCAAGAATGAAAACCTCGTATATAACCAATTGGTTTTCTTTTCTTGGTCTCAAATCTATGGTTCAGTATGAGATGATAATAAGCCGTGTGTTGACTCTCATCATCTATCGTGTCTGTACTATTGCATCCATACCTGAAGACCACACATTCTCGAAGAGGAGAATATATGGCACTCTATGATTTTAATGGGAAAAAACCTGTTATAGACAGTACTTCCTGGATAGCCGAAAGCGCCCAGATCATCGGAGACGTGAAGATCGGGAAAGGATGCTGGATAGGGCCCAATGCAGTCATTCGTGGCGATTTCGGCACCATCATCATCGGTGATGAAACCGCGGTTGAGGATGGTGTCGTTATCCACACCCCGTCGTGTATCACCATCGGATCAGGAGTCATCATCGGACACCTCGCAATGCTCCATAACAGATCCATCGGGGACTATTCTGTCATCGGGATGAATTCCACCCTGAGTGACAATGCTGAGGTCGGAAACTGGGTAATCATCGCCGAGCATTCCCTGGTGAAAAAGAACCAGACGGTGCCGGACTACAGGCTGTATGCGGGCATTCCGGCTCAAGACAAGGGGGAAATCACCGATGCGCACAGGGAGTCAATGGTCAAAGGAAAGCGCATGTACGATAATCTGGTGAACCAGTACCTGACCGGCGTCAGCCGGATCGATCCCTGACTTTTTCCCTGTTTCTCGCACGTGGTATCTTGTCATGCACGCTGCTCGCTGATATGATGGTCTGTGTGAGACCGCTCTCATCAGCCACGTGTCTGCATGTTTGAATAGTTCGTGAGATGTTGCGAGCAGGCGTCCTTTTCAGGAAGATACCGTCTCACAGGATGCACGAAGCGGACTCGCACAATGACATTTATGCGGGGAGGTTTCTATGAATAATCCTGAAGCAACAGCTCAGGCCCTTTCGATCCTCAGATCGGGAGATCCTTTTCAGTGGTATGTGATCACTCTGCTCGCCCTGACCGTGTACGTGTACACGAACGAGATCTCCAAGAAAAACTGGAGAGGGATTGCAGCAGGGCTTTCCCTGTACATGGTGCACTGGTTCGTGGAGATCGTCAATGCCCTTGTCCAGTATTTTTCAGGTCATGCCCTCTGGACTGTGCCCACCGGAACGGCTTTCCTTATCCTCGTTGGGGTGGGTGTTGAGATCAGTCTCATGTTCTCCATTGCAGGTCTGGTCTTCAGCAAGCTGCTGCCCGATGATCCGAAGGTGAAGATCCTTGGGATCAACAACAGGCTCCTCTTCGCCATCGGGAACGCTGCGTTCTTCTCCATCTTCGAGATCTTTCTGGTAAAGACACCGACCTTTGTGTGGGTGTGGCCCTGGTGGGGAGCCTTCCCCGTATTCATAACTGTGTATATCCCGTTTTTCCTCGCTGCGTTCTATTCCTATGACTGGTCTTCCCGGGCTCAGAAAACCTTCATCGGAACCTTGTTCGTGGTCAATGCCCTGGGACTGGTGATCTTTGCAGGGATACTACACTGGATTTAAAATAGACAGGAGCGTCCCAGGGAAATTCCTTCAGGACGCTCATCACTCTTTGCATGTCAGTGGTGTGCAGTCTAGCAGACTTACAGTCACACGACTGTCTTCAGTCCTTGATTTCCTCCAGGGCTTTGATGATGCCTTCGAGGGGAGGCCGGGTGTTGATATCGTGGACATCGATGTAGCGGATAATCCCGTCTTTGTCCACGATGAAGATCGCCCGTTCTGACGTTCCATCAGACCTGAGCACACCAAGGGTGTCCGCCACCTTTCCGTGGGGCCAGAAATCCGAGAGTACAGGAAACCAGAGATCCCCCATGGCCTGCGTCCACGCAAACAATGTTGGGATATTGTCGACACTCATGCCAAGAAGAATGGCATCGTGCTGATCAAAAAGCTCTTTGACGATATTGTAGCCGGGCCACTGATCTGAACACACCGGGGTCCAGGCCGCGGGGACAAAGGAAATGACCACATTCTTGCTTCCCTGGTACCGGCTCAGGGTAATCGTCCCACCCGAGACAGCAGGGAGGGTGAAGTCGGGCATGCGGTCGCCAACCTTGACCTTGAGCACGCTGTCGATTGGTTTGAGCTTGCCGACAGTGTAGACCTTTCCCAGCAGTGCTGCGGAAACTGCATGCGCATCGGGGGCCAGGAGGATGGTCCCGAGGCAAAACAGGGCGATGTACCAGACGTATCTTTTCATGATCCGTCTCCCGTTGACTGGGCTGCCGCCTTCAGGATCATGTCAAGAAAGACACTCGGATCATCAAATGCCCCTGCCTCTGCATAAAATACTCTCAATGACGCATCTTTGTGAATCCGTATACCGAAGTAGTAGGGAGTGACCACTCCGCTGAGAGCATTGGTTGCGGCTGAGTCCCTGTCATCAAACAGGGGAAAGGCTATCGAGTATTTCTCCCTGAAGATCTTCACCTCATAGGGAGAGTTTCCCACCCCGATGCCGATGAATTTGACCTTGTTTTTCAAATCCTTTCTGCTTGTGATCAGTTCATAGAGTGCATTTGTGGTAGGGGCATGCTTCTGGCAGTGTGGACAATACATGCTGAATATCTCTATGATAACGATCTCTGCATCTATCTGCCCGAGATGAAACTGTCCACTTTTCTCCTTGAGACCCAAATCCTTCCTGACAAATGCATCTTCAGGTACATACAACCGCAGCTTTTCAAGGGCCTGTTCGTAATTCGGTGAATCAGGTGTTGATTGCGCCCAGAGTTGACCGGGCAGAACAAAATACACTGCCAGGATGAAGAGAACACCGTAATATTTACCCATGCCTGTGCTCCTTAACACACGCGACAGCCCGCTTAAAAAACCATTCAGCACGCGGGTGAGTGTGTGTGGTCATTGGATCTACCAGTTTTCGCCGAGGAGTTCGAAGTAGTCCCTCGGGTGTGCGCACGCCGGACATGAGGCAGGGGCTTCCGCACCTTCGTAAAGGTATCCGCAATTCCTGCATCTCCAGACAACGACAGCGTCCCTTTTGAATACCCTGCCCGTCTTGATGTTCTCAGCAAGTTCTCGGTAGCGCTTCTCATGCTGTCTTTCTGCTACCGATACAGCTTCCCAGACCTTGGCTATGGCCTCGAAGCCTTCCTCCCTGGCAATCTTTGCAAAGCCTGGATACATTTCTGTCTGCTCATAGTGCTCTCCGGCTTCAGCTTCTTTGAGATTTTCAAGCGTGCTTCCAATGGCTCCGGCCGGAAAGCTCGCCTGAATCTCTGCCTCACCACCTTCGAGAAACTTGAAGAAACGCTTTGCGTGCTCTTTTTCCTGGTTTGCAGTCTCCTCAAAAATATCGGCAATCTGGACGTATCCTTCTTTTCGCGCCTGACTGGCAAAATAGGTATATCGGTTCCGTGCCTGGGATTCTCCGGCAAACGATGTGAGAAGGTTCTTCTCTGTCCGCGTTCCCTTTAATTTCCCCATTGTATTCCTCCTTTAGATACATTTTTCACGTGGTTCCACAGGGGTTGTACTCATCATGTTCTGTGTCTTCACGTATTTTTTCCTGACACGAGGGACAGATGCCCTGAAAATTTATATCACACCCGATCACCTCATACCCGCACGACGATGCGATCTCGTCCTTCACAATAGCCATGCAGGCAGCAGGATTCACGGGTATGTCCTCAATTCTTCCGCAGGATACGCATCGGATATGGCTGTGGTCGTCGATTGCAGCATCGAATCTCCGCTGTCCCTGGCCAAATTCGAGTTTCCTGATGACCCCCCTCGCGGAGAGATGTTCAAGATTCCTGTACACTGTCCCCAGACTAATCTTGGGGAGGCGAGGTTTCACCATTTCATAGATATCATACGCTGTAGGATGAGAGCTCACCTTCATGAGTTCTTCAAGGATAACCATCTTCTGTTTCGTCATCCTTTCCTTGTCTCTGGCCATATCCCATCCCCATCTCGTTTAGAACAGAGATTTTTTCGACTAAATAAGAATTATTACTGATAAGAGCCTGAGTTGTCAAGCCCTTCATGAAACATTCAGCCCTGAGGGGTTTCGATCTATCTCTCAGGCAGTTTCAGATCGACGGTTCTTTCTGGTATTCGGGCGACGAGAAATCCCGTGGACGGTATCCTCATGCAGTGATCGTGATCATTTCTTGTGGAAGTCTTCGAATTTCATCGCCTTCTTGAGAATGCCACGGGCAAACACCTGTGCATCCTCTAGATCAGACCTGTCGGGGTGGCCCAGCGCAGACGCAGCTTCCATTGCCCAGGCCCTGTGCTCGGTCTTTCCCATGAGATCATCTAACACGACATCTTCGACCTTTCCCCTGCACGTAAAGGAACCGAGCAATTCAGCATTCTTGGCAAGACCGATTGCGTGTTCAATCGCTTCCTTTGGCATTCTCCCGTCAGTTCGTGACCCGTGGGTGGAAAAAAGCGCGAGCTTCTGACCCGGCACAATTTTTTTGAGAAGAGCATGAACAGGCACCGGCACGCTGTGGGCATGGACGGGAAATCCGCAGAATACTAGGGAATACTGCCCGATATCCTCAACCTCCTTGACAGACATGATGTGTGCATCTTCCTTCTCGAGCGCCTCATACATCGCATCTGCAACGGTCTTTGTGTTGCCTGTCTTGCTGTAGTAGGTAATCAAAATTTTCATCAACTCTTCCCTCCCAGTCTCGAGCGCCGTGTTTCACACGGAGTAGAAGTTAAAATCTCATTAAACAGTGTCTTTGTCAAGCTGGCCACCACATGAACCCCCTAATGTTCTCAGACAAACACGCTCGATTCCAGACGCACATCATCGAACGCTTCTTTGAGCAGTCGATGCTACCCGGAAAATATCCGTTTGTATTGCGCATGAGACGCTGATATTGCTTTGTCCGGTATGTTCTTGTATGGTACATTTTCATACGTGGGTTCAAGGAGTTTATCGTGGCCTTTATCGAGGTGACTGACGCAACCTTTGCTAGCTTCAAAGCGAATTCATGCTGCATCCTGACGTTCACCTCCCCCTGGTGCAGCGCCTGTAAAAAACTCTACCCATTCATAGAAGGCCTGGCTCACGAATTCAAAGATAGAGTGGTCTTTGGATCCATGGATATCAGTGTCTCTCCACGTGTTCCTGCAGAATTCAAGATATTCAGCATCCCCGCGGCTCTGCTCCTCATTGATGGAGAGGAAACACGGCGGTTCTCCGGGGCGTTTTCCATTCAAGATCTGAGAAAGGCACTGATCGAGACTCTATGATCGAGAGCATCACCAACTCACTGGATATGTACCTCCACTCATCAGTGCTTCTTGCCTTCCTTGCCGTGTATCTCGGCGGCGTGCTCGTCAGTTTTACCCCCTGCATATACCCGGTGATCCCCATCACCGTTGCCTACATCGGGGCCCAGAGTGATCAATCCCGGATGCGGGGGTTTTTCATTTCCATCTTCTACGTCCTTGGGACATCCATTACCTACACCGTTCTGGGCAGCATCGCTTCCCTCACAGGACAGCTCTTCGGAGAGATCCAGACAAGCCCCTGGGCTTTCTTCATTATCGCGAATATCTGTATTCTCATGGGGCTGTCGATGCTGGATGTGTTCACCATCCCTCTTCCGGGCTTCGTCAGTACCCGGGGGCACGGGTCACCGCGGTCAGGTCTTCTCGGGGGGTTCCTGCTCGGAGCAGTGTCGGGGATCATCCTCGGTCCGTGCACGATTCCAGTTCTCGGAGTGATTCTGAGCTATGTTGCCACCAGGCAAAATATCTTGTTGGGTATGGGTCTGCTGTTCACCTTTTCCATGGGAATGGGAACCCTCCTCATTATCCTTGGAACATTCACCGGCCTGATCACAAGCCTGCCGAAGCCAGGGATATGGATGGTCTGGATGCAAAAGGCTTTTGGCTGGATTTTCATTGCCTTGGGGGAGTACTTCCTTATCAGCACCGGAATACATATGATCTGACAGGAGAATATACATGAAGGCACTTCTTGTCTCTGCGATTCTCATCATCTGCAGCATTTCCAATGCATCGTGTTCACAGGAACAGGAGTCTACGCAACGGCTATCAGCCGCAGAATCCAGTACAGCGTTCACCATTCCCGATTTCGGTCTCCAGGACCTCTCAGGCACGACCCGCTTTCTGAAGGATTTCCGGGGAAGGACGACCCTGCTCAACTTCACGACAACCTGGTGCCCGTACTGCAGGAGAGAAATCCCGTCCCTGAAAAACATGTATTCTTCATATCGGGCCCGTGGGTTCGAACTGGTTTCCATCTATGTGAATGAGAGCAGGACAAAGGTCGCAGCATTCTCTTCACAGAACGAACTCCCCTGGACCATACTTCTCGATCCTGACGGCTCGGTTGCACGGATGTTCGGGGTACGCGGTGTGCCGACAAAAGTCCTGGTAAAACGTGATGGCTCCATCGAATGCTGGCCCTGCACCAGCGTGGATGAAAAAATCAAACACCTGGTCGAGAACTAGCGGGTGTCGTTTGTTTGCCCGGGTACAGCTGTGCAAACCTGACAGGTCCTCTTCACGGATGCTTCTGTGAGTGGAGTGTATGCATGATCTCTTCTGCCACTCTGACCGCATCTACTCCGTCTTTTGCAAAACGGGCGCCTATTGATTCCGCATAATCGCTCGTAAGAACTGCCCCTCCCACCAGGAATTCACAGGATTCACCCTGTGAACGGACCGTGTCTATCGCCGCCTTCATGTTGACCATGGTGGTGGTCATGAGAGCCGAGAGACCCACAATGTGGGGCCGGTGCTTCCGTATTGCCTGGAGAATACTGTCAGGATCGACATCTTTTCCCAGATCAATGACCGTAAACCCGTTGTTTCTGAGCATGAGCCCGACGATATTCTTCCCGATATCGTGGATATCCCCCTTCACGGTTGCAAGAATGATGGTTCCCTTCCGTGTTCGCTCGATATCTTCCTCCCGGATGTGGGGCTCAAGGTATTCGAAGGCGCTCTTCATGGCCTCGGCGCTGGCTATGAGTTGAGGAAGAAAATAGATTTTCTTCTCGTAGAGCTCTCCGACCCTGCGTATGGCTGGTATCATACTTTCGTCGATGATCTCCTGGGCAGGGGTTCCCCTGGAAAGGCATCCTTCGAGGATACGCTCAATGTTCTCCCGATCTCCCTCGATCACTGCCTCATGGACTCGTTTCAGAGGTGAGATTTTTTTGCTCCGTTCCACAGGCAACGCCTGCTCCTTCTCGTGAGGCCTCGTCTTGGTAAAGTGGGCAATAAACCTGGATGCATCCCGGTCTTTTCCTGTCAGGACATCAGAGGAACGCTTTATATTCATGAATTCCTCTTGAGACGGGTTGGCAATCGCCATGGTGAGCCCCATTGCTGATGCCATGGAGAGAAATGCCGCATTTATCCACTTTCTTTCAGGAAGGCCAAAAGAGATGTTTGAGAGCCCGAGAACGGTATGAACACCGAGTTCATCCGAACACCGACGTACCGTGCTCAGCGTCTCCATTCCCGCTGATGGGTCTGCGGAAACAGCCATGGTCAATCCGTCAACAACGATATCCTGAAGGGAAAATCCCCATGAACGGGCTCTTTCAAACACTCCCTCAATGATGTTCATCCTCTCCTCGCTGGTTCTCGGCAGAGATTTTCCCATCAGCGGCAGCAGAATGAACATGGCGCCGTATCGGGCAACGATTTTCAGCAGAGGCTCAAGCTTATCCTTCTCCCCGGAGATTGAATTGACAAGGGCCCTCCCGGGATACATCCTCAGGGCAGCTTCAATGGCCTCTATTCGCGATGAATCAATGCACAGCGGTGCATCGTTAGTCTTGGAAAGCTGTTTGACGACACGTACGAGCGTCTTTGCCTCATCGATGCCGGGCATGCCGACATTGACATCGAGGAGCTGGGCTCCATGTTCTACCTGCTCCTTGGCGAGGGCTGTTACGAGGGACCCCTTGCCGGAGAGGAGTTCGTCCTGAAGGTCCTTTTTCCCGGTGGGATTTATCCGTTCACCAATGATGACCAGGGGTGCGTTTCGTGTGAACACACATGATTTTCTGGGAGAACTAACTGCACTGAGTGCATCTCTCTGAATCGGCTTCGGGCTCATTGCCCCGATGGTTTTTTTAAGGGAGGAGATGTGCAGCGGCGTGGTTCCACAGCACCCGCCGACAAGATTCCCTCCTGCGCGCACGATCGATGCCGCATGGGAGGAGAATGTGAGGGGATCCATGTCAAAGACGGTTCTCCCGTCTTTCAAAACTGGAAGCCCGGCATTCGGTTTGACCAGAATAGGTACCACGGCAAAAGGTTTCATGGCTTCAACCAACGGGATCATCTCTTCAAGTCCGGACGAGCAATTGCACCCGACTACATCCGCCCCCAGAGACTGCAGGGTCACAAGGGCGGAAACGGGGTCGGTTCCGGTGAGCGTCTTTCCTGAAGACTCAAAGGTCATGCTCACCATCGTGAAAATATTCGAAACCTCCCGAGTGGCGATCAGGGCAGCTCGGGCCTCCTGAATATCAATCATGGTCTCGATCACGATCAGGTCCACACCTGCATCGATCAAGGCTTTTGCCTGGTCCTTGAAGCAGGAGACGGCCTCGTCAAAGGGGAGCTCTCCGAAGGGTTCTATGATCCTTCCGGTCGGCCCGATGTTTCCTGCCACACGTGCCCTGCCGGAAGCTGCCTTCCGTGCAAGCTGCGCCAGGGAGCGATTGAGCTCTTTTCCATCTGAAATCCCGTAGTGTTCAAGCTTGAACCTGTTCGCACCAAAGGTACAGGTATAGATAATATCCGCTCCGGCATCGATATATTCTGTGTGAACGGAGGTGACGCACTCGGGATGCTCAATGCACCAGACCTCTGGGCATACGCTCTCCGGCATACCCCTCTGCTGGAATTCTGTCCCTGTGGCTCCATCGAGGATAACGACCCGCTCACGAATCAGCTTGTGCAAGAACTCCCTGGTTTTCACATGTCCTCCTCTTCAGAGCTCATTCCCCGTAAGATCTAGATGCTCTCTTGAAAAGTTTCAAGCTCTTTTCGAGTTCATTCTCTGTGTGAGATGCCGTTCACAGGAGGCTCCTGTGAAAAAACATCCTCTGATAGTCTATACATTGTTCAGGGAATATGATATTTTCATGACACATTTTGTGCAACGACGACGAGGCAGAGGTATGGATCTGGATCGCCTTTTCTATCCGAACAGTATTGCTGTCATTGGGGCTTCTCCGAATCTGAGAGGAGGCAAGATCCCCTACTACCAGCTTCTTCAGATGGCTGGGTTCCCAGGTCGATTGTATCCAGTGAACCCGAACTACTCGGAGATCAACGGGGTAAAGGTGTATGAAAGCCTCGACGATCTGCCCGAACGCATCGATCTTGCCATTGCATGTGTACCTGCAGCCAAAGCCCTGCAGACCGTTGAAGCTGCCGTCAGGAACAGGGTGAACTTCCTTCACTTCTTTACCTCAGGATTCTCAGAGGTCGGGAATACCTCTCTTGAAAAAGATGTGCTGAAGGCGGCCCGGAAAGGCAAGACAAGAATTATCGGCCCAAACTGCATCGGTGTCCTCTGCAGCGAATCAGGGGTCACCTGCGATATTCCACGGTCTCAAGAGAGAACGCGGGGAATCGTTGGGTTTCTGGGTCAGTCCGGAGGCATGACGCATAATTTCATGCGGATGGCCCGCTCCCGGAACCTCGATCTCAACAAGGTCGTGTCCTATGGGAATCAGATCGATCTGCGGGTTGAGGACTATCTCGAGTATTTTTCACGGGATGACGGCATCAAAGTGATCGGGGCATATATCGAGGATATCAAGGATGGCAGGAGGTTTATCGAGGTGATCAGGGAAACGGTACCGAAGAAACCCCTTGTTATCCTGAAAGGCGGAGTCACGGACCAGGGAGCGAGGGCAGCTGCTTCCCATACAGGGGCAATGGCTGCGAGACACGATATCTGGACATCTTTGATGAACCAGCATGGGTGTATCGAGGCAAACACCTTCGAACACATGGTTGACCTGATGATGATGGCATCCTCTCCCAGACTCCCTACCGGTCCCCGGCTCGGCTTTCTCGGCGCGGGAGGCGGGACGTCTGTCCTGTTCACCGATCTCTCGACCCAGATGGGTCTTCTGCTCCCTGAACTCGCCAAACACACCCAGGAGAGAATCGCTGATACGATCAGCGCTGTGAACACGAGCACAACAAACCCCGTAGACCTCGGGTTTCACGGTTTTGACTTCCACATCATGGCGCATACCATCGAGGCACTGGCCGATGACGATGAAATCGACGTGATCATCCCGTACTTTTCCCTGGATTTCATCACCACGTTTCAGCGAGAACAGATGGAAATCGGCCCTCAGGTCATCGTCGATGCAGCCCGGAAGACGCATAAGCCTATTATCCCGATCCTTTCGAAATTCACAGACAATGACCTGTCCATCGAGGACGTGCGGATCAACATGATCGATATTTTCAGATCATCCGGCCTCCCTGTATTCCAGACGCCCCAGGATGCCATTGCCTCCATCAGAGGAGTGCTCTCGTGGTATACTCGGGTGTACTCGGGAAAGGACCCTGCGTGTGAACCTATGACACAGTACGCCCCGTGAGAGAGCTCAAGATGAAGTATCTGGTGATGGGCGCCGGCGCCCTTGGGAGTGTGTTCGGGGGTATGCTCGCAACATCAGGGTTTCCTGTGACATTCGTTGGAACGGATGACCACCTCAGGGCCATGCAGACTCATGGGCTCAGAATAACAGGAATCTGGGGAGAACACAGGATCGAGAAGGTTTCTGCATTCGACGGAACCAAGAATCTCACCGGGACCTATGATGTCGTACTCCTGTGCGTAAAATCCTATCTCACATCTCGTGTGATCAGAGAGACTCTGCCGTTTATCAGGGATGACTCCCTCGTTTTCTCAATCCAAAACGGTCTTGAAAACTGGGAGGCAATTGCCCGGGAAGTTGGCTGGAACCGTACCGTTGGGGCAAGAATAATTTTTGGTGCAGAAATCAAAGAGCCTGGCACGGTACGGGTAACCGTGTATGCAGATGAGGTTCTCCTGGGGTCTCCACGGGGAACCATCCCGGCCGATACACTCATGAAAGTCTGTGATCACTTGAACGAATCAGGGATCCCCGCTCGCATTACCGAGGATATTGAACAGTATCTGTGGGGAAAAGTGCTGTACAACTGTTCCCTCAACCCCTTGGGAGCGATCCTGAATCAACCGTACGGGTTTCTGAACACTGTCCCCGAACTGAGGGCCGTGATGCACCAGGTTATCCGTGAGATCTTTGCTGTCGCCCGAGCAAAAGGCGTTACCCTTGGCTACGAGTCCCCGGATGCATACTTTCGCACCCTCATTGAGGCCCAGATCCCCCCTACCGCAACCCATCGCTCATCCATGCTCCAAGACATCGAGAAGGGTAGACCCACCGAGATAGACGCGCTCAATGGAGCAATATCTTCATACGGAAGAGAGCTCGATGTTCCCACTCCGGCCAACGATGTGCTCACAGCGATCATAAAAGGACTGCAGTCAAAAATTACATGAGCCCTGGACTGGCATTGTTCCCCTCACGGCGTGCATTTCACCTCAGGGACCATTTTATGTCCTGATACTGTTCATGGGTCAAGGAGGTGACCCCGCAGGGGAGCAGCGTGTTGTTCTGGAAGAGAGGATCGTCCCCGAGCGGATACCTGCTTCCTGCTACCGCTCTGTCCCAGTCATCGGTATGGGGAATCGGTGAATATTCTGCCAGCATTGGCCGTGCCCCAGCCTTCTTTACCACCTCTATGGTATTCATTACATCCTGTGCTTCCTGGAAAGGGAGCCCGCAGAGGATGTATACCCCGATTTCTGAAGAGTCGTACCCGGCACAGTGCAGTGCATCCACAGCACGGAGAAACTCATCGGTAGTGACTTTCGAACCGCTCATCCTCTGCCTGTCCCGATCCGCTGTCTCAAAGCCGAGCCGGATCGTGACGAATCCCGCCTTCCTCATGAGGGCTGCAAGCTGTTTCGACAGGTGCCGAATGTGCAGCCCGTTCGGGCAGTGAAACCTGATATCCATTTCCCTCGAGATGAGCCCTTCGAGCATGGGGACAGCAAATGCTTCGGGCTGAACCAGCAGGGCATCATCATAGAATGCAAAATCCTGTACCCTGTATGCACGGTTCCAGTGGAGTATCTCCTGAATCACTTTGTTCGGATCTCGTCTCCGAAAAAAACCACTCAAGTACTGCGATGCACAGTAGGTACACCTGAACGGGCATCCCCGGGATGTCTGGATACAGACATAACGAAGGTCTTCAATGAGATCGAAACAGGGATATGGGAGGGTATCAAGATCCCGCAGATCTGGACGATAGATGGCATGGGTGCCCCAGAGCCTTGACAGGAACTCTATGATTCTGACCTCCCCCTCGTGGCTCAGCACGTGATCAGCACCCGAGTGCATCTCTGCATGCTCAGTGCACAACGTTGCATAGATTCCACCCAGGATCACGGGAACATCGGGGAAAACATCCTTCAGAGTTGTGATTGTATCAACGACACCCGGGTACCAGTACGTCATCAGGGACGTGACTAAAATGACATCGGGGCTTGGGACCTTTTCCAGGTCAGCACGGAACACATCGGGGCTGACCCCGTATCTGGCATAGCCCCGGGGGATGTCCGACAGCACTGGCGGTTTTGTAATGAGTTCTCGAAAAAATTTTCCATGACCTCCCTCCCTGGATTTTGGTCTTTTCCTGTTCATCAGGGGGTGGGAGGACCGAAGACAATCAATGAAATCCACCTCGCAGCCGTTGGCTCTCAGGACTGCTCCAATGGAAAGGAGTCCGAGGGGTTTCGCCCACAGGTCATAGGCAGCGAAATCATAAATCCACGGATTGATGAGAAGAACCCGCCTGGCCTTCATCTCCCTCGGTCCCTCTTGAGCACGCACATTTTCTGTGAAGACCTCGTCGCTGTTTCAGAACAGAATGTCCTGATCTCCCCCTCTCCCCAGCGCAGTATGCAACAGGGGTGGTAAATCTCTACTCCTTCAGCGTGGCAAAGGCATCACGGGCTGTGTCCATCTCCCTGTTCTTCCGTGCCGACTTCCACTTCAATTCACCTGCCATGATGTCTGTGACTCTTTCCATCACATCTTCGCCTGGATTGAACAGGGTGCAGAGACCAGTCCTCCGGAACAGAACATCATTGAGACACACAGCCATCTCATGGTGTACTGCATACAGGACCTGGGCAACGATATCGTCAAACTGATCGCTGATTCTCTCCAGGTGTTTCTTTTTCTGCGCTGTTTCAAGAACGTGTGTGTAACGCGATCCGTAATTTCTGCACAGATTCTCGATGATGGCATCGCTCAGTCCGTGGGGTTTTGCTCTCTTTGCTCTCTCGGCAAAGCTCGCAAATCTTCCTATTTCTCCCCCGTACAATGGGGTCGTGTGGGTTTGACACGTGCCTGGCTCTCTGCCAAGTTTTTCTGCTATGATATCAACGAGCTGACGAGCCATGTTCCTCGAAGTCGTGTATTTCCCGCCTATCGCGGTGACAAATCCTTTGATCCCCTCATCATGTTCGTGATCATAGATTTCGTACTTTCTCGATGCATCGTAGACCTCCACCTCGACACTGGTCTCCTTTTCAACGATGGGCCGAAGACCCCCGTACTGGAAGAGAACATCACCACGCCTCAGCCTGGCAGACGGAACGGTAGTATTGATCTCTGTCAGAAAATCTTCGATATCCCTCTCGGTGACCTTGAAGTCATCGGGCTTCCCTTTGTAGACTTCGTCCGTGGTCCCGATAAGACTGTGCCCTCTCCACGGGATGATGAAGAAATGCCGCCCACTCGCGGTTTGGAGCACAATGGCATGGTCTTTATGCAATGACCGGGTGATGATGTGGATTCCCTTGGAACGAATGAGGCCATGATGTTTCTTTCCCCGGATCTTTCCCAGCATGAGATCAGCCCACGGGCCAGTTGCATTCACCGTCACGTTGGCCCTGATGTCGTATTCTTTCTCGTTCAGAAGGTCTCTCACGTGAGCACCTTCGATCCTCTCCCCTGTGATGAGGAGATCCTCGGCCTTGACGTAGTTTGCTGCATCCGCGCCGTACTCCACTGCGGAAAGGATGGGTTCGAGGGTGAGCCGCTCGGGATTGTACATCTGGCAGTCATAGTAGATGACCCCGCCTTTCAGATCCTTGTTGTCCAGAACCGGTTCGAGTTCGAGAATCTCCTCTGCTGAATACTTCTCGTGTCCGGGAATCTTCTTGTCATCATCATTGACCCACCTCCGATCGTAGGACAATGTATCATAGAAGACCATTGCGGAAATGACGGCAGGTAGACCGCGCATACCCCATCCATAGGCGGGGAACACGAAAGGCAATGGGTACACCAGGTGAGGCGCGATAATCTCCATGATTCTCCTTTCCTGGAGAGATTCCCGGACAAGACCCACCTCCAGGGTCTTGAGGTACCGCAGACCTCCGTGTATGAGTTTCGATGTGGCGGCAGATGTTGCCGCACCAAAGTCTCCCTTGTCGATAAGGGCAACCCTCAGTCCCCTCAGAGACGCATCCCAGGCAACAAATGCACCCGTAATACCCCCCCCGATTACGAGGACATCGTAGGCTTTTAGCGACATGGACTCGATATCTCTGACCATATTCCCTCCTCAGAACCACCCTCTACTCTGTTCTGACATAATCGAAAAAATGCTGCTTTCCTGCATAGGGTGAATAATAATCCTAAGGCATTCGATTTCAAATCCTCTGTCCCTCCCCGTACAAAAGAGGGCTCTTCATCGATTGAGATATCCCGCTATAATCAGCTTCTGAATCTCGCTGGTCCCTGCGCCGATAGCGTACACCTTCGCATCGCGCATGTACTTCTCCACACGAAACTCTTTCATATACCCGTAGCCTCCGTGAATATGCACTGCCTCTGCCGTCACACGATTGACCATTTCACACGCATAGAGCTTCACCTGTGCTGCGAGCATTCGTGTCTCTGCCTTTCTCCCCTCATCGAGAAACACCAGACCTTTCTGAGCCAAAAGCCGTGCCGTTTCTATCTCTACAGTCATATTGGCCAGCTTGTCCTGGATCATCTGGAAATGTATGATCGGCTGGGAGAACTGGACCCTCTCCTTTGCGTATCTGAGGGAGGCATCAAAGGCCGCCTGTGCGATTCCAATAGCCTGGCAACTCCAGAGAAATCGCTCGATATCCAGCCCGGAGAACATGATGCTCAATCCTTTCCCTTCCACTCCCCCGACAAGATTCTCCTGGGGTACCCTGCAGTCTTCCAGGATGATCTCTCCAGTTGGTGATGACCGGAGACCCATCTTTGAAAGAGACCTGCCTGTTCGGTACCCCGGGAAACCCTTCTCCACTATGAATGCACTCAAGCCATTCACTCCACGATCCGGATCTGTAGTAGCATAGATCAGAGCAGTATCTGCAATGGGTGCATTGGATATGAACATCTTGGTCCCGTTGAGAACGTACTCTGTTCCTTCTTTTCGCGCCCGAGTCCTGATGGAAAGGGCATCCGACCCGGCCTCTGGCTCGGTCAACCCCATACATCCACGTCTCAGTCCCGATGAGAGGTCTGGAAGATATTTCTTTTTTTGGAGCTCTGTCCCATGCCGTTGAATGTTATTCCCGCACAGGACAGAGTGTGCCCCGAACACGACCGCCACCCCCGGATCAACCTTGCTGACTTCCTCTGCCATGATCCCCAATGAGAAGAAGTCGGAAAAAGACCCCCCGTAGTCGGGTGAAATCCCCATCCCAATGAGCCCCATTTCCATCGCCTTTCCCCAGAGCTCTTCGGGAAAGGTTTCCTCCCTGTCCATCTTCTCCACAAGCGGTTCTATCTCCACAGAAGAAAATTTCCTGATGGTCTCCTGCAGGATCTTATGCTCGGATGCGAGATCAAAGTTCATAGTCCCTCCTTTTCCTTCCATTTCACCTCGTCTGGCAGTACACCTTCTTCCGTCCTGTCAGCACACGTCACACACTTTCCATAGAGTGTGCAGGATAGATGGTTGTATACTATGAAGTCGAATTGCTTTGCCAGGGTCATGTGGACCAAGAACAACCCAGGATCTCACGCTTGACATTCAGCACGGGGAGAATGTACGTTGAGGAGGATGCGCAGGATAAAAGAGAAGAGAATCCACGAGCGGTTCTCCCTCCCCAATCTGAGTGGGTCTGTGGAGATCAAGGAAGCCATGCAACCGATCTCTCTGATCAATGCCAGCAAGGAAGGGGTCTGCATAGCAGGTGCGGTTTTCCCCGTGGGCTCAGTCGTCAGGCTCGAGATTGATCCCCTAGAGGATATACCCCCCATCTCACTGTACTGCAAGGTAGTCTGGTCCTCACCGAAAGGAGAGAAGGACAAAAAATCTGGTCTCTTTTTCCTGAACACCAACAAGATTCTCTTCAAGAGAGACCTGACATCATACAGCAAGATCCTGAATTCTGCACGATCCAGACCGGTGGTGTAGAAACATCATCCGCCGATGCTGTTCATGAGCGTGTAGCTCTCTCTTCCGCAGAGAAACTCTTTTCCCCTGCAGAGTCCATGATTGAGAGGCTTCATTTTCACACCGCTGATGATGAGAGAGTCCAACTCGCCATCCGTAATGCCTCTTCTCATCGGGGAGAGAAGATCAACGGTCTCTTCCGAGAACAAGCAGGGTCTCAATCCTCCACTGGACGTGATCCGTATCCTGTTGCACCTGTGGCAGAATGTGTGTTCGCTCATGGCCCCGATAAGCCCGATCTTGCCCCGTGCTCCTGGGATCTTGAATACCCGAGCCGGGCCAAGTGAATATTCGAGGGGTTCGAGAGGGCCATGGATATTCTCGATGATCTCCTGTACCTCGGATGAACTGATAAGTTCCTGATTTCCATGACGGGCGATACACCCCATGGGCATCAGCTCTATGAACCGTATCTCGACAGGATCTGAGAGTGTCATCCGTGCAAAATCAGGAATCTCATCGTCATTGAATCCCCTGATGGCAACGACATTGATCTTCACGGGTGAGAGCCCGCATTCCAGTGCCCGCTCGATCCCTGCGCGCACCATATCATACGCATCCACGCGTGTAATCTGTGCGAATTTTGTCCTGTCGAGTGTGTCGAGACTGATATTCACCCTGTTCAATCCGGCATCTCTCAGTTCCTTGGCCATGGTGGACATGAGCATTCCATTGGTCGTGAGGGAGAGATCTCTGATCCCTTCGATTGCACTGAGACGTTGAATGAATCCTGTCAGTCCCCTTCGCAGCAGGGGTTCGCCCCCGGTGATCCGGACCTTGTCAACTCCGTGCGACACGAGAATTTTCATGATTCGGATGTACTCCTCATATCGCATAATCATCTCATGAGGCAGCCAGTTGACTCCTTCGGGCGGCATGCAGTACTGGCATCGAAAGTTACACCTGTCTGTTACCGAAATCCGTACATACCTGATACGCCTGGAGTGCATGTCATAGAGATGATCCACGCCTCATACCTCCTGGATGACCTTTTCCATGGCCTTGTTCCGGTGAAGTTCCTGCGTGCCTCCTCCTTCCATGATGATTCTGAAGGCGCTTTCTGCATCGACAACACGAGCCCCTGCCAAGAAAGTGATCGGTGTCGTTGAAAAGATCTCAGGGACCATGGGTGTACTGGGTCCCATGATGATGATCTCCCGAGCCCTGTTGGGTAGTTCGAGGAGATCTTGCAGGCTGTTGTTGATGAGTGTTGTGCCGGATATGATGATAATGTCTGCATGTTTGAACGCCTCCGGCATCCGTTCGGTGGGCTGGATGCAATGGGCATCCATGTCTCTTCGATCAAAAGCCTCTACAACACACGCCCTGTCCTCAAGCATGCGTACAACCGGTTCTATGAGCCCTACCATTGCCACAGTCTCCCCGGGGCTGACCCTGACTACATCGAACACATCTCCTGTCTTTCCGATGGATCGTTCTGCTGCGAGTGCATTGATCGCGGCCAGCGCAATGCTTCGGGAAATGAGGTCATCTTCCCTCCCCAGGGCCATGAGATCTCCCACAGCAGACCCTGCAATGGGCATTGCCCTCTTAAACACTGAACATCCCTTAATAGATGACACAGCGATGTTTGCGCTGAGGCCAACTGCATGGGAATCCAGCTCAATGGCGATAAACCCGAGGCCTAAAACAGCGCGTTGGACAGTCCGTTCTTGCTCTGCATTTGTGAACACATCTCTGCACTTTTCCAGCACATGAAACCCCTACGACAGATTCTATGTAGTGTCAAATATATATAATAACAATCATAATAAACCGAGTACAGATCTTTTGGGAGCAGACACCCCAATCCTATACACGAACAGGTGCCTCCCTCTCAGATGAAATCTCCAATACACCCAAAGGGTTTTCCCTGCAGAGGCGCACAGAATCCATGCCGGAAAGAGCCCGATCATTCAAAAGGGAGAATGATGCTCTTGCTGGACAGTGCGTCTAGGGTTGGTTCATGCTGTTTCTCTCGAGCTCAAGGAGACAGAGCTTTCTTGAAACCCCGGAGCTGTACCCGCCGAGAGAGGTTGCACCTACCACACGGTGACACGGGATGATGACGGGCAAAGGATTTGATCCACACGCGTGACCAACGGAACGTGCGAGACGGATATTTCCCAGAGATCTCGCGATCGAGCCATAGCTTGTCGTTGTTCCATAAGGTATCTGGGTAATCTTGTGCAGTATCTGATGGGTTCGTGTCTTCGGTTCTGAGGGATACGCTTCTCGTCTCCAGACGATTCTCTGGTTGAGGAAGAAGGCGGCCCCGGGATACGCTTGTGAACGTCCGGAGAAGTATGTCATCAGTGCTGTCAGTATCCAGTCAAGTTCGCCAGTGTGGGAAGGACCAGCAAGTTCAGACCATGAAACACGATCTACTGTGTCGGTATCACCCGACACCCAAAGGGTTCCACACACCGTCTCGAGGACGGCAATCACGGCATGTATCCCTGCCCGGATCGTGGTGAGGGGATGACCTGATCGAGTTTCAGAATAAGTCTTTCCAGGAGCATTCTCGTCCGTCGCTGCTCATCAAGGATATCCTGAACCGTTTTTTCCAACGGAACAGCCCCTTCCTTCTCTGTGAAAAGCACCTCCTGTTTGGGTTTCGGGCGGGCCTTCTTCATGATCATGGTAATAAGGCGCGACCAGAATTTCTCATAATCCGCCTGAACCTGAGCCTGCCCGAGAACAGTGAGTGCGATCACTCGATAACACCTGGAAATATCAGAGGTTGGGAACCGAACAATGGCAGGGACCTGGTCTGATACCGCACGGGAAAGTTTCTCGTCGTAATAGACGCTGCCGAGATAGTCAACCTGTGTATTGAGAAATCTCTGTGACGCCGACGAAATTTTCTTGTAAATGGCATGCCCCGCTACGCTGTTCTTTACCATACTGGAAAACATCGAGATTCTGCCAGCATATCCGTTCTTCTTGAGAATCTTGATAAGTGCGTACGCATCTGTCAGGCTCGTAGGCTCGGGATTGACACCCACGACAACCTCAGGCACAGCCATGAGGAAAGAGATGACGCCGGTTGAAATGCCTGATGCCGTATCCACGAGCAGGAAATCCGCATTTTTCGAGGACTCTTGAACCGCCTGGACGAGAGAGCTGATCTGTTCATTCGAGAGATCAGCCATATCCTGGGTGCCGGATGATCCAGGTATGAGTTCGATTTTATAGTCCGTCTGGACGATGATATCCTTCACATCTGCTTTTCCGAGCACCACGTCTTCAAGTGTGCTGTGTGGCCTGATCCCGAGGAGCACATCGAGATTTGCAAGCCCGAGATCTGCATCGAGCACCTGAACAGAAGCATCCATCATTGCCAGAGAGATCCCGACATTCAGGACAAAGTTGCTCTTACCTATTCCGCCCTTTCCAGACGTGATGGCCATTACTCGTGGCATGGATTCTCCTGTCTCGAGGTTCCCTGCAATTAACGTGCACGACCTCGAGGGGGAAAATAACCCCTGATGCAGGTTTATCGCGGGGTAAACGGAAAAGATTTTCTCTTCCGAGAGAAATATTTTATCCTTGCTGGTCCCTCAGCTCCATTGACACGATCTTGCTGATACCCGGCACATCAAAGGTCACCCCATAGAGGATATCCGCCATCTCCATGGTGTAGCGGTTATGGGTCACGATGATGAACTGAGACTTCTGTGAAAATGAACGGATCAGTCGATTGAACCGAATCACATTTGCATCATCCAGCGGTGCATCCACCTCATCCAGGATGCAGAACGGAGACGGCTTGACACTGAACAGCGCAAAAATAAAGCTTAAGGCGCAGAGTGTCTTCTCCCCTTCGGACAGAAGGCTCATTGCTTTGAGACGCTTGAATGGAGGTGATGCATAGATCTCTACGGCTGCATCAAGAGACTCTCCCTCCTCGAGAATGATATCCGCCTTACCACCCCCGAACATGGTGGTGAATATCTCCTGGAAATGCTGCCTGACCTTGGTAAATGTCGCCATGAAGGCCTTCCTGCTCTGTCGTTCAATATTTGATATGACCTCTCTCAGGCGGGTGCTCGCCTGGACAATGTCCTGATACTGCCGATGAAGGTCATCCCACCTCGTCTGCACCTGCTCGTAAGCCGTAATGGACGTGAAGTTTATCTGCCCCATCTTTTCAAGTTTCTGCTCCAGCAGTTCCAGGCGTTGGTTTGTTTGTTCGGGGTCAAAGGATTCCGGTATCCGGGGCATACTGTTGCCAAATCGTGCCTGCATTCTCTCCTTTCCCATTCTATAGGAAATCTCGTATTCTTTGAGTTTGAACAAGAGCTCATTGAGCTCCTTCTCCTGCTTTTCCACCGATTCCTGCCCCCGCGAAAGATCATCCTTGAGCTGAGTCAACAGGTGAGAGACCTTTTCATATTCAGGCGCTACCTCACTATAGGCGGATTGCAGTCGCTCTGCCTTTTCACGGGCCTCGGAACGCGTCTGTTGGGCGGATGCGAGATCACTGTCAAACGTTTTCACCGTATTTGTGAGTTCTCCAATCCGCACAGTATCAATCTCAATCTCATGCTGTTTTTGATCGATATTTTTCTGAATAGCCTGAATCCGTTCATTTCTGGATGCCCACCCGATCTTGAGCTCGTGGGTCTTCAGGATCTGCTGCTGTAGGGCTGCCTTGACATCCTCATATCGTTTCCATAATCCGTCTTTGTGTTCGTTCAGCTCTTTGACGATTCCTTGATGAGCAGAAATAGTCTCGTCGAGGGAGGCCTTTTCCTGTATGAGGAGAGAGGTTTCTCGAGAGAGTTTGTCAGCCATTTCACTGAGCATTTCCAGGTCATGGGTGAACGCGCCAACCTCCTTACGAATTCTTTCGAGGTCTCTGCTGGCATCTCTTTTCTGATACTCCAGCGTCTGAATATCCCGCTGGATTCCATTGCAGCTCCCGGAACACATCGCGAACCGTTCTTCAAGCTGCCTCTGTTCTTCGTGGTGGTGCCGTATCCTTCCCGTACACTGTTCGATCTGTGCCTCGATCTCTTTACTCCTGATCAGCAGGAGTTCCTTATCTTTTCTTGCCTTGAGCCCCTGGCCATATTTTGCCGTATTCCTCGTTGTCCTGATGACACCTGTCGTCTCCAGGATCAAGCCATCTCTGGTTACCAGAGGACAGGATCTCTGTCCCGCACGCCACAGAGAGACAGCGCTCTGAATGTCTTTCACAACCCACATGTCCCTGGACAGTGCCAGGATGACACCCTCATACTGTTTGTCTGACTCTATAAACGCACTCAGTGGACCAAGAATTCCATCTCCGTCGATGGAGAGCGATGACCTGGAATGATCGATATATGGCTGTTCAGGAACAAATCCCGGCCCTGCTGACTCAATGTCAGGCTGCGCGAAAAATTCATCATGATCCTTTATAATCAGGAATTCCAGGGCCTCACCCACAGATCTTCCCACTGTCTCCTCAAATCCTTGACGGACCCTAAGCGCCTCTGATACCCGTGTATTCCCGTTCCTGGATTCAGAAGAGCCTTCCTGGCTCTTGATGGCGTCCTGGATTACCTGATCCAGGATAGTCACCTTGGCCGTGTTCTCTGCACGATCCTTCTCATGTGTATGGAGATCTGCACGCTCCTTCTCGATGCACACTTTGAGTTCATCTCTGTGTGTTTCAATCCCACGGAGTTCATTCATGTGGAGAGAGAGCTCTCCCTGCTTGCTCTGCACTTCCGTTTCCAACCGGGCAAGGGTTTCCGTCAATGAACCAGCTCTTTCTTCCTGCTCTGCGATATCACTCTTGCGCTTCGTGATAGAGGAACACACCTCTTTGTTTCGGCTCTCAATTCCGGATATACGTTGCTCCAAAGCGCGTGCCTGCCCGATGATGTCAAAGAGTTCTGCTCTTTTCATATCGTAGTCACGTTCAAGATGTGTGTATTCCTGGTGGATCTCGTCGGCTGAGGCCTGTCGAGCCTCGGCTTCTTTCTGGCATCTCTCCAGATCTGCCTCCAGGGACACCAGTTCCCCGCGTTCCTTCATCATACGGGCCTGCTCCGCGAGGATGGCCTTCTTCATATTGTCAACCCGGGATGTAAGCATCCCCAGGGTAGTTGCAAGATCCCCCTTCCTGTGGTGCAAGTTCTCAATCTCAGCTTGAGCGATATTGGCTGATGTGTTGGCATCCCGAATATCAGAACTGATGGATTCCATGTCCTCTCTGTGCGCCTTCAGTCTTTTTTCGAGATCTTCTCTCGCGGCCACAAAGGTGCTTATATCTTCCTTCTTTCTCTCGAGAAGTTCCTTCAGCCTGTCTTCTTCCTGGGTGAGGGCCGTGCGTTTGGATGAAATCCGATCCAGTTCGTATCCCCAGAGATGCTTCGTGAGATCATTGATCTGGTCCCGCACCATCTGGTACCGTCGAGCCCTGTTTGCCTGTGCCTTCAGATCGTTTCTCTGCCGGGATACCTCTTCCAGGAGATCGCTGACCCGCTCGAGATTCTTTGATGTCGCCTCGAGTCTCCTGATGGCATCTTCCCTCTTGACCCTGAATTTTCCGACCTCTGCTACTTCCTCAATCAGGTAACGGATATCCTCTGGTCTGGACTGGATGATATCCTTGACCTTGCCCTGCTCCACGATAGCGTACCCGTACCGATCAAGGCCGGTATCCAGGAACAGGTCGGTGATGTCCTTCAGACGACATTTCACATTGTTGATCGCGTAGACGCTCTCACCCGTCTTGAAGAGCTTCCGTGAAATCGAAACCTGGTCGAATCCGTCAAGAGATTGCGGAAAGAATCCCCCGTCTCTGATAAACTCAAGGGTTACCTGTGCATGGCTTCCTGGGCCGATTTCCTGAGTACCCGAGAAAATTACATCCCCCATGGCCCCGGCCCGAAGAGACTTCGTGGATTGCTCTCCCAGCGCCCACCTGATTGCGTCCACGATATTACTCTTTCCACACCCGTTTGGTCCTGCAATACAGGTAATCCCGTCGGATACCGGCAGGTCTGTTTTTTTCGCGATTGACTTGAAGCCCCTGATCTCAATTCTATTCAACTTCACGCTTTTGATTTAGCAGAGCTTGGTTTCCACCGCAAGTATCCATCTGTCCGCTCTTCACATCTCGGAAATGCCTTGCTTTCTGTGGTCGAAAACGGCATTACTGAGACGAGACCCTCTCGCATGTACGGAGGTATTCATGTTTGTAGTGGCCAATATACTCATAGCGCTCGGCAAGGTCTTGCATATCCTGTTGAACCTCTATATGTGGATTGTCATCATTGGTGCGTTGATTTCATGGGTGAACCCTGATCCCTATAATCCAATCGTGCGGTTCCTGCGCAGTGCAACCGAACCGCTCTTTCTGTGGTTTCGAAGACGTCTTCCCCTGTCAATTGGCGGCATTGATTTCTCGCCGATTATCGTGATTGCCTTGATCATCTTTCTTGACACTGCTCTCGCCAGTTCCCTGATAGAGACAGGGTATAAACTGAAAGGGGGGTTTTAACATGCACATTACACCTGACATGATCCGTGAACAGAGATTCAAGGGAAAACTCGCCGGGTTCGACAAGGATGAAGTCATTCAGTTCCTGCTGGACCTGGCGGACGACCTGGAAGAATTTATTGAGGAGAATAATCTCCTCAAAAGCCAGGTTGAGACAGCCAGAGAAAAACAGAAGAACCTAGAGGATATTTTCCTCTCCGCCAAACAGTTCTCTGACGAAAAGATCAAGAAGGCTGAACAGGAGGCCCAGGAACTCATCTCCGAGGCGCAGCGCAAGGCGAATGATCTGGAACAGAAAGCCCAGGGAGTTCTGCATGAGGCTGAACAAAAGGCCGTTGAAATGCAGAACGACGCCGCTGCAAAGGCCCAGGAGATTCTCCAGGAGGCCGAGATGCAGAAGGCAACCCTGGAGTCAGAGCTTGCAGAGCTCAGGGAAAAGAAGAATGTTCTGTTCTCAGAGCTCCAGACGATTCTCAACTCGTATCAGGCATGGATCAGAGAAATGGGCTATGTGGATCAGAGGTGAAGGCAGTTCCACCATCCTTACCCTGAAGGTTATCCCGAACGCAGCCAAGGATGGCATCGAAGAGATCAGGGATGATAAACTCGTTGTGCGCCTGAGGGCCCCGGCGGTCGAAGGCAAAGCAAATACCGCGCTGCTGAAATTTTTCTCGAAACAGGTTGGCGTGGCAAAATCCAAGATAACGATCATCCACGGTGAGAAGAGCAGGGTCAAGGTGCTTTCCCTCAAGGGGCTTGCCCCTGATGAAGTCGCCTTTTCCCTGGGCGTTACTCGATGACCTTGACCCCGCGGTATCCCAGAGAGGTCAATTCCTTTGCGATTGCAGCGGTGTCACCACCTGAAATCCGGAAATGGTGGGCATTTTCATCCCCGTTGATGGACATTCCTGCACTGATGATATACCCCCCATACTTCTCAATGATGGTAACAACCTCGTCAAAGGATCCGTGAACATTCTTCAAGATGACATCGACCCGCGAGCCTGCCTTGAGGACTCCCATGATATCGATGAAGGCCTTCATGATGTCATTGACCGTGAGAATCCCAACAAGTTTTCCTTTCTCCACCACGGGGAGACACCCTATCCTCTTTTCGTAGATAATCTGAGCCGCCTTTTCCAGGGAGGTATCTCTCGTGATTGTGAATGGCTCCTGGATCATCACATCGCTCACCTTGAGGGTTTCCAACATTGAGGCAAGGATCACTTGCTTCAAATCCCCGAGGGTGACAAGCCCAGCAAAGAGACCGTTCTCAACAACCGGAAGGTGTCGGACTGAGTATTTCTTCATGATCAGCAGTGCATCTCGGATGCCGGAGTCTTTTCCAATGGTGATCACGTCTGATACCATCCAGGATTCTACTTTCATGTGAATGAGTATACCAGATATTTTTGCCCATTGAAACAAAGAACACCCCCCACAGGTGTGGGGCTGCGCGATATCCTTTGGATCCATGCGTGATCTTCTATGCCCGCACAGAAACACGCTCTTTCCCCATCTAGTCCCAGAGCAAGCGTGATGAGGGAAAAACACCAGCTCAGATTCTCTCCCGGCCTACCCGTCTCAGGTATTCAAGCGCTTCCTGCCGAGAGGTGAGTTTTCCTTCAGCGCGTGCCTCCTCAATGATCTGCAGATACGCGCCCACGCATGGACCGGGCGAAATACCAAGCTCTGTAATCACATCATGCCCGGTGACAAGCGGGTTATCAATCTGGTACCGGAAAGGCCCGGAACAGTAGGTCCACACCCGTTCGAGGCCTTCTCGTCCCAACGAATGCACAGGTTCGAATTCAGGAGTGTTGTCTGGTTCCTGTGCATGTGCCATGGCGAGGAGGAGCACTTCGGGACCACACGCTCTGACACGAGAGCAAAAACGATGGAGTGAACTGTTTGAGCAAAAATCTCCCGGATAAAAGGATCCCAGGAGGGAAAATCCCTGGAGAATCTTGTCGATATGCATGGATGAGCGGGAAGAAAATGTCAACTCCTGCAGAATCCTGGAGGCACTCCGTACGCCTGGAAATGCCGTGCTTCCCTCAATCTGCTCCCCTGCCGTGTTTGTTGCTGCGATGCCATGGAGGAAGGCTGCAAGCCTGAGGACTACAGCCCTCGAGACGCCTGACTCCAGATAATCCTGAAAATGATCGCTGATCCCGGGAAACCACAGGTGGGCAAAGGGGAGGATTCGATCGACATGGTCCGCCGTGCGAAGGGCATGCCGGATGATCTGGCCACGCGTTCTCTCGTCATCATTCAGGAAAGCCTCCGGGAAAAGACTCTTCAGGTAGCCCGTGGATTCCAGCAGAGAGAAACAGCGACCCCCGTGAGGGAGGTTCAATGTCTTGACCAGTTCCTGTTTGATTCGTTCCGGTGCGACAGGGAGACCGTGCGGTGCTTGTTTTCTGAGAAGGACGAGAGTCTCTTCAGTGATGGAAAAATCAAACTGCAAAGAAAACCTGATGCAGCGCAGGGATCGTACAGGATCGTCTGCAAGGCTGTGTTCAGAGACAATCCTGATCAGGCCACACCTGAGATCCCTCACCCCGCCCGTGGGATCCATGATTCGCTTCCCCCTGATATCATATCCCACGGCATTGATGGTGATGTCCCGATCCCAGAGATCTTCCTCGATACCCGCTTTTTTGGGGGGAGCGATATCCACACACGCCCCGGTAGCAGGATCTGTAATCCTGGCAATCATGCGCTGCCTGTCGATCCAGAACGGGTGGGTATGCAGCCGGGAGGCGATACGCAGGGCCACTGGCCAGACATCTAAGGTGGTAATCACATCAAAATCCTGAGGTTCGACGCCGAGAAGGAAATCCCTGACACAGCCGCCTACGAGGAATGTGTCCCCGGGCAAGAGATCGTCTATGCTGTTAAGTACCTGATTTTCTGATACGGCTCTCCACAGATCTCGCATGCGCTTCCAGATCTTCCGCCCGGGCTATCTGTATGGCCAGCGGGCCGAGATCCTCAAGGGCATCTAAGCTGAACCCGATAATGGAGGATCTCTTCATGAAATCATACACTCCCAGTGGGGAGGAGAATCGTGCCGTCGATCCTGTGGGCAGGGTATGATTCGGCCCTGCGATATAGTCGCCAATCACCTCCGGGCTATGGTATCCCAGGAATATGGCCCCGGCATGCTTCACCTTTCCCACATACTCAACGGCTCTTTCCAGCATGAGCTCGAGATGTTCAGGTGCAACTGTGTTTGCAATATCAAAGGCCTCATCCAGGTCACGGGTCACGATACAGGCGCCATGATTGCCCAGCGACTCCCTGATCACATCCTTCCTGGGGAGTGTTTCGCTGTCGTGATCGAGATGATCACAGACGGCTCGAGCCAGCGCATCAGACGGGGTGATCAGGATCGATGATGCCAGTGTGTCATGTTCGGCCTGGGAGAGGAGATCGCTTGCGACCACTCGTGCATCTGCTCCTTCGTCGGCAATGACGAGAATCTCCGAGGGCCCAGCAAAAGAATCAATCCCGATTGTCCCCTGGAGCATTCGCTTGGCAAGCGCTACATAGATATTTCCGGGACCGACAACCTTATCCACTCGTGGGATGCTCTCGGTTCCATAGGCCAGAGCTGCTACGGCCTGGGCCCCTCCGATACGATAGATCCTGTCAATCCCCGCGATGCGAGCAGCAGCGAGCAACGTTGTATTGATACTTCCTTCAGGTGTGGGTGATACCACCTCTATGTTCTCAACCCCTGCGATTACCGCCGGGATGACATTCATCAGGAGTGTTGAGGGAAATGCATTCTTCCCCCCCGGCACATAGATGCCTACGCTGTCCAGGGGTCCTACCTTCTGGCCGAGGATGATCCCCGACGCATCGGTGGTGGTCCAAGATGTTTCACGCTGTCGATCGTGAAATGCCCTGATCCTGTCCGCTGCCCTGTTCAGGGCCCTGCACATGTCAGAGCTTGTCTTGTTGTATGCATCATCAATAGTTGCTTTCTCGATAATCAAGCCCGTTTCTTCGGGATCAAACCCGTCATAGTTCCTGGTCAGTTTCACCAGGGCAGTATCTCCCGATTCCCTCACGGCCCGGATGATATCGCGAACCGCCTGTTCCACGCCTTCCGGCACATCTCTCACCCGGTCAAGGAGTGCACGGAGCGCATCCTTCCATCCTGCCTGGGAAGTGGAAATATACCGGATCACAGCCCTCCCCTTTCGCGGGAAACCTCGGCTCCGAGAGCTTTCAGTTTTCGATCGAGCGATTCATATCCCCTGTCAAGATGGTAGATGCGTCTGATTTCGGTGTATCCACTTGCATTGAGGGCTGCGAGGATGAGGCTTGCGGATGCCCGGAGATCGGTAGCCATAACAGACGCGCCCTGAAACCGCCTGATGCCCCGAACGATCACTGTGTTCCCACGCTCTTCGAGATCTGCTCCCATTCTCATGAGTTCAGGGACATGCATGAACCGGTTTTCGAAAATTGTTTCCGTGATACTGGATACACCTTCTGCAACACAGGCCAGCGCCATGATCTGGGCCTGCATGTCAGTGGGAAACCCCGGGTATGGAATGGTTTCTATCTGAATTGCCTTGAGATCATGATTCCCATTGAT
Source organism: Desulfomonilia bacterium (assembly GCA_049975365.1). GTDB lineage: Bacteria > Desulfobacterota > Desulfomonilia > UBA1062 > UBA1062 > DSBG01. Next base: position 23,252 of record JBNGDS010000008.1, on the reverse strand, counting down.
AAAAATTCCTCCATCCTGTTCTTCACTGATCTCAAGGCCCATGTCTTGGAGCTTGTCCAGAACGGCAGAGACATGATCAGATCGTGCCCCCTTCAAAGTCAGATTCCCCTTCGTGATGCCTGCGGCGACGAGAAAGGTTCCAGTTTCAATCCGGTCCGGGATGATGGAATACTCTATCCCGCTCAGGCTATTGACCCCCTCGATGACGATGGTGCTCTCGCCCACTCCCTCTACGCACGCACCCATTTTGTTCAACGCACATGCAAGATCAACGACTTCCGGTTCTCTGGCTGCGCCCTCGATAACGGTCTGCCCCTTGGCCAAGGTCGCAGCCATCATGATATTCTCCGTCCCTCCAACCGTTGGGGAGTCAAACACAATCCTCGTGCCTCTGAGTCCATTAGAGGTGGCGATCACGTATCCGTGCGAAATCGCGATCTCTGCCCCCATTTTAGAAAGTGCCTTCAAGTGCAAATCAATGGGTCGTACCCCTATTGCACACCCTCCGGGCAACGAAACCTTTGCCCTCCCGTACCGAGCAAGAAGCGGCCCCAGAACAAGGATAGAGGCCCTCATACTTTTTACCAGATCGTACGGGGCTTCGAACATCCTGATTTCTGTCGGGTCGAGAACCAGGGTGTCACCCTCCCAGCTCTCCTTGCGCACCCCGAGAGTGCCAAGAACGTCTGTAATCGTGTCGATGTCTTTGAGCCGCGGTATGTTTCTATAGGTGCACCTCTCCTGTGCGAGGATGGTCGAACAAAGAATCGGAAGTGCTGCATTCTTTGCACCGGAAATGGTTACCTCTCCTCGAAGCGGCCTTCCACCTTCTATGATGAATTTATCCATATGCCCTCTCTATGAGAACTGTTCGGCAAATACCCGATAAATCCTTTTTCCATTCCAGTATGGCAAGCGTTTCCCGGGAATCGACAAGACATTCCACCGCATCCTTTTGATCAAAGCCTACCTCCAGAATGAGAACACCGCCGCCAATGAGGTGATCTCCTGCAATGTCCAGGATACTCTTTATTACATCGAGGCCGTCTTTTCCACCAAAAATGGCTTCACGCGGTTCATAGAGGACACCGTCATCCTCGAGGGTGCCGGCCATCGTTCTCTGAACGTAGGGAGGGTTTGAAATGATGAGAGGGAACCTGGCTCGGAGTCCCTTCAGGCTGTTTCCGGCATACAGGTGCATCCTGGGCGACACCCCGTGGGTATTACCATTCGTTCGAGCCTGGATGACGGCCTGCTTCCTGATGTCATTCCCGAATCCCACCAGATCTTTGCGGTGGGCCAGAATGGAAATGATCACTGCCCCGGAGCCTACTCCTATCTCGAAAAACGTGCCCCCGTGTGGTGCCAGTTCAATGGCTGAATCTACCAGGAGTTCCGTCTCAGGCCTTGGAATCAGAACATCAGGATTGACCCGAAAGGCTCGTCCGTAAAATTCCTTTTCTCCCAGGATGTATGCAATGGGTTCCTTTCTGGCCCTCCTCAGAAGAAGACTTTTATAGAGGCTAAGTTCATCTGGTACAAGGGGTCTATCAAAATCGAGATAGAGGTCAATTCTTCGAGCTTTGATGGCGTGTGCGAGGAGGAGTTCCGCTTCCAGACGGGCTGGCTCTATGCCTTTATCACGAAGAAACCCTGTTGCCCAGGAGACGACAGACCTAATGGTCCATGACACGTTTCAGCTCCCGGTCTTACGCAATGCCTCTGCCTGGAAATGTGTGGCAAGCTCGTCGATGAGTTCGTCGAGATCTCCCTCCAGGATCTGGGGAAGTCTGTGGAGCGTTAGGTTTATCCGGTGGTCCGTTACCCTTCCCTGAGGGAAATTATAGGTGCGGATCCGTTCACTACGATCCCCTGTCCCCACCTGTGAACGCCTCTGCGAGGCAATCTCTTTATCCTGATCCTCCTGCATCTTTTGGAGGATGCGCGAACGGAGAACCCTCATTGCCTTGGCCTTGTTCTTGTGCTGGGATTTCTCATCCTGGCAGGATACAACGATCCCGGTAGGTATGTGTGTGATGCGGACAGCAGACTCCGTCTTGTTCACGTGTTGGCCTCCGGCTCCGGATGCCCGGTAGGTATCGATTCTCAAATCTGAAGGATCTATCTCCAGGTCCACCTCCTCGGCCTCCGGGAGGACTGCTACCGTAACTGCTGAGGTGTGGATCCTCCCGCTCGCCTCTGTGGCCGGAACACGCTGGACCCGATGTACCCCGCTCTCGTACTTGAACCGAGAAAATGCCCCGTGGCCCTTGATTCCCGCGATGACCTCCTTTATTCCTCCAATACCGGTTTCATGAATACCCAGGATCTCCACAGTCCACTGCCTTGTCTCTGCATACCGGGAATACATGCGGAAGAGGTCGGCTGCAAACAGTCCAGCTTCCTCTCCCCCGGTTCCAGCACGGATCTCCAGGATCACGTCCTTGGTATCATGAGGATCTTTCGGGATGAAGAGAGTTTTCAACTCTTCTTCGATGTCGTTTTTCTCCTCCTGAAGGCGAGAGAGCTCATCCTTGACGAGGTCTCTCATCTCGGGATCCGGATCTTCCAGCATGGCTTCGTGGTCTTCGAGATCAGAGAGGACCAGCTTAAGCCTGCGGTAGGGGATCATGATCTCTTCGAGGGCCGCATGTTCCTTTGCGATGGCGGTATATTCAGCGTGATTCTTGATGATGTTGGGGTCTGCAAGGAGATCGGAGAGCTCAGTGTATCGTGCCTCGATCTTCTGGAGTTTATCAAACATACACGTGGTTCATTCTCGCTTATTTGGTGTCCTTTTTCAGGTAATCACCGTATTTTCTTCTAAACAATTCCGCTTTCCCTGTTGTCGTCGTCAGTCTCTGCTGTCCTGTGTAGAACGGGTGGCACGCGCTACAAACCTCTATTCTGATGTCTTTTTTCGTTGACCGAGTGGTGAAACTGTTTCCGCAGGCACAGGTGACTGTGGTTTCCACATATTCTGGATGTATTCCTTTTTTCATCGTTTTCTTCTCCCTATTTGTTCATTGATTCCAGGAAATCGGCATTATTATCCGTCTTTGACAATTTGTCCAGCAAAAATTCAATGCTGTCAATGGGGTTGAGCGGGCTGAGGAGCTTCCTCAATATCCAGATCCGGTCCAGTTGTTCTTTGGGGAGCAGGAGCTCTTCTTTCCGTGTTCCGGATTTCGAGATATCCATGGCAGGGAATACCCGTCGTTCCATGATGGTCCGGTCGAGATGGATCTCCATATTCCCTGTGCCCTTGAATTCTTCGTAGATCACTTCATCCATCCTGGACCCTGTATCCACCAAGGCGGTTGAAATAATCGTAATGCTGCCTCCTTCCTCGATATTTCTCGCAGTTCCAAAGAATCGCTTTGGTTTCTGCAGGGCATTGGCGTCGATGCCTCCCGAAAGGAGCTTCCCTGACGGCGGACACACCGTGTTGTGAGCCCTGGCGAGCCGGGTGAGGGAGTCCAACAGGATAACCACGTCCTTTTTGTACTCCACCAGGCGTTTTGCCTTCTCGATGACCATCCGTGCCACCTGGACGTGTCTGGATGCGGGCTCGTCAAAGGTGGAGGCGATGACCTCTCCCTTTACTGATCGCTTCATGTCCGTGACCTCCTCGGGCCGTTCATCGATGAGCAGCACCATGAGAACCACCTCGGGGTGATTGGCTGTAATGCTGTTCGCAATGCTCTGAAGCATCATGGTCTTGCCGGCCTTCGGTGGAGAGACTATAAGTCCGCGCTGGCCCTTTCCTATGGGCGAGAGAAGATCCAGCGATCTTCCCGTGAGATTATCGGTTGAGGTTTCCAGGGTAAACCGCTCCAGAGGATACAGGGGGGTGAGGTTGTCAAAGGAGACCCGGTGCTTCGCCATCTCTGGGTCTTCCGTGTTGATGGTTTCCAGCTTGAGGAGGGCGAAGTAGCGTTCGTTGTCTTTGGGAGGCCGTATCTGCCCCCTCACCTCATCTCCATTTTTCAGGTTGAACCTTCTGATCTGTGAGGGAGAAACATAGATGTCGTCTGGGCCAGGGAGATAACTGTAATCGGAAGATCTCAGGAACCCGAATCCATCGGGCAGGATCTCGAGCACACCCTGACCTGAAATGTAAATATCTTTTTCGGACTGTGCCTGAAGAATGGCAAAGATGAGTTCCTGTTTCATCATCGAAGCGGAGCCTTCTATATCCAGGGAATTAGCTGTTTCCAGGAGTACCCGTGGGTCCATTTGTTTCAAGTCGTCTAAGTGCATATCCCTTCCTTTCGGCTATACTGGATGTTATGGAATAGGGCTGTGAAGGATCACATCACACTATCGGTAAAAAAAGGACTAAATGAAACCCTCACTCATGTCAATAGTAAAAAGGCATTGTATCACACTCGATGAAGGCTCATAATCCGTACAGAACCTTGATGGCATTGATCTCCCGTTGTATCCCTTTGATCCTGAGGGACCCCATGTTTTCGAACTGCACCGACAGTGTTACATCGGTGGGAATAACTTCTGTGGTGAGGCTGGAGACGATGATTTCCCCCGGCTTGCTGATGGTTTCGAGCCTTTGGGCGAGATTCACGGGTTCACCGATAACCGTGTAGTTCATCTGCTCCTTGGATCCTATGTTTCCCGCAAGGACAACTCCGGTTGCTATTCCGATTCCCACCTCGATGGGAAACAGGCCGTTCTTTTCCATGCGCTTGCGTAACGCCTGTACTGCACTCTGAATGTCAACAGCACATGAGATTGCATGAACCGGATCCAGGGGCGATTTATCCGGGATTCCGAATACTGCCATTACCCCGTCCCCCAGGAACTTGTCCAGCATTCCTCCGTGCTTGAAAATAATCGGGACCACGGTATCAAAAAATGAGTTGAGCACCTCCACCACCTGTTCGACAGAATGAACCTCAACCAGGGAGGTGAATCCCGTGATATCCGCGAACACAACCGTAACGGTCTTTCGTTCTCCTCCAAGTCCTGTCATGCGACCATCGGCCACGAGATGTTCTGCAAGTCCTCTGGAAAAATATCTGCTCAGATTCATCCGTTTTTTCTCGAGGCTCAGCAGATCCTGATACGTCCTGACAAGCGATGCAGTAATGGAGAGTTGGTCGGCAATGAGCTCAAAGAATCGTATGTCGTTCGGTCCAAATGAGCTCGGGACATTGTCACGGAAATTGATGACCCCGATGCATCGCCCCTCTGAGATAATGGGAACACACGCAAGGGAGCCCTTCTGATTCGTCCCCCGGTCAGAAAAATTTGGATCTTTTGTGACATCCGGGATATAGAGCGTCTTCCCCGTCTCGAAGACCTTGCCTGCAATCCCTTCTCCTCGTTTCAGTTGAATGGGAGGCCGGTTCGGCATGTTCCTCATCAGGGAGGCACTTACCACGTGAAGAGTCTCTGTCTCTTCATCGATGAGCATAACCGAGATGCTGAATATGCCTGTTGCCTGTTTTATGATGTCGAGCTGTCTGAGGAACAATTGATTCCAATGGGACAGGCTTGTCCCTTTGAGGGCTTCCCCGAGCTCCTTTAACAGAGAAAGCTCCTCGATCTTCTGTTCATATCCCTCTTCCAGGGAAACAATGCGATCCTTGAGGACCGTTATAATGTCTTTATCTGTACTCATACGTCCAACAGCATCTTCACCTTCGCTGCAGTGTCTGTATACTTTTCTTCAATAGTCTCCGCAGTCAGTGAGGCTCCATTGCTCGTACGGAGAAATTCTGCTGCCACTGAATTCATCATGGTGACATCAAGCCTCCCGGTATGCGCCATGATATCCACAGCGTGTAGCGATACCGCTGACGGCAGATCCCGCGCATTCCCGGGAAGGTGATGACTGATGAGACCATCTACAATACCCTCGGGCAGATTCCACCGCTCTGCCACATAGGCTCCCATCTCGGCGTGGGAAAGCCCGGTCTGTTCTTCCTCGGTGGCAAGATCCTTCAGGGACGAGACCCCCTTCAGTTCATTGTTGTAACACCCCCTCTGGAGGAAGATGATCTTCCCAAAATCATGTAACAGACCCACCGTATAGAGCATGTTTCCGGCTGTCGACCCGAAAATCGGTCCCAGCCAGGA
>JBNGDS010000008.1:0-17140 GCA_049975365.1 Desulfomonilia bacterium | reverse complement strand
GTGTTCCCAGAGATTCCGGGCCCGCAAGGGCTCGACGTTGTCCAATACCTTGTGAACGGCGATGGAGAAGGCAAGGTTCACAACTTCCTCATTCCCGAGAATGACGACCGCATGCTCCACCGAATCTATCTGCCTTCTGAAACCATAGAATGCAGAATTCACTACCTTGAGCAGGCGGGAGGTGAGGACAGGGTCTTTCTCGATGATTTTTGCCATTCGAGATGCAGCCAGGAGCGGATCTCCGGCAAGATCCATGATCTCTTTCGAGATGGAAGGAAGGGTAAACAGGTGTTCAACATTCCTGAATCTCCTCAAGGTGATCTTCCCGTTCTCCTGTTTTTTCAGCATCCTGTCTTTATACTGCCACTGGTCCATGACCTTGGAAAAATCCCGTGGCTCCGTCATATCTTCTCCACTGACGAGCGTCGGGATATCATAGGGAAGGAAATCCATGATCCAGTGCCTCTCCGACTCTGTCATATCGTGGAGCATCCGCGACACGTCTGCTGGATGGTCTGCAATGAACGCATAGAACTGGTAGAAGGATGATGATATGAATCTACTTTCAGTATCTTCTTCAGATGTCTTCATGTCCCTGATACTGTCCCACAGCTGTGTTACCCATGGGGAGCTTCCTCTGCTGTGCCGAAGTCGCTCAACGGCCTCGAAGAAGAGTCTCTGTATATCACTGCCGTCCCGGGGATACATGGCCATGCCCTTGGGAACAGAAAGAAACATTCCATTTGCCTCATCTGCATCGGCACCGAATACCCCGATGACAACATATTCCTTGTAGATCACCGTGGTGTCTATACCCCTCTTGGATTTCAAAGCCTTTTCAGCATATTCCCTAGGTATGACCACAAGAGAGAGCCTACCTCCAAGTGCCATGACCTTCTCGAGTTCTATCTCCAAGGGCGCAAGGGTATCCAGTGACCTGTCCATAGCCGCCGTATCGTCAATCACAGAGAGAATCTTGACTTGAGCCGTGACTCTCTATAGGGTATAGTACTTTGAATTTTATGGCCATGCAGACCTTATCAGTGGACAAAGCCAGGGAGTTAATCCTCGCTCGGCTTTCGACTCTTCCTCCTGAAACGCTCTTCATGGGTGAGGCGCTGGGACGGTACCTGTCTGAAGATATCTATTCACCCTGTGATATTCCATCCCATGACAATTCGGCAATGGATGGCTATGCGGTGAATACCCTGGATGTCTCTTCTCCTGGGACCATCCTCCCCGTTGCATACGAACTCCCTGCCGGTGCCATGCCCCAAGGCCCCTGCCCTCGCGGGCATGCCGTGAAAATCATGACCGGGGCACTGATCCCCCAAGGGGCAGATGCCGTGGTCATGAGGGAAGACACCGAGGAACAACCCGATCGCGTGATCATCAATACAATTCCGAGACGGCACGACCATATCAGATTCGCCGGTGAAGATATGAAGAAAGGGTCTCTTGTTCTATCCCGCGGCGATTTCATCGGCCCGGCCCAGGTGGGCATTCTGGCTTCCCTGAGACGGAGTTTGGTCATGGTATCTCAGCGACCCATCGTTGCGGTGCTCGCCACCGGCGATGAGATCGTGGATCTCGATGAGGATCTTCACCAGGGAAAAATTCCTTCTTCGAATTCGTACACCCTTATCTCCCTGGTGAAGTCATCCGGTGCTATCCCGATCTACCTCGGCATCGCCAAGGACGAAAAATCCGAACTCAGGGAAAAGCTCTCCCGTGGAGGGAGAGCGGATCTTATTTTGACATCGGGTGGTGTTTCGATGGGCGACTATGACATTGTCAAAGACGTCCTTGCAGAACCTGAAAACACCATGGACTTTTGGAAAGTAGATATTAAACCAGGGCGTCCCCTTGCGTTTGGATCCATACACGGTATCCCCGCGATCGGACTTCCGGGAAACCCTGTTTCCACCATGACCTCGTTCTATCAGTTTGCGCGACCGGCCATACGAAAACTCCTGGGGGCTCATACCCTTCTGCTGCCGCGGATACGTGCCTCGCTCGCTCAAACAATAACCGGAAATAAAGGCGACAGGCCGCATTATATGCGGGGCGTTCTGGAACGAAGTGGGTCTGTCATCTCTGTGACTCCCACCGGTGCACAGGGATCCGGGATCCTGAGTTCAATGGCCAAGGGGAACTGTTTTATCATTCTCCCCAAAGGAACGACTCATCTTGATAAAGGTGAAATCGTGGAGTGCGAGCTCTTTCAAGAGGACTTCTGATTGCTCTGTAGGTCCGGATCCATCCTCTTCAGGAGGGAGCTTTTTCTTTCCAGGAAGACGTCCTTCGATAATTTCAATATTGACAAGCATAATTGAATCAGTATAAGGAGCCTACTTTTACATTGAACCGGGAGGGCAGAATGTTAAGAAAAGATGAACTCCTTGAAATTCGGGACCACCTGCTTGAGATGAAGCGAGACATTCTCAAGACCTTGGAAGAGAGGGTAAAATCCAACGATATTTCTGAACAGAGAGAAATCGGCGACATTTTCGACGACGCAGACCTCGAACAATCTCGAGAATTCAACCTCCTGTTGACTACCCGTGAACGTCAGAAACTCGATCAGATAGATGCTGCCCTGCAGAGAATGGATCAGGGAGAGTACGGCTTTTGTGAGGATTGCGGGGAAAATATCCCTGTGGGAAGGCTCCGGGCTATGCCGTTTGCCACCTTGTGTGTAAAGTGCAAGTCTGAACGAGAGAGCATCGAAGGGCCCATCAGCGTATACGTGGAGGAGAAAGGATAGGTGCATGGCAACACGGGTTGAGGTTGGATTGAAACCCGACCTCTTCGACGCACGAGGAGAAAAGACAAGACGCCAGATTCTCCACGCCTTTCCAGAACTATCTCTGTCAAAAGACATCTGCTGTCTGGACGTGTACTTCATAGACGGAGACGATCTGGAGGAAGAGTGGATCAGTGAGGCCTTCTGCGATCCTGTCATCCAGGATATTGCCATAGATTCACTCCTCTCAACGGACTTCTCATGGTACATCGAGATCGGGTACAAGCCTGGTGTGACGGATAATGTCGGCCACAGCGCAGAATATGCCCTCTCCCTCATAACAGACAAAAAAGTTCCCGTCTATTCCGCTCGAGGATTCCGGTTGAAAGACGCGCTCTCTCGCGAGATGATTCGCAGGATCGCCCAGGAATGCCTTGCGAATGAATTGATCCAGCATGTCAGGATATTCTCCGGACAGGATTCATCGGGAATCGATCCATACATCCCGGTGGTGGGCGGTCTCCATGATCCATACGTGGAAGAGATCTCACTGGAGATCTCCGATGAGGATCTTCTCCGTCTCTCACAGGTCAGGACGCTCGCCCTTACTGTTGAGGAGCTCACCACCATTGCACGACATTTCAGGGATCAGGAAATCCTCGATGATCGGGTCCGGGTGGGGCTGGGTGAAAACATCACGGATGTTGAGCTCGAGGCTCTTGCCCAGACATGGTCTGAACACTGCAAGCACAAGATTTTCAATGCAGCGATTCGGTATGAAGAAGGGGGTACCACGGAAGAAATTTCTTCACTGTTTGATACCTATATCAGGGCATCCACCTCGGCGATACGCTCCTCGGCCGGAGCGCATGATATCTGTGTGAGCGTATTCACGGACAATGCCGGTGTTATACGATTCAATAAAGAGTACAACCTTGTGTTCAAGGTCGAGACTCACAACTCTCCATCTGCCTTGGACCCCTATGGAGGCGCTCTCACCGGCATTGTGGGCGTCAATCGAGATCCCTTCGGTACCGGGATTGGGGCAAAACTCATTTTTAACACCGATGTATTCTGCTTTGCCTCCCCTTTCTATACAGATGCTCTCCCCCCGAAGATTCTCCATCCGATGAGAATCTTTGAGGGCGTTCGTGAGGGTGTCGAACATGGTGGGAATAAATCCGGCATCCCCACGGTAAACGGGTGCATCGTCTTTGACAACAGGTATCTCGGGAAACCCCTGGTCTACTGCGGAACGGCAGGCATCATGCCAGCCGAGATCGGAGGAAACCCCTCTCACATCAAAGAAATCCACCCCGGTGATCTCATCGTCATGTCCGGGGGCAGAATTGGCAAGGACGGAATTCATGGAGCCACCTTCTCATCTGAGGAATTCCACGAGTCGTCCCCCACATCAGCTGTTCAGATCGGTGACCCCATCACGCAGAAGAAGCTCTTTGATTTTCTCCTCAAAGCTCGTGATCTCGCCCTGTACCGGGCAATCACGGATAACGGTGCTGGGGGTCTCTCCTCATCAGTGGGAGAGATGGCCAGGCTCTGTGGTGGTTGCCTGATAGAACTGGAAAAACCTCCTTTGAAATACCACGGGCTGAGCCCGTGGGAGATCCTGCTTTCCGAAGCCCAGGAACGGATGACGCTTGCCGTTCCACCCGAAAACATCGATGCATTCCTGTCTCTGTCCGTTCAGATGGATGTTGAATCAACCGTGATCGGGACATTCACGGATTCGGGGAAGTTTCAGTGCACCTATGATGGAAAAACTGTGGCATACCTTGACCTCGACTTTCTCCACAATGGCCTGCCACAGATGCACCTGAGGGCATCGTGGCATCAGCTGGAACACCCGAAGGTGTCCACTCCGGAGCCTGAAGACCACGGGCTGCGCCTTATAGAGATTCTCCAGCGATTGAATATCTGTTCAAAGGAGTATATCATCAGACAGTATGACCACGAGGTTCAGGGTGGATCCGTGATCAAGCCCCTCATGGGCGTGAACTGTGACGGTCCTTCAGACGCGGCAGTACTCCGCCCGTTACTGAATTCACCTGAAGGTGTCGTGGTCGCAAATGGGATCATCCCTCGATATTCTGATCTCGACACCTACCACATGGCTGCCTGTTCGCTTGATGAGGCATTGAGGAACTATATCTGCGTGGGAGGAGACCCGGCGCACTGGGCATGCCTCGACAATTTCTGCTGGTGTGATCCAATCACGAGCTCGAAAAATCCTGACGGCGAATACAAGCTGGCTCAGCTCGTGAGAGCGAATAAAGCGCTCTATGACTATACAACAGCTTTTTCCTGTCCCATGATATCCGGAAAGGACAGCATGAAGAATGACTACATTGTTGGAGACATCAAGATCTCCATCCCCCCGACACTCCTGATCTCGGTCATCGGCAAGATAGGAGATGTCTCCCGCTCGGTGAGCATGGATGTTAAATACCCCGGTGATCTGATGTATATTCTAGGTAAAACGAAAAAAGAGCTTGGAGGCAGCGAGTATTACGCGTCCCTGGGGCTCAAGGGAGGAAGCGTCCCGAAGGTGGATTCCTCGACAGCACGCACACGCTATACACTGCTCCACCAGGCAATCTTCAGCGGGCTTGTCTCCTCATCCCACGATATATCAGACGGAGGGCTCGTCGTCTGCCTGGCAGAGAAGGCATTTGCAGGGGGATTGGGCATCAGGGTCGACCTGGCATCGGTCCCTGTCGAGGACGATATGAGCGACACGGAGATCCTGTATTCTGAATCACAGAGCAGGATCGTTATCACTGTCCCCCCAGACAAGGCCGACCAGATCGAAGCGCTCTTCGGCAACGATGCTGCGCCTATTGGCCATGTGGTACCGGACGGGCGAATGGTTGTCCGTTCACACAATGGGGGCACTCTGATCGATGAGGATATCATGAAACTGAAGTCTGCGTGGAAGGCGCCACTGAATTTCTGATATGGGACAGGTCAAGGCTCTCGTCATTACAGGATATGGAATCAACTGTGAACTTGAAATGGCCCACGCGTGCTCCTATGCAGGAGCGCGTACCGACATCGCCCATCTCAGTGAAATCATCAGCGGAAAGTATTTCTTGAGCGATTATCACTTTCTGAATCTCCCAGGCGGATTTCTCGATGGGGATGATCTCGGATCTGCCCAGGTGGAGAGTGTCCGTCTCAAGTATGCCCGGATCCTGACGACGGGCAGAACGCTCTTTGAGGAAATTCTTGCGTTCATTGAACGCGGGATGCTCGTTCTCGGAGTGTGCAACGGGTTTCAATCTCTCGTGAAATCGGGGCTGCTCCCGGGAAATCCCTTCGGGAAACGCAGGGTGTCTCTTACATTCAACGATTCAGCCAGATTCGAGGACAGGTGGGTCAACCTTGCGGTGAATAGGCAGAGCCCCTGCGTCTTCACCCGGGGCATCGATCATCTCCGTGTTCCTGTACGGCACGGTGAGGGGAAATTCATCTGTGATACAGAGGAGACCCTTCGGGAAATCACGACCGGGAACCTGAATGTCCTCTCCTATGCGGACAAGGATTTTCTGCCGACCATGGACTACCCCTACAACCCCAATGGGTCTGTCTCCTCCATTGCCGGCATGTGCGACTCCACAGGGAGGGTTTTTGGGCTCATGCCTCATCCGGAGGCTTTTATTCATGCAACAAATTACCCGCTCTGGACCCGTCAACCACGCCTGCCGGAAAAGGGAGACGGCATGGCACTCTTCGATAACGCTGTCAGGTTCCTCTCCGGAGGGAACTGATTCATCTCCCATGAACTGGGGCAGGCTCTCCCATGATTCCTGGGAAATTATGCCCGGCGAGATGGAACACGCAGCCTCAGAGGGATATCCCCCGAGAACACCACGGTCTATAGTTCAAATTCGTCCGCTACGTACTTGGTGAAGTCGACGATCTTCTCGTCTGCCTTCATTCTGATCACACGAACGCCCTGAGCAGAACGGGTCAGCGTTGTTCTGATCTGGGAGACAGGCATGCGGATGATCTGACCGGAAATCGAGATGATCATGAGTTCGTCGGTCTTCTTCACGACCCGTATACCGACGAGGTTTCCCGTCTTTCTGGTCAAGTGAACAGTAAACACCCCTTTCCCTGCCCTGTTCTGTACGGGATATTTCTTCACCGGGGTCTTTTTCCCGTAGCCCAGCTCCGTGAGGTTGATCACCAGCTCATCATCATCGCGGATGACATCCATTCCAACGACGACATCTCCCTGCTCGAGGTGGATAGCACGAACACCCTGGGCCTGTCTTCCCATAACACGAACCTGCTCTTCGCTGAACACAATGGATTTGCCGAACCGTGTGGCCACGATGATGTGAGAATCTCCGTGCGTGATCCTGGCTGAGATGACCTCATCTCCCTCATCCAGTGTACACGCTATGATGCCGTTCTTTACGATATTCCTGAAGCTTTTGAGCATGACCCGCTTGGTGAAGCCCTTTGCGGTTACCATAATCACATTCGCATCGAGATCCATATCGGTTGCTACCAAGGCTGCACAAATCTGTTCTTCCTTTTGAAACGGACGAATGTTGATGATGGGAATACCTTTGAGCGCCCGGTCTTTTTCGGGGATCTCATACACTTTTGTGTGATACACCCTGCCTGTATTGGTGAAGTACAGAATGGAGGCGTGGTTTGTAGCGATGAAGATGTGTTCGATAAAATCATCTTCCCGTGCCGAGCCCCCCTTGATGCCGACTCCTCCACGTTTCTGAGTGCGGTATTTCGTGAGCTCGGTTCGTTTGATGTACCCTTTCTTCGTGATGGTCACCACCATCTTCTCGTCAGGAATGAGGTCTTCAAGATGGAACTCTCCCACGGCCTTTTCCACGATGAGCGTTTTCCTTGCGTCGGCATAGGTCTCCCTGACCTGCTCGATCTCTGACTTGATGACCTTCATGAGCTCTGTCCTGTCCGAGAGTATCTTTTCCAGGCGGGCAATCTCCTGGAGGAGATCGGCATGTTCGGATACGAGCTTTTCCCGCTCAAGACCGGTCAGGCGCTGCAGTCTCATGTCGAGGATCGCCTGAGCTTGTATCTCCGTAAATGCAAATCTATCCATGAGATTGATTCGCGCCTCAAGGGGGTTGGCAGACGCCTTGATGAGTGCAACCACCTCATCGATGTTCTCGAGGGCCTTCAGAAGCCCCTCGAGAATGTGCACACGTGCCTTGGCCTTGTTCAGTTCAAAGAGGCTCCTGCGTGTGACCACCTCTTCCCGGAAATCGAGAAAGGCCTGCATGAATTCCAGCAGACCCATGACGCGTGGCCTGCCGTTATGGATGGCCAGCATATTCATGGAAAACGAGGTCTGGAGCGTGGTGAGTTTATACAGCTGGTTCTCAACGACTTCTGGCTGTGAGCCCTTTTTCAGTTCTATGACAACCCGAAGCCCCTCTTTGTCTGACTCGTCCCTGACATTGGAAATACCGTCTACCTTCTTTTCTTGCGCGAGCAGGGCAATCCTCTCGACGAGATCCGCCTTGTTCACCGTGTAGGGGATCTCCGTAATAATCAGACGGCACCTGGTATAGTCGTCCTCGGTTTCCACCTTTCCGCGAAGCGTGATGATTCCCCTGCCGGTCTTGTACCCGCTTTCGATTTGCCCCCCCGAGAAGATGATTCCCCCGGTAGGAAAGTCCGGACCGGGTATGATCTTCATAACCTCTGGCAGCGTGATGGAAGGATTATCGATCAGGGAGATCAACGCGTTGAAAAGCTCTTCGCTGTTATGGGGAGGAATGCTCGTTGCCATTCCCACGGCAATCCCTGCAGACCCGTTCAGCAGGAGGCCTGGAATGCGCGAGGGAAGGACATCGGGTTCCAACAGAGATTCATCATAATTGGGATGAAAATCTACTGTCTCTTTCTCAATGTCTGAGAGCATCTCCTCCGCAAGACGCTCCATCCTGATCTCTGTATACCGCATTGCTGCGGGAGGGTCGCCATCCACTGACCCGAAATTCCCTTGTCCGTCCACGAGGGGATATCGCATGGAAAATGGCTGCGCCATACGAACAATGGCATCATAGACCGCTGCATCTCCATGGGGGTGGTACTTTCCTATCACGTCCCCCACGATTCGTGCAGATTTCTTGTACGGCCTGTTTGCTGTGTTTCCCATCTCGTTCATGGCGAAGAGTATGCGCCTGTGGACCGGCTTGAGGCCGTCTCGTACGTCCGGGATGGCCCTTCCGATGATGACGCTCATGGAGTAGTCCAGGTAGGAGCGTCTCATCTCTTGATCAATCGCTATGGTTGTCGTCTTCATTTCACTTCCTCAGTCTTGGTTTGATCGAATCAGATGTCGAGATTGGAAACCTTCAGGGCGTTCTTTTCTATGAACTCTCTCCTCGGCACGACATCATCCCCCATGAGCATAGAGAAGATAAGATCCGTCTCAACCGCATCGTCAATGGTAACCTGCAAGAGTGATCGATTTTCCGGGTCCATCGTGGTTTCCCACAACTGGCCGGGGTTCATCTCGCCAAGACCTTTATAACGCTGGAGGCTGTACCCTTTTTTCGCCTCGTCAAAGATCTTCTGTGCGGCCTCGCGTAGATTTACCACCTCATACGAGGCCTCTCCTTTCACCACGGTGAAGGGGGGCCTGCCGATTTTCTTGAGCTGCAAATGAATCTTCTGGAGTTCTTCGAATCCCTTTGATTCAAAAAGCCTCGGGTCGATCATCGTTTCTTTTCGCAGGCCGTTCTTCACACTGTGAAAAAGAATCTGATCCTCGAGAATGTCGTGGGTGACCATGCCGATGGCGGGGAACCATTCCCTGATAATTCCCATAATGGAGTCTCTGATCCTCTTCGGATCGTACTCCGCAGTGACATCCTCCTGGCTCAGGTACGAAGCAGACTGGATTACCCGTTCATCCATCTGTCTGATCTCATAGTTCGAGAGGATGTTTTTCCGTCTGGAGATCAGCTTGAGGTACCGTGCAAGCTCCGAACCTGTTATTTCGATATCACCCTTGAGGGTGATGTCCCTGACCATACTCTTCAGGAGAAAGTCATCCATGGCCTCCTCGTTGAGGATGTACCACATTTTTTTCCCCTTCGAGACCTTGAATAATGGCGGTTGAGCAATGTAGAGGTGCCCTCGTTCTATGATCTCCGGCATCTGTCTGTAGAAGAAGGTGAGCAGCAGCGTTCTGATGTGTGCCCCGTCCACATCTGCATCGGTCATGATCACAATTGTGTGGTACCGAAGTCTCGAGATATCAAAGTTCTCGGATCCAATCCCGGTGCCGAGTGCCGTTACTAGAGACTTTATCTCCTGGTTGGAAAGCATCTTGTCCACCCTGGCTTTCTCCACATTCAAGATCTTTCCCTTCAATGGCAAGATGGCCTGATTTTTCCTGTCTCTTCCTTGCTTTGCGCTTCCCCCTGCCGAATCTCCCTCAACGATGAACAATTCGCATCCTGCAGGATCTTTTTCCTGACAGTCTGCAAGTTTTCCCGGGAGCAGGGTTCCTTCAAGAGCTGTCTTTCTTCTCGAGAGTTCCCTGGCCTTCCGTGCAGCCTCCCGTGCCTGGGCGCTATCCAGAATTTTTTTGACGATGGCGGCACCATCATTCGGGTTTTCGTTCAGGAAATAGCCTATCGCCTCATTGGTGATGCTCTCCGTGACCCCCTGAATCTCTGAATTTCCCAGCTTTCCCTTGGTCTGTCCCTCAAACTGCGGCCTTGGGAGAAGAACACTGATCACTGCGCATAGACCTTCCTTGGTGTCATCGCCCTGGATCGCAACCTTCGAGTTCTTCAGGAAACCCTTGTCCCGCGCATATGCATTGATCGTCCTGGTGAGGGCCTTGCGGAACCCAATGACATGCGTGCCTCCATCATGGGTGTTGATGTTGTTCGCGAAGGAGAACAGGCTGTCCGAGTATGAGGTATTGTACTGGACGACACCCTCCAGGACAACATCCCCCCGTTCCTTTTTGAAGTATATGGGAGCATGAATGGGCTTCTTCTTGGCATTTAGGTATGCCACGAAATCCTTGAGTCCTTCGTTGAACAGAAAGGTAGCTTTCGTGTCCGTTCGTTCGTCCTCAAGCCCGATCTTGAGCCCTTTATTCAAAAAAGCGAGTTCTCTCAGCCTGTTTGCAAGGATATCGTATTCGAATGTCGTGGTTTCAAAAATGTCGGGATCTGGCTTGAAGTGGATGGTTGTGCCGCGTTTTTCGGTCTTCCCACTGTTCTTGAGATCAGTAACAGGGGCTCCTCGCTCATATATCTGTTTATAGATGCGTCCGTCACGATAGATCTCTATCTCAAGGGTCTCGGATAATGCGTTCACCACTGATACTCCAACGCCATGCAGTCCACCGGAAACCTTGTAGATGGAGTTGTCAAACTTGCCGCCTGCATGCAACGTTGTCATGACGACTTCCACTGCGGATTTCCCTGTATCTTCATGGAGGTCTACGGGCACCCCTCGCCCATCATCGCTTACCGTAATGCTTTCATCCATGTGGATGGTGACTTGTATGTGACTGCAGTATCCGGAAATTGCCTCGTCAACACTGTTGTCGACAACCTCAAACACGAGGTGATGAAGCCCCTGTGTAGACGTGGATCCGATATACATGGCAGGTCGAAGGCGCACCGCTTCAAATCCACCGAGTACCTTGATATCTTTGGCAGTATATTCTCCCATATGGTTTCCTTTGCACACTCCTCTCACCTAGAACCTCATGGGCATGATCACCCATCGACAGTCGGTTTTTCCTCCGTCCGTGAGTATACACGGTCCCTGAGGTCCCTTTATTCGAATATGTGCCTCACCATCAATAAAGACGAGGCATTCCATGAAATATCGTGGATTGAAATTGATATCGATTTCTTCTCCATCATACGTGGCCGCGATCGATGTATCAACCTCTCCTTGATCGGGATTGTTCGCATAAATGATGGTTCTGTCCTTTTTGAATGAAAATCTGACGCAGTTGGAAATATCAGAAACCATGGCGATGCAGACCTTGAGGACGGTCAGGAGTTCCTGGGAATCTACGCGTGCAAGATGTGGATAGGAATCAACAGAAACCACGCTTCTGTAATCAGGAAATTTTCCATCGATAAGCCTCACCGTCGCTTTGGTGTCCTTGGAGACAAAGAAAATCGAATCCTTTGAGAGTAAAATTGTCGCTTCTTCTTCCCTTCCTTCCATGAGCCTCTTGAGTTCCTGCAATCCCTTTCTCGGAACGATGATCCCCTCTCCCATCTCAACAGGTTCGTCGATCTCATACCGAGCGAGGGAGAGCCTCCTGCTGTCGGTCGTCACCATTTCAATATACCCCCCTCGTTTTTCTTTCCCAGAGATGAGCAGTGCTCCGTTTAAGGTATACTTCGTTTCACTCTCCGAGACCGAAGGCACAGAAAAGATCGTCCTGTCTATCATAGGTTTCATGATGTGCACAGGGACGTGGAATCCTTCCTGCATCGATGAGAACTCAATGAGGGGGTATTCTTCAGGATCCATCACGTTCATCTTGATATTGTTGTTTTCCGCATTGATATGAGCACGGACATTGTCTTCTATCCATATCTCAATTACTCCTTCCGGGAGTTCTCTGATAACATCGAAGAAACTCTTTGCATTTATCGCACAGGCCCCATGATCGAAAACCTCACAGTCAGCAGTAACCTGGATCGAAGTATGGAGATCTGTCGCCTTTATCAAGAGAGCATCATCGTTCGTCTCCATCAGAACATGGCTGAGGATGGGAAGGGTGGATTTCCTCTCGGTAAACCCCTGTACCTTTGCGAGCATTCCCTGCAAAGATCCTTTTGCTATTTTACATTTCATTTTTCTTTCCCCCTCTCTAAAGAGATTCTATTAAAGACCGTGTTTATATGTTGAAAATGAATGTAACTTATTGTTATTATATAACCTATTTATCACAAAACACTGTTCATTTCTCCTGCTCACCCTGAGGGTAGAATGGCAGTGTGTCGATATGTTCAAAACACTGACCATCATACCGGCAATTCCCTTCGTGAGAGTTCGTCTACAATTCTCTTGAATTCCTCGCGAGTTGTAATCTCAATGATGATTTTCCCTTTTCTCTTGGACCATGAACAGACTACCCGTGTGGAAAGCCGATCAGAGAGAAAAGAAGAGATTGATTCGAGCTGAGGGTCTGTCTTCTGTTTCGTTGTCTTGTGTCTCTTTATTCGAGAGGCATGCCGTTCGGTGTCTCGGACACTCATGCCGGCAGAAAGAATTTTCCGCAAAAGGAGGATTCGATCCCTATCAGAGTCGGCCATAAGGATAGCCCGAGCGTGACCGGATGTGATCGCTCCTTCCCTGAGCGCCTGCTTGATTTCCTCGGGAAGACCCACGAGTCGCAGGGAGTTGGTAATGGTTGAACGATCCTTGAACACCGCATCAGCAATGTCCTGATGGGTAAGGTGAAACTGTTCCCTGAGGGTATGGTATGCATCGGCCTCTTCCATGGGATTCAGATCTTCTCTCTGGAGGTTTTCTATCAGAGAGATCTTGAATGCCTCACTATCAGACATCTCCCTGACAATAGACGGAATTTTATCAATTCCAGCAAGTCTGCATGCCTGGAAACGCCGTTCGCCGGCAATGATCTCGTATTTCGAATTGATGCGTCTCACAACAATCGGAGAGATGAGGCCGTGTTTTTTGATGGATTCTGCCAGATCGGACAGTGTTTCGGGATCAATGATCTTTCGCGGCTGGATAGGATTGGGGTATATTTCATCCGATGAAATCTCGATAACCTGGGAATTCACATCCTGGAGGTTATCAGAGAAGAGGGCGTCTATTCCTCTACCGAGACGTGCCTTGGTTTTCATGTACATCCTCCCTGCTCAGAATCTCGTTTGCCAGCATCAGATAGTGCTGGGCCCCTTTCGAAGAAATATCATACAGACAGATGGGAAGTCCAAAACTTGGAGCCTCACCCAGTCGGATATTCCTCGGAATAACGGTGGTAAAGACCTGCGAGTTGAAGTGAGCCCTCATGTTCTCCACAATATCGTGGCTGAGCCTGGTCCTGGGGTCAAACATGGTCAGAAGAAAACCCTCAATCGCAAGACCCGGATTCAGGCGCTGTCTCACCAGGTGATAGGTATTCATCAGGCTCTTCAGCCCCTCCAGGGCATAATATTCACACTGAACCGGGATCAGTATGGAGCGGGATGCAGTGAGGGCATTCAAGGTGAGCACGCCAAGGGAAGGTGGGCAATCAATCAGAATGAAATCAAATGCGCTCTTCAGCCTGGATAATGATCGCGAGAGGATCCTGTCCCGCATGGATGCATTCATCAGCTCAACATCGACTCCCACCAGATCTGTGTGGCTCGGAACCAGAGAGAGGCCCTTCAGCTTTGTTTCAATAATGATGGAATCAAGATCCTTCTCTCCCAAAAGGACATGGTAGATATGGGCATCGATCCTGTCGGGATCCACACCAAGACCGGTCGTGGCGTTCGCCTGGGGATCGATGTCTATGAGGAGCGTCCGTCTACCGAGGAGCGCGAGAGAGGATCCGAGATTGATGGCTGTCGTCGTTTTTCCAACGCCGCCTTTCTGGTTTGAAATGCAGATTATCTTCTGGCACACCATGAAGCACTACCACAAAAAAACTGAAATAGAAATCAAAAAGTTTCACGTGAAACAACACATATAACTGCCTAAAATCACAACACATTACAGCGTTTTTTTGAGGGGGAAAAGAACGGTTCTCACTGGATCCAGTGCGGGAAAAAACGGATCAGAATGATCAGGAGAAGGAGGATCACCGTAATCCACCCAACCGTTATATCACTCTTTCTCGTCACCGTATGATCCTTCAGGAATACAAGGCCTTCAGACACGGTATTTTCGGGTGCAACAGAGATGATATCCTCGATGATCCGGGGGAACGCGTCGAAGCTGTTAGGGATGAGGTGATTCTTTTTCTTGGAGGAAATCGTGATGAATTGTCGAGATCCCATGACCATGCTGTCAAAGGAATTGACCTCGTCCAAGGTGATGCGGCTCTTTCCGAAGAGGCTGGAGATGGTGATCTCGGTATCCGTGATCCTGACGAGCCGCAGGAGGTTGTTCAGCGTAAAAAGGTAGAAGAGGACCATGAGAGCGAGGGCCATGATGAGGATCTTGAGCTCAAACCCGCCCATGACGACATCCACAAATACGGGGATCGAGAGGAGGACAGCCAGCACCATCGGGGCCTTGAGGCCCTTTTTTATCTTGTAAACACTATCCATGTTTTTTATGGTACATGAAACTCAGCGCATTGACAAGTGACGCCATGATTGATTTTGCCATACAAACTGCGAAAAAAGCCGGAGAGGTCATCAGAAACGGCATGGGAAAAGCCGTCGATGTCCAGCACAAAGGGAGGATAGACCTTGTTACCCAGATAGATAGGGGCTCCCAGAGGATTATCGTGGAGGAAATAGGGCGAGCGTTTCCAACACACTCCATTCTGGCGGAAGAGGGAGGAAGCAAGCAGACAGGGTCCCGAATGAGATGGATCATTGATCCCCTGGACGGGACCGTGAACTTCGTACACGGCATTCCGATCTTCTGTGTCTCCATTGCCCTCTACCGTTCGGAGGAGCCGATTCTTGGGGTGTGTTTCAATCCCATAACCAATGAGGTCTACTGGGCTCAAGAGGGCAGGGGGGCATACTGTGACGAGCAGAGACTCTCGGTTTCGAATACGGAGCACCTCATCGATTCTCTTGTTGCAACAGGGTTTCCCTATACACAGCAGAATATCGACGTGCTGACGAAAAGATTCCTCATGGTCCTGAGCCGTGTACAGGGGGTGAGGCGTCTCGGATCAGCAGCCCTCGACCTGTGCTACGTGGCCTCAGGAGCCTTTGATGCCTTTTGGGAGGAAGGCCTCAATCCCTGGGACATGGCTGCCGGGGTGTTGATCCTTGCAGAGGCCAGGGGCCGCATTTCATCGCTGGACGGGTCGCCATATCACCTTGCACACGGTGATATTCTTGCGAGTAATGGGAGGGTTCATGATGAACTCAGCTCACTCATGTAAGACGATTCTGGCTGACTCGCACAACCATATCCATTTCAAGGCCTTTTCGAGAGACCTTGATGGGGTTATGGTCAGGGCGCATGACCAGGGAATCCGTCTTATGCTGGCTGTGGGAATCGACAAAAGAGACTCCCTCGAAGCGCTTCGTGTAGCCAGAACGTACCAGGGCGTGTATGCATCTATCGGCATCCACCCGCAGAATGCAGGGAAAGCCTCTTTTCGTGACGTGATTGGGCTTGCCGACATTCATGAACCGGGAAGGGTCGTGGCAGTCGGAGAGACAGGATTCGATCTCTACAGAACACCGGATACCAGGTCTGAACAGAAGGACCTGTTTCGTTCTCATATCGAGCTCGCACGGAAGCTTAATCTGCCGCTCGTCATCCATGACAGGAATGCCCACGAAGAGACAGTCGCTGTCTTGGACGAGACCGATGGGTGGTCCTTGGGAGGGGTATTCCACTGTTTTTCCGGAGATACAGCGCTCGCTCAGTATGTTGTCAGCAAGGGATTCCTCGTCTCGGTTCCCGGGGTTGTGACGTTCAAAAACTCACTGGTTCTTCGACAGGTCGTCTCCCAGACACCGGAAACCTGTCTGCTCGTGGAGACGGATGCCCCATACCTTTCTCCAGAGCCTTTCCGCGGAAAGAGAAATGAACCTGCATATATCAGACATACAGTGGAAGAGGTTGCGCGCATCAAAGAGAGGACCTTCGATGAAATAGTGGAGATCACATCCGAGAACTTCAGGCGGCTGTTTCTGCACAGGGAAAAATCTGATATCTTTCAGGACCAAAACCGAGAGGAAAACATATGCTCAAACGACTAGAAGTAAAAACGTCTTCACGGGTGCAGCTCATCGATATCACCTCACAGGTGCGATCATTCCTCAGAAGCGAAAACATGTCATCCGGAGCCATGATAATCTACGTACCCCACACGACGTGCGGAATCACCATCAATGAAAACGCAGATCCCGCCGTAAAGGATGACATCCTCGCATTTCTTGACAAGGAGGTTCCTCCTGACGAGGGATATAAACATGCAGAGGGGAACGCTGATGCGCACATCAAGGCGAGCATACTTGGTTCAAGCGTAACCGTGTTCGTGGAGAGTTCTGCTCTTGTTCTGGGGACATGGCAGGGGATATTCCTCGCAGAATTCGATGGCCCGAGGAAACGCGCTGTTCTGGTGAAGTTGCTTCCAGACTAGGAGTTCGGCCTGGTTCAGCTGTCCCTCTACGGGGAAGGCAGGGCCGTGTGGTCTGGGGGGTGGATGACACCGCGCAGGCG
>JBNGDS010000007.1:20365-68191 GCA_049975365.1 Desulfomonilia bacterium | reverse complement strand
GTGCGATCCTTTCATTGTCAATCTCATGTGTAGTGATCCGTCTCCTTGCTGTAGTGCATGATCATACCTATATACCAAACTGCTGCACAGCAGAATATTGGAAGTTCCCAAGAAGAGCATACTGAACTACCCACTAACACGCTACAGGGGAGTTCATACAGGAGCTCTCATCATGCTGATGGTCTTGGTTAGAATCTATACATCAAGGTGTTCTATATCAAACGAGTCCTCTTGAACGAACACTATAGTTCCGATGGTACCCATTCGATGAAGCATGTAGACATGTATTTGCTGACAATGATATAGAATGAACAATACGTTGGGTGTAGAGGGGCGTTGTTCTAGTGCGGTGTTTGATCAGCTAATAGTTCACATGCACATTCTCCTGTTGAGCAATTGTTATGCAGAAGAGAATGACGTGAGAGGGCTGTGTTCATGGTATGAAAGTCGCAATTCTGAATGGAGCACACAGTATATGTTCACGATATTGAAGAAATATGAAAAGCTGATGATTCAAGCACTCATCGTGATGATGGCAACAGTTCTTGGGTTTGCCACTCTTGATTTAGGATGGCTCATCATCAAAGATGTACTGGAACCACCATTCTTTCTTCTCAGCATCGAGCATTTACTTGAGATATTCGGCCTCTTTATGCTCGTCTTAATTGGAATTGAGCTTCTGGAAACTATAATGAAGACCTACATAACCCAAGGGCAACCTCATTATGAGGTTGTCCTTTCAGTTGCAATCATCGCGATTGCCCGTAAGGTCATAATCTTGGATCTGAATGAGGTAGAGAGTCTGAGCCTGATTGGAATCGCTTCAATAGTTGTTGCGCTGACCGCTGGCTATTTCCTCATGAAGAGAAGTCAGTCTCGTGAAAAGGCAGACTAGATTAATCAGAGTGATAAAGCTGACCATTTGCTGACTCCTCATAAACCCTAATCCATGAAGACATACCTAGACGTTCCACCGGATCACCCTGAAAGAGCTGGCTACTGGTGAACTCTGTGTTACACAGTATACATACCTCCAATAGATTAATGATCCGAATGTACGAGTGTAACTACGAGTAAAACACAGAGATCTTGGTATCACATACGCAATTTCTGGTTTCTCGAAAAACCAATAATCCTGTTCCAGGACACCCTTTTTCACAAAATGAATATTTTTTACACATCTTTTCAGCCAACTTTTCACTCTTCATTTTCGATCACTACAGGATTCGTGATAATCCTTTGTCAGGAACATCACATCTTTTCTATTTGCACTGGTGGAGAAAAGGGCGTATATTGCCAGCTGGTCATACCACCAGCCAGTTTGGAGGATGCATGAAGGACATCCTGAAACCACTCAAGTCAGACAGCCTTGTCGAGGTGTTCATCTCGCGGTTCGAAGATCTGATACTTGCTGGAAAGATTGCCATTGGCCAGAAACTGCCGTCTGAGCGCGAACTCGCACTTCAGCTCGGCGTGAGCAGGCCCGTTGTGCACGAAGGGCTCGTGGACCTTGCTGCAAAGGGGCTCGTGACCATGAAACCGAGGGTCGGCACGGTGGTGAATGACTACCGGAACGAAGGGTCCTTGGCTATACTGGAATCCCTGATCAACTATCAACAGGGCAGTCTCGACCCCAAGCTCCTGGACAGTCTTCTGGAGATCAGAACTCTCATTGAAACTGAAACCGCACGGCTTGCTGCCATCAACAGGACAGAGAGGCACATGAAAATCTTCCGGGAGATTGTGAAGCAGGAAGAGGCATCTGATCCCCTCGACAATGAAAAGATCACGAGGCTCGACTTCGAGTTTCACCACGCCATCGGCATGGCATCGGGCAACCTCGTCTACCCGCTCCTCATAAACTCATTCAAACCGGTCTACATGAACTTCACCTCCCTCTTCTTTTCGGATCCTGATGTGGTGCCGGCAACGATCAGATTTCACGCCCGGCTGATCCAGGCCATACAAACCAAGGATGCAGAAAAAGCACTCGCGGTCATGAAGGAAACGCTCAAGCACGGCGAACAGCACCTGAAAGATATTCTCTCCCGCGAGCAGAGGAGGTAAGCTATGAGCACAGCAGAGGCGCTCCAGACTGGCAGGAAGATCAAGGAACCAAAGAATCTCTCAGAGCGGATCACCAGGCTTCGGGATTACTATTTCCAGGGAACAAAGCGGGCATGGAACAACGAGTTCACAGCCTGGACCACGGGCACACCCTGGGATGTGCTGTTTGACGAAATGACTTTCTACATCGTGCCTGAAACATATGCCTTTCTCCAGACATTCAGGTCATCTACCCACCAGGCAGCCAGGCCCGTGAAGCTCCATCCGAACTTCTGGACGTGGAGTCTGCCCGAGCGGAGGGCATGGTTCATCAAAGAGGTTATGGTGAACTATGTCCCCCAGGAGCTCCTGCCAGGAGACCTGATTGCAGGGGCGCGATTCAACGTGCAGACGTCCATGTGCTGGACCAAGGAAGAGGCCAAGCAGAGAGATGCGCTCATCTATGGAAAGAATGGGGCACGAGCTTCCATGAAGTGGTTTCATGACCACGGATATGGAAACTCAGGTGCGACCTCTGGCCATCTCATTCCAGGCTACGAAAGAGCCCTGAAGATCGGCTGGAGGGGTATCCATGAGGACATCAAAAATCACTATGATGCCCTCAACCATCAAGAAAAAATAGGGTCCAAAGGAGCACAGCTGAAGGCAATGATGACCGCTGCTACCATCGCGAGAGACCTTGCCGGGAAATATGCACTCCTCTGCGAGAAGCTCGCACAGGACGAGGACGACCCTGCACGGAAGATCGAGCTGGGGCAGATGGCCGACAACCTGAAGCGCGTGCCCTGGGAGCCGGCGCAGACCTTCTGGGAAGCGGTGCAGGCGCTGTGGATCACCCACATGCTCATCATGAGCGATGAGAACTACCCGGGTCCCGGGGTGTCGTTCGGCAGGATCGACCAGTATCTGTTACCCTACTGGCAGCGGTCCATTTCAGAGGGCATGGATCGCGAATTCGGAAAGGAGATCCTGAAGTGCTTCTGGATCCATGCAAATACCGCGTATGACGCCATGATCAGGATCGGTAACCAGGGCATCACTGCTGGATATGGCCAGCTCCTCACGCTTTCGGGCATGGGGAAAGACGGTGCGGATCTGAGCAACGACCTGACATATGCCATGCTGGAGGTGATCGACGAACTGACCCCCATCCTGGAGCCCAAACCCAACGTGCGGCTCCACCGGAACACCCCCGATGAGTTGCTGGACAAGGTGGTGGACATGATTGCATCAAGCCAGGGATCACCCTTCCTTATCAACTTCGACGAACGGTCCATGGCCGGCATGATGGTTGAGGCGAGAACGGCGGGCGTGACACACCTCATCAACCAAGAGAATGTGCACGACTACGCTCCGGTCGGCTGCCTGGAAAACACCATGCAGGGTAACGACCGATCCGGCACAGTGGACAACAACCTCAACCTGCTCAAGGCAGTGGAACTGGCATTAAACGATGGGAAAGACTTTTTCGATTTCATCGACCCGATCACGGGAAAGAAAGAGAAGGTAAAGCAGGCAGGCCCGAAGACAGGAGACCCGCGGTCATGTGCAACCTGGAATGAATTCTGGAAGGCCTACGAAGAGCAGACCCGATTCATCATCAAGAAATGTGTGGACCTGTACGAGAAGTCTGAGTCCATCAGGGCGCGGTTCTGCCCCACACCGTACCTCTCCTGTCTGGTGAAGGGATGTGCGGAAAAGGGTCTCGACATCACCCGCGGCGGTGCAGAACTGAACTTCACAACCCTCGAAGCAGTGACGTTCGCCACCACGGTAGACAGCCTGCTTGCCATCAAGCACCTGGTCTATGATACCAGGCAATGCACCATGGATGAGCTCATCAGGGCACTGAAAGACAACTGGGACGGCCACGAAGTTCTCCAGGCAAAGGCCACGTTCAAAGCCCCCAAATACGGCCGTGATGACGACGAGGCCGATACCATAGCAACCAAGGTCATGGAGCTCTGGTGCGGGGAGACCTGGAAGTACAAGACGAAATCAACGAACAGGCAGTTCCGCCCCGGCATGCTCAGCTGGAACTACTGGGTGAGCGACGGGTTCATCCTCCCTGCAAGCCCGGATGGGAGACCCAAAGGCAGATTCCTCTCAAACGCCATCTGTCCGAGTAACGGGGCAGACATCAACGGCCCAACAGCCAACGTGAATTCCGTGGGCAAGGCCTTGGGCGGCATGGCACCGGACGGCAAAGGAGACTGGGGCAGCTACTGCAATTATCTCCCGAACGGGTCGAGCCATACCATGTCCATCAACCCGTCTCTGCTCAGAGATCCTGAACACAAGGAGAAGTTCAAGGCCTTCCTGCGGGGGTATGTGGAGAACGGGGGCACCTGCCTTCAGCTCAACATGATCGACGCAAACACGCTCAAAGATGCACAGAAGCGGCCCGAAGACTATCGTTCTCTGCTGGTCAGGATCACTGGGTACAATGCATACTTCACGAGCATCGGACGGGAACTTCAGGATGAATTGATCGCACGTATCAGCCATGAATCGCTCTAGGACTGGAGAGTGAATGAAAGGCCTCATTCTCAGGATCCAGAGGATGTCAACGGAAGATGGGCCGGGCATCAGGAGCACGGTCTTCTTCAAGGGGTGTCCGCTGAACTGCATCTGGTGCCACAACCCCGAAAGCATATCTCCAAGGGCCCAGGTGCATTGGGTGGGAACACGATGCATCGGGTGCCTGAGCTGCCTGGATGCGTGCTCTCGGCAGGCTTTGCAGAGAACGGCATCGGGAATCCACATCGATCGGGAACGATGCACAGGCTGCCTTGCCTGCACCGAGGTCTGCCCATCAACGGCGCTCGAGGCCTACGGGGTCACCTGCACGGTCGATGACCTCGTTGCAGAGCTGATCAAGGACAGGGTCTACTTCGAGAAGTCAGGTGGAGGGGTCACACTCTCCGGCGGTGAGCCAACCATGCAGGCGAATTTTTCACTGGAGGTCATGAAATCGCTGAAGAGAAAGGGAATCCACACTGCCCTCGACACCTGCGGCCAGTGCGCGTGGGAAACCCTCGAGATGCTGCTTCCTGTTACAGACCTCGTGCTCTACGACCTCAAACTCATGGACAACACCATGCACAAAAACTCTACCGGGGCGACCAACGATAGGATCCTGGACAACCTGGCTCGACTGAGACCGTATCTGAAAGAACACCCGAAGAAGATAGACCTCTGGATCCGTACGCCCATCATCCCACAATACACAGCACTTTCTGAAAACATTCGCGAAATCGGCACCTTCATACATGACTCCCTCGGGGATGTCGTTGACAGGTGGGAACTCTGCGCATTCAACAACTTGTGCATCAGCAAGTACGACGGCCTGGACATAGACTGGCAGTTCAGAACGTTCGATCTCATCTCTGAAGAAGATATGCACCTGCTCGCGACAGTGGCACACGATGCGGTGAAACGTGTTGGAATCGTGCACACGAGCGGCGCGACCCGGAAAGGCAGGAGAACCGCGAAAGCTGAACGACCGAGGCTGAGCGTAATTCCCGGCGGAAGCCGGTCATGATATGACAGGGAGGATCTATGGACCGAAAGAAGATATTCACACGATTCGATGAGCAAGACCTGAAAGAGTTCGAACCCGAGGCAAAGGTTGGGCTCATCTCCACTGTGAACCCGGAAGGGCTCCCCCACGTCACCCTGATCACGGCTCTGCAGGCAAAGACCCCCCAACAGCTCATCTGGGGTCAGTTCTCCGACGGTCTGAGCAAGAAGCACGTGAAGACAAATCCCAAGACAGGCTTCCTCATCATGACGCTCTCCCGCAGCCTCTGGCGAGGAAAGGCTGTGTGGACACACGAGATGACCCACGGAGAAGACTACGAGATGTACAACCTGAAGCCCATGTTCCGGTACAACGCATACTTCGGCATCCACACCGTCCACTACATGGATCTTGTAGAAACCTACGGCAGGGAAAGCCTCCCTTTGGCGAAGATCGTCCTGGCGTCTCTCCTCACCAAGCTGGCGAAATCCCCAGCAAGCTCTGATGCACGGGACCGCATCCTGAAGCCTTGGGCCGAGGGGCTGTTCAACCGACTCGACAGCCTCAAGTTTCTCTCATTCATCGGGGTGGAGGGGTTCCCGGTCATCATCCCGCTCATTCAGTGCCAGGCAGCTGACAGCACGAGGCTCGTATTTTCACCGCTTGCATATACCAAAGAACTCGATGTCCTGGAAAAGGGCATGCCGATAGCCGTTTTCGGGCTGACTATGGACATGGAAGACGTGCTCGTGAGGGGAGTGTTTGCCGGGTTCACTACCTACCGGATGACGAAGCTCGGGGTGGTGGACATCGACTGGGTGTACAACTCCATGCCACCCGTACATGGCCAGATCTACCCCGAGATCGAGATCAAACCGGTGGTGGATTTCTGATGAATTGTCTGCAGGGAAACCTTCAGGCACGATCAAGGATCGTGGCTGATAGCCGCTCCTGAAGAGGCAGAAGGAGGGGACGGACATGAGACCACAGGCAGCACCAGTGGAAGAAAAGAAGGGCTCGGACCGCTTCGAACGAATCAAACAGAACCTTTTGAGCTCCCCTGTATGGCTCTGCCCGGAGCGGGCACTGCTCGTCACCGAGTATTTCAAAAAATACGACAATCCGAAAGAGCCCATGGTCATCCGCAAGGCCAAGGCCCTCAGGCATGTGCTGAAGAACAAGGCAGTGAAGATCTACGAGAACGAGCTCATCGTGGGAAACCCTGGCACGAAAAGAAAATCCGCCCTCATTCAGCCCGAGCTCGCCGGGGTCTTCATGTGCGAGGAACTTCTGTGGATGGACAGGCGCAAGACCACTCCGCTTCTCATTTCCTGGAGAGACCGGCTCAAACTGCTCTTTCTCGTGATTCCCTACTGGCTGGTGCGCAACATGAGCTTTCGGGCTTTTGCCGGACGCAGACTCCACCTCGTGCGATACGTGAAGGAGCAGCTCTCTGCAACAGCCTACCTCATCAACGAGGCTGGGGGGATCGGCCATTTCCTGCCGGACTACGAGAAGATGATCAAACTCGGGATCAGGGGATACCTCGACTCCATGGGGGATATGCATGGGGACCTCCATGAAGCGGCACGGATCGCCTGTGATGGGCTCACCGACTACGCGCTCAGGCTTTCCCACGAGGCCCAGAGGTGTGCATCGATGGACCCGGAATCCGAGCGCGCTCAGGAGCTGAGGGAGATCGCACGGATTTGCGCACGGGTGCCCATGGAGCCTGCAGAGACTCTGCAGGAGGCCCTGCAGTCGCTCTGGCTCACACACATGGCTGTATGCCTTGAAGGCCTGAATTCAGCGGTATCGCTGGGCAGGATCGACCAGTATCTCTACCCGTATTACAGCATGGATATCGCTGAGGGCAGGATCTCAAAAGCGAAGGCCCTGGAGCTTCTTCTATGCTTTTCCGCAAAGACCACGGAGCACCTCTTCCTGCTTTCGAGCAGGACGAGCGAGTATCACGGAGGGTACCTTGTGGCACAGGCTGCAACCGTGGGAGGCATGGACGTGAATGGAAATGATGCGGTGAACGAGCTCACCTACCTCTTCCTGGATGTGATGGAACTGGCAGGTCTCAGGGATCCGAACTACATGGCGAGAATCCACGAAAACTCACCTGAAGAGTATGTGGAACGTGCCGTGGAAGTGGCGTGCGTGGGAAACGCAGTTCCTGGGCTTTTCAACGACGAGATCACCATCGCGTCACTGGTTGCCCACGGATACAGTGAATTCGAGGCACGGAATTTCGGGGTGGTGGGCTGTGTGGAACCCACCATTCCTGGAAAGAGCTTCTGCTCCACCGATGCCGCACTCTTCAACCTGCCCCTGTGCCTGATCCTGGCCCTCAACCAGGGAAGGAGACTCTGCTCCCGGCGAAGGCTCGGGGCTGCAACCCCTGATCCTGTGACATTTACCAGCATGGACGATGTGCTCCAGGCATTCAGGGTCCAAGTGGACTTCATGGTGAACCGCATGATCAATGACCTCACGGTGATCGAACAGGGCAACCGAGATTTTCACCCCACCCCGTTCTCCTCTATGCTCGTGGACGGGTGCCTCCAGAAGGGGAAGGATATCACTGCCGGCGGTGCGCGCTACAACTCAAGCGGAATCCAGGGAGTAGGTGTTGCTGACGTTGCCGATTCCCTTGCTGCCCTGGACGAGGTGGTATTCACGAAAAAGGCACATACGATCGCAGAGGTGATCATGGCCCTCAAGCAGAACTTTACCCACAGCCCGAAGCTCCATGCAGAACTTCTGAAGGCGCCGAAGTTCGGCAACGATCAGGAACTGCCGGATGCCTACGCAGCCCAGGTCGTGCAGATCTACCATGACTCACTGGCTCAACATTCATCAACCCGGGGCGGCCCATACATTCCGGGATTCTATTCCTCCACCTGCCACGTCGGCTTTGGAAACAGGACAGAGGCTCTCCCCAGCGGAAGGAAGAAGGGAGAACCCTTCGCAGCGAGTCTGGGGTGCTGCAACAGCAGAGACAGGCTCGGCCCTACCGCGCTGCTCAATTCAGTTGCAAAGATCGACTCCACATTGTCTCCAAACGGGTATGCCCTGAATCTGAGATTCGACGTGCCCACCCTTACGGAGGAAAAGGCGAGAGATGTCATGACCTCGCTTACAAAAGGGTTCTTTTCCAAGGGCGGCATGGAGATGCAGCTCAACGTCCTCGACCCCGAAATCCTGGAAGAGGCGAGAGACAACCCCGGCAGATACCCGGGAATCGTGGTGAGGGTTGCGGGCTTCTGTGCGTATTTTGACGAACTTCCGCTGACCGTGAAAAACGAGATCATCGGGCGCACCAGGATCGAGCTTGCATAAAGCTTTTTGCGTTCGATGCTGAAACTGCCCGTTCGAACTGCGCCTTCAGGTGCACTGGAGGGAGGTGATCATGCCTGAGAGGAGACGGATCTTTCGGGAAGACCTGTGTGATGCGTGCGGGAAGTGCCTGAATCTCTGCCCGGTGATGGAGCTGCCCATCGAGGAGGCGCAGGCAGAGGTACGGCGGCTCATCGCCGGTGAACCGTCGAAGCATGTCCTGAGCATGTGTACATCGTGCATGTCCTGCAATATCTACTGTCCGGTGGATGCCCGCCCCTACAGCCTTATCCAGGAGAGGTGGAACGATCTGTACACCCGCCGTGGTGCTCCTCCCCTGTACTCGTTTGTCTGCCCGACCAGTACCCCAAATATCTGGCAGCTCCTGAACATCTTCCTCACGGATGAGGAACGGAGCTGGATTTCACAGTGGATGGACTATGAACCCGGAATAGGCGACGAGGTCATGCTGGTTGGCAACTATCTCCACCTCTTTCCGTTCATCGTGGGAGGAAGTTCCTTACTGGAGCACTTCCACCCCATTGACCGGCTCGACCAGTGGGAGGCAGGGGCATATCTCTACCAGGGTGGGTATCTCGATGTGGTGCAAAAGATCGCCCAACAGACACAAGATGAGCTGGATTCCTGGGGAGTCAAGACCATCGTTCCTATGCTGGATGCCGTCCACTACCTCTTCACCACAGTTCATCCCCAGGAGATGGGTGTTTCCCATGACCAGAAATTCGTCAACTTCACCGACTGGCTGCTGGAAAAGATCAGGATCGGCGATATCGTGCCGAAACACCCGCTGAACATGACAGTGACGGTTCATGACAACTGTTATTCCAAGGCCTTTGGACAGTCGTGCTGGGACTCCCACCGCGAAATCCTCACACGCTGCGGGTGCACCCTCGTCGAGATGGAGCACAACCGGGAGAATGGTCTGTGCTGCGGTTTTGGAAAGGGTGCCTCATGGACGAGGAATGCAACGATCCCTTTTGAGATCATCTCCGAGGGGGCGAAGAAATTCAGAGAAGCCGAAGACACAGGAGCCCACGCACTTGTATCCTACTGCGGTGGGTGTATCTACCTGCTCTGGGCTGCACGGGAACTGCTGGGAAGTCCACTGGATGTCTACCACTCCCTCGAGATTGTCAGGATGGCTCTCGGGGAAAAGATCAACTATCCCCAGGATCACATCAGGAGGGCGTGGGACGTGATTGCCATCATCACCTACCAGCTCATGGTCTCCCTGTTCCAGAAGAATTTCACCATAGAGAACCTGCACTATGATGGAACACGGAGCACCTTCAGGCCGGAGAAGTTCAGAGTGCTGAGGACTATTCGGTCACTGTTTGATATCTCCCTGTTCAGAAGATTCTATGCGGCACTCTTCAGACAGACCATGCCCCTGGTGAAGATGTTGTAAGCCATCTGGATTGTTTCTGATCGATGCAACCGTCACTACACAGTGAAACACCCTACCATCTCTGGAGATAGCCGGGTGCGACGGAGTCGTGTTCTCGAAAAATATCGTTTACACGAGCCCCTGGTAGATCATGGCATCGGCTACTTTGACGAATCCAGCGATGTTGGCGCCGATGACATAGTTGCCTGGCTGGCCGTGATCGGCCGCAGTCTCGTAGCAGTTCCGGTGGATGTTGATCATGATCTGGTGGAGCCGTTCGTCAACTTCCTCACGCGGCCAGCATAGACGCATTGCATTCTGGCTCATCTCGAGGCCGGACACTGCGACTCCGCCGGCGTTTGCCGCCTTTCCTGGACCATAGAGGATCTTCTTTTCCAGGAAAAGGTCAATCCCTCCGGGTACGGTGGGCATGTTGGCCCCTTCTGAGACGACGTAGCAGCCATTGTTCAAGAGCTGTTCAGCATCCTTCACCGAGATTTCGTTCTGGGTAGCACTGGGGAATGCGCAGTCGCAGGGAATTCCCCACGGGCGTTTTCCTTCATAGTACTCCACCCCGAACTTTTCCGCGTACTCCTTGATTCTCCCTCGGTGGATGTTCTTGAGCTCCATGACCCAGTTGAGCTTCTCTTCGTCGATGCCTTCCTTGTCGTAGATGGTCCCGTTGGAATCGGACAAGGAAACCACTTTTGCGTCGAACTGCAGGAGCTTCTCCACGGTATACTGGGCGACATTGCCCGAACCGGATACCGTACAGACCTTCCCCTTGAGCCCCTCGTCCCGGGTCTTGAGCATCTCATCGGCGAAGTACACGGCACCATACCCGGTTGCCTCCGGCCTGATCAAAGATCCGCCGTAGCACAGGGACTTTCCGGTGAGCACCGGGGTGAACTCGTTGCGCAGCCGTTTGTACTGCCCGAAGAGAAATCCGATCTCACGTGCGCCCACCCCAATATCTCCTGCAGGGACATCGGTATCCGGACCGATGTGACGAAAGAGCTCCGTCATGAACGACTGACAGAACCTCATGACCTCACTGTCTGTCTTGCCCTTGGGGTCGAAATCCGACCCGCCCTTCCCTC
Source organism: Desulfomonilia bacterium (assembly GCA_049975365.1). Lineage (GTDB taxonomy): Bacteria > Desulfobacterota > Desulfomonilia > UBA1062 > UBA1062 > DSBG01. Next base: position 56,748 of record JBNGDS010000007.1, on the reverse strand, counting down.
CGCCCATGGGCAGCGTGGTGAGCGAATTCTTGAAGACCTGTTCAAATCCAAGGAACTTGAGGATGTCCAGATTCACCGTCGGGTGGAATCTGAGCCCGCCTTTGTACGGGCCGATCGCACTGTTGAACTCCACACGGAATCCCCTGTTGACGTGGAACTGACCCTTGTCATCCTGCCACGGGACCCTGAACATGATCACGCGCTCGGGCTCGACGATGCGTTCGAGTATGTTGGTATCTCGATACTTCTTGTTTCTCTCCAGCACTGGCCTGAGTGATTCGAGTACCTCGGTGACAGACTGCAGGAACGATGGTTCATTGGGATTCTTCTCCCTAACCAATTCAAGTGCTCTGGTGACAATCGGCATAGAAAAAATTCTCCTTTCCAGGGTTCATTCTCAAAGATATCTTATTCAAATTCTCTGCAGACTACAGAAAACGGCTTCAAGTCCGTGAAGTCCATCACCGTGGACATTGCAAGATTCTCTGCCTCGATCCCGGCCTCCCGGGCTGCAGCAACCGGGTTCAGGCCTCCGATGAGAATCATTCCCACCTTGTTCACGTCAACATTTACCTGGCAGATGGGGTCACCCATCTTTCCCATCTGGAGCAGGGATCGGATGCCCACGGCACCAAGCATGGCCACAACCTCTTCGACACTGTCCCGGCAGATACCGGCTACCTCCCTGAAATTTGCAAGGATCTTTCCTTCGCCATATTCGATGGCATCCTTCACTCGGGTCATCTTTGCATTGATGAATGCCTCGGAAGGGTCCAATGAGGTACCGGAATAGTGGATAAGCTCAACAAATCGCATCGGCCTGTTCTCGTGCAACTGGAGAATGCCCCCGAATTTCGAATCCATGGGGATTCCGCGCTTGAGCAGCACTCCGTTGAACACGATGCTGCACACGGATGCAAGGCCAACATGTCCTTCCGGCACATGGACATCTCCCAGGAACTGACCTTCATGAGCAATCCCCACGAGGTCGCTGACACAGAGGCCCTTGTCAAAGGCCCCCTTCATGTGTCCGAGGGCCTCCGTGAACCTCTTCCGTTCAAAAATGGATATGTTCATGGGGACCATGCCCTGCTTGCGCACAGGATCGAACGAGGTCTTATACGCCAGGATCTCTATCCTTGAGATGGCATACCCCACCTTGTCCTGCACCCTGGCATTCCGGAGTTCCTCTACCCCTTTTTCCGTGATGACTCTGCCGTCCCTCCTTCCTATGAATCGTGTGAGTTCCTTCTGATCCATGAACTGGAGGTGGTATCGTACCGCCCTCTCGGAAAGGCTTATGCCATAGTCCTTCATCCTGCGGGCAATGATACGGGCACCAAGCGGCTGCTGTGCCTGATTCAGAATCCTCAGAATAATGATGCTTTTCCGCTCAATCTCTTCATATGAAAACATATCACTCCCCCGGTTATCGGCAACCGATTGCCGTGTTTGAATACATGGTGTCTCTGCGCAAGTCAACTGGAATTTTTTCGCTCACCGCACTGAATACGCAACGGATATTTCCCGGATTCCGTCTTCCTCTACACATTGTCTACACAGACATATACACGAGGTGCACACTTTATTGAAGACAGTCGTTGCAATCATAGATCGAGAGAGTAATATTAGGCATGGGAGGTATCATTCATCGAGGAGACCTGTGCGGGGCTCTCGTCTTCGAAGAGACTTATCTTCATGGAGGCGTGAACCGAAAGAAGAGAGAGGGAGTACATGCGACACCGTTTTCGTAACTGACACAAACCGGAGGAGAAGGCATGAGACTGTACAAGATTGTATGTGGCCTGGTTCTCGTAATCCTGATTCCGACCCAGGGGCTCTCTCTGGGTTTTGAGTTCGCAGTTACAGCATGGAAGCCGTCACTTGCCGGTGAAGTATCCTATGACGCCCTGACTGAGGCTGACATCCTTGAATTGGATGACGTCTTCGATCTGGATGAGCCGTGGCGCCTGTCCGGGAGGTTGAAGCTGGACATTCCTTTCTTCCCCAATCTCTATCTCATGGCGACACCAATGGAATTCTCCGGACCCGGTGTATTGCCTTTTTCACTGAACTTTGGTGACACGACCTTCTCACCCGGTGTAGAGCTCGATGCATTCCTCACCCTCAACATCTATGATGTTGGCCTGTACTACACGATACCCTTCCTCGGAATCGCGACCGCTGGCATCCTCAATTGTGAAGTCGGACTCGATGCCCGGATGATCGACCTGAAGGCACAGATCGAAGAGGTATCCACCGGGCTGGACGAATCCGAAGATTTCACCGTGGCATTTCCGCTGCTCTACGGCGCCGTGCAAATCTACCCAGTGAAACACCTCGCCCTCGAAGTCGAGGCCCGTGGCGTCTCGTATGGAGATAACCGAATCTTCAGCCTGATCTCACGATTGAAGATCCGGCCCCTAGGCCCTGTCTTTATCGCCGGGGGATACCGCGATGAAACAATCCTCTTCGACTACAAGGGCATCGAGATGGATATGAGGTGCACCGGTCCTTTTGCCGAGGCCGGTCTTCAGTGGTGATGACCAATCACCAACAACTCGGTTTCACCCTCTTCCCGGTTGACAACACCTGACGGTTGAGAATAGGGAAAAGGGATGGGGACGATCGGTGACAATGTCCATCGGATACTGAAAGAAATACCGAAGCATGTCACCCTCGTAGCAGCTGCAAAGTCACGCTCTGCTGCAGAGATCAGCGAAGCTATCGATGCAGGGATTACCGCCGTGGGCGAGAACTATCTCCAGGAATCCCGCGCAGTGATCGGTGAGATTGGCGATCGGGCGAACTGGCATTTCATCGGGCATGTCCAGAAAAACAAGGTCAAGCACATTGTTCCGCTCTTCGACATGATCGAGACAGTTGATTCTGCTGAACTCGCCATTGTCATCGATCAGCATGCCCTCAAGCATGGCAAGATCATGCCCGTGCTCATCGAGGTGAATATCGCTCACGAGGAACAGAAGTCAGGGGTGATGCCCGAGCATGTGAAGGCTCTTATCGATGAGATACGGACGATGCCCAACATCAGGGTGCAGGGACTCATGACCATGGGTCCTTTCCTGGACGACCCCGAGGGGCTCAGGCCCTATTTCAGGGAGATCAGAGCCCTATTCGACGAGATCTCCTCCCTCACCATCCCACATGTCGAAATGAAGCACCTGTCCATGGGGATGAGTGACTCGTACCAGATTGCCCTGGAAGAAGGGGCCACCATGGTGAGGATCGGGACCATGATTTTCGGTCCCAGGCCGTGACCGGAACGTTCTCGTCAACGGATCAGCACCTGCATTCCCACCTTCGCACCGAGCTGCTCCGCCGCAGAGTCTCTGCATGACGCAACCTCCACAGTGGATGCGCTCCCGCAGTACAGCGCTGTTTCACCCGGAAGGATCTCTGAGAATGTCGTGACGATTCGCGTCACAGCCTTGCCGTTGATAACAATCTCACACCCTGGGTCAAGCCTGTCGCAGGGAATGTTCGTGATGATGTTCCCGAAGGTATCCACGTGTACGACCTGTGGGGTGAGGATATCGAGGCAGAAAGGAGTATGCTTCTGTCGTGTGATTGTCTCCAGTGAAGGGTTTTTCAGCGCCTTGACCACAAGGGGGGCAAAGAGATCTCTGCCGTGGAAGGTCGTAGATATCTTGTCCGCGGGTCTCCAGGTGACCGTGCTCACTTCCTGTGCCGGGAGAAGAAAGGAAAACAGCCCGTTGTCAGGTCCGATAAAGATGTGATCGTGCTTCCTGAGAAGGAGAATGGCCCTGTCTGTCCCCACACCCGGATCCACGACCGCAAGGTGGATGGTCCCCTTGGGAAAGTGAGCGTACGTTGTAGAGAGGAGCCACGCAGCAGAGAGAATGCCATAGGCGGGAACATCGTGGGTTACATCAACGATGGTACAGTCGGGAAACCCGCTCAGAATAACGGCCTTCACCTGGGCTACGTACGCATCTCTGCTGCCAAAGTCAGAGAGGAATGTGACCACCTGTCTCATGTATTCCCTATACCATGCCTCTGGAAGATATAGTCAAGTGAGCTCTTGCACACGATGCTCGATTCCTCTATATTCACGGGCATGAAGATCACCGAACGGAACTGCTTCTATCCGGATCCGTATATCTATTTCGACCCCCAGACCCAGGGATATCCACGGCATGATATCTGGGTAGATGGAAGGATTCACTGCTGGCATGTCCTTCCAAAGGCCTCCTCAAGTCAGCAGATTACCATCGTTCATCTGCACGGTAACGCTGAAAACATGACGTCCCACATCACGGGATCCCTCTTCCTTCTGGACATGGGGTATGCACTCCTGGCATTCGACTACAGCGGATACGGGCAATCCAAGGGTTCACCCACGCTCTCCGGCATCCAGCAGGACGCCCGGGTGGTGTTCCGGCACGTCTTCGACCATCCCCATGTCTTCGGTCATGTTGTCTTCGGCTTCGGACAGTCAATGGGAGCCTATACCCTTGCCCGGATCCTTCCGGAATTCCCACAGATCAAGGGAGCAATCCTTGAGGCAGGCCTGTATTCGTTCCACGATCTGTTCGCAGAGGCGTATCCCTCCATTGAATGCACTGTTCCAAGGGAAGGACTCTCGGCACTGGACACCCTTTCCAGAAGCAGTGTCCCCAAGCTGTTCATCCACGGTACAAGCGATATGGTCGTTCCCTATTCTCACTCCATCAAAATGCACGAAATTGCGTCAGATCCCAAGGAATTGATAATCCTGGATGGTGTGGGGCACATTGATGCCTTCATATCACGCCATGCAGACAGGTACCGGGACGCCATCAGGCATTTCATTCTACAGAATTCAGAAAAAAACAATCCGGATGCTTGACAAACGCTTTTCACAGGTTATCTAGTAACGATAGTTTGTCTTACAGTTTTATTGTTATATGTATGCCCGCAGTGAGGTAGTGACAAAAAGGGGGTTTTTGAAAAGGGGGGGGAGTATGCATCCCCCCCGGTTTCTCTCCTACAGTGCAGCGCGTTTCCCTTCGGAAACATCCTGTGCAGTGCTGATGTCGAACCTGAGTTGTGAATCCTTCATGTCAACAACAACCGTGGAGCCGTCCATGATCTCCCCAGCAATGAGCGCTCTGCCAAGCTTGGTCTCGAGCTCACGCTGCAGAAACCGCTTGAGGGGACGCGCACCGTAGACCGGATCGAAGCCTTCACGGGCGATGAACTCCTTGGCAGCATCGCTCAGGGAGAAGGTGATCTCCCTCTCGGCCAGCCTTTTCTGGAGCTCCTCTACGAGAAGATCCACGATCTTCTTGATCTCGTTCAGAGTGAGCGCCTTGAACAGGACTACCTCGTCCACCCGATTGAGAAACTCGGGCCTGAACTGCATACGCAGCTCTGACATCACGGATGAACGGGCCCGTTCATTGATTTCTCCATCAGCGGTGACCCCTTCCACCAGCTCGTGGGAACCAATGTTCGATGTCATGATGATGACAGTATTCTTGAAATTCACGGTCCTGCCGTGGGAATCGGTGACTCTCCCGTCATCGAGTATCTGCAGAAGGACATTGAAGACATCGTGGTGCGCCTTTTCAATCTCGTCAAAGAGAACCACCGAGTAGGGCTTGCGCCTGACCGCCTCTGTGAGCTGTCCCCCTTCCTCATACCCGACATATCCAGGAGGTGATCCGATGAGTCGAGATACCGTGTGCTTTTCCATGTATTCGCTCATGTCAATGCGGACCATGTTCTCCTCAGAATCGAACAATGCCTCGGCAAGGGTCTTGGCGAGCTCGGTTTTTCCCACCCCAGTCGGCCCAAGGAAAATGAACGACCCGATGGGTCTCCGGGGATCCTTGATCCCTGAACGTGCCCTGATGACAGCATCCGCGACGGCCTGCACCGCCTCGTCCTGCCCCACAACTCGCCTGTGAAGAATTTCATCGAGCCTGAGGAGTTTTTCCTTCTCTCCTTCCACGAGCCGGGAAACCGGGATTCCAGTCCAGCGGGAAACGATGTCCGCTATCACATCTTCGGTCACATTCTCTCTCAGGAGCCGTCGTTCTCTGGTGCTTGATGCCTGCTCCGCCTCAGAAAGTTTTGCCTCGAGGGTGGGGAGTTTGCCGTGCCTGAGCTCAGCTGCCTTGTTTAGATCATATTCCCTTTCGGCACGCTCAATGAGGCGCTTGGTTTCCTCGATCTCTTCCCTCAGTGCGGTGAGCTTGTGAATGGACTCCTTCTCCTCATCCCACTGTGCCCGCATGGTATGGACCTGTTCCTTGAGATCTCCAAGCTCCCTGCGGAGTTCCTCGAGACGCGTTTTGCTCGCCTTGTCCTTTTCCTTTTTGAGGGCAGCCTCTTCGATTTCGAGCTGCATGACCTTGCGCGTGACCTCGTCAAGTTCGGCGGGCATGGAATCGATCTCCGTCCTGATCATGGCACACGCCTCATCCACAAGGTCAATGGCCTTGTCCGGGAGAAACCTGTCGGTGATGTAGCGGTTCGAGAGCACCGCAGCACCCACTAGGGCATTATCCTGGATCTTCACGCCATGGTGCACCTCGAAGCGTTCCTTCAACCCTCTCAGGATCGATACCGTATCCTCCACGGTGGGGGGGTCGATGGTCACCGGCTGGAACCGACGCTCAAGAGCCTTGTCCTTTTCTATATACTTCCGGTATTCATCGAGGGTAGTCGCCCCGATGCAGTGGAGTTCACCTCTGGCGAGCATGGGCTTGAGCATGTTGCCGGCATCCATTGAACCCTCCGCCCGGCCCGCTCCGACGATGTTGTGCAGCTCATCGATGAACAGAAGAATCCTGCCCTCGCTCGCCTTGATCTCACTGAGGACCGCCTTGAGGCGCTCCTCGAACTCTCCCCGGAATTTCGCACCCGCCACCAGTGATCCCATGTCGAGAGCGAAAATCGTTTTGTCCTTGAGCCCTTCTGGAACGTCACCCCGAACAATTCTCTGGGCAAGGCCTTCCACGATCGCTGTTTTTCCAACACCCGGCTCCCCGATGAGGACCGGGTTGTTCTTCGTCTTCCGGGAAAGGATCCTGATTACCCTCCTGATCTCGGCATCCCTGCCGATCACCGGGTCGAGCTTGCCGAGATTGGCCTGAGCCACGAGGTCGATGCCGTACTTTTCCAATGCCTCGTAGGCTGTCTCGGGATTGTCGCTGGTTACACGCTGATTTCCCCGAATGGACGTCAGCGCACTCAACACCCGGTCCTTTGTCACGTTGAACTGAGCAAGGATCTTCCCCGCAGGGGTAGATTTTCCCTCATCAATCATGGCAAAGAGCAGGTGCTCGACAGATACATACTCATCTTTAAGCCTGATGGCCTCGTCTTTTGCCTTCACCAGGATCTTGTTGAACCTCTGAGTTACATATACCTTTCCTGGCTCAGCACCTGGGCCAGAGATCTTTGGTCTGCGTTCGATTTCCTTCTGAACCCCACCGGTAAAGGAATCGATCGGCACGTCCATCTTTGTGAACAGGCGCGGAATCAGTCCATCAGTCTGCTCCACCAGTGAGAGGAGTACATGTTCCACATCGAGCTCTGTATGCCCGTATCGGACTGCAATGTTCTGAGCAGTCTGAATAGCTTCTTGTGATTTCTGCGTAAATTTATTGACATCCATCTCTGTACTCTCCTGTATGGATTTTTCCTGTACTCTTTTCTTTTTCTATTAGGTTGTCCAGCCTGTAAAATCAAGTTGTTGAAAGATTCAAGGTATATTTCGATCCAGGTATACAGAATACAGTCCAGACCCTGCATCTGGGAGATGAAACGCTGAAGGAACAAACAAAAAGAGGAGGGGAACACACCCTCCTCTCTGTACGTCGATCGCGGACAGAGTGGTCATTCACTCTTGATCTTGATTTTCTTATGTGCCTTCGCTTCTTTCTCGATCTTCGGCAGGGTGATACTCAACACCCCCTTCTTGAAGGACGCGTCTGCCTTATCGCTATCCACGTCCTGCGGCAAGGGGAGCACCCTCATGAATGAGCCGAAAGAACGCTCGACGTAATATGCATCCTTGTCCTTCTCCTCGCTTTCCTCTTTCTTCTCTCCCTTGATGGTGATCGAATCCTTGGTCAGATTGATCTCGATATCCTTTTCATCCATTCCCGGGAGCTCTGCCGTGACATAGATGGATTTCTCATCTTCGGTCATATTGACCTGAGGATTGAACTTTGCAAACGGTTCGGCCTCTTCACCGAACGCCCTCAATCCGAATCCTCTAAAGAAATCATCGAAGAGTCTGTCCATCTCTCTTCGGAAAACGTCGAGGGGATGTCCCTCGTACTCCCTGCCTGCAGGGACGCTTCTCCTTCCCCACTTCCATGGAGTCATATATTTCATAGCCATAGTCTCACCTCCTTATCGCGACTTGATGGGAATACTCTTCGTTTTAGCCTCTTCTGCCTTTGGCAATACGACACTCAGAACGCCGTTTTTCAGTGTGGCCTCGATCTTTTCCCGATCAACAGCCTCGTTGATAGTGAACGCCCTGTAGTAGTCGCCAACTTCGTACTCTGCATAGGAGAGGGTATGGTCTTTCACCCGAATGTCCTCGACCTGGGCCTCGATAGTCAGCACATCATTTTCCAGTGTGATGTTGAGGTTTCTCTCGTCAGCGCCCGGCATGTCTGCGTGGATCATGAGGGCATGGGCGGTCTCGGTGATGTCCACATTCGGGATAAAGGTCCGACGATCCTTTGTCCGCTCCGCAACAGCGCTCTCCTGAACTTCTGCCTTTTCAGCAGCCTTCAAGGTTTTTCCTTTCTCAGCCATAGACATTCACCTCCTTGTTATTTTTCGGCTTTCACGGTTATCTTCCGTGGCTTGTCAGCTTCCGCTCTCGGCAGCACGATCTTGAGGACTCCTCTCGTGTAATCTGCGCTCACCTTGTTCCCGTCAACATTGTACGGCAGCTTCAAGGTTCTGTAAAAATTGCCGTATCCACGTTCTCTTCGGTGCCACCTTTCATCATTCTTCAACTGCGGATTCTTCCGCGTTCCTTTGATCGTGAGCATATCGCCGGTCACCGACAGGTCGATATCCGCGGGATCGATCCCAGGAATCTCCGACGTGATGACCACGTCTTCGTCCCCGGTGTATACATTCAATGCAGGGTATGTTCTCGCAGGAAAACGATTCACCCCGGAAAACAGGCTGCTAATATCCTGCTGGAACCGATCCATTTCCCTGAATGGGTCCCATGTCCAACCAGGTCTTCCGATCCGAATCATACTCTCACCTCCGTTTTTTTCAGTTTATATAGGGCCGTTCTTCTGTATTTCAAGGGGTCCATCCATGGAATAGGGTTTATTCTCAAAGAGTTCCTGCTTTAGACTATCCAAAGGACCCATACCCACGGATAGGGCACGCTACTCCTGCTTCTCTTCTGTATTTCTTCGCCGATCAAGTATGTACTCGTGGGATCATTCGTCGCACACACACTCAGATGTGGGTGTTCAAAAACCGAGATTCACACGAGTGCCTGGTGATCACAAGGAAAATCACACTGTACAGAATTGATTTTTGATGTTACATAACGGTCCACTTTATAGGAAAGAAAGCATTCGGTATGGCAGCAAAGGGAAAGATCACCATTGATCAGAATCTGTGCAAGAGTTGTGAACTGTGCATAACTGTCTGTCCTGATGAGGCAATCCGCATTTCCGAAGGGTTGAATCATAGGGGGTTTCATCCTGCGGAATACATCAAGGAAACCTGCAGGGCCTGTACCCTGTGTGCAGTAATGTGCCCAGAAATTGCGATCGAGGTGTATCGTGAATAATGGTGAGAAAATCCTGATGAAGGGGTCCGATGCGATCGGAGAGGCAGCAGTTCGCGCCGGGTGTTCCTGCTACTTCGGGTATCCCATAACACCTCAGAACGAAATCCCGGAATACATGGCCCGCCGGATGTCAGAGGTCGGGAGGGTGTTCCTGCAGGGAGAGAGCGAAATCGCATCCATCAATATGGTTCTCGGGGCTGCAGCGACAGGGATCAGGGCCATGACGAGTTCCTCATCCCCAGGGATCAGCCTGAAGCAGGAAGGCCTTTCATTCCTCGCCGCCATGGAACTTCCCGCCGTCATCATCAATATCAACAGGGGCGGTCCTGGTCTGGGCAACATAGCCCCCAGCCAGGGCGATTACTACCAGGCCACGCGCGGGGGCGGACATGGAGACTACCGCATGCCCGTGTATGCGCCTGCCACAATCCAGGAGCTGTACGACTTCACCATGGAGTCATTCGACGTCGCCGACATTTACCGGACTCCGGTCATGATCCTCGGTGACGGCATGATGGGACAGATGGTAGAGCCGATCTACGTGCACGAGCGTGAAGAAATCGAACTCCCTCCCAAGGATTACATCCTCGATGGAGCCCAGGACAGGCCCTCACGGATCATCAAATCCCTGATCCTCGATACCAGAGATATGGAGGAGCATAACTGGAAGCTGAAACGCAAGTACGATCTCATGAGAAAAAGTCTTCCTCGCTATGAAGAATTCATGACAGACGATGCAAAGCTCACCATCATCGCCTACGGAACCGCTGCCAGGATCGCAAAGGGTGCGGTGAAACGGGTGCGAAGCGATGGACTCAAAGTTGGACTCTTCAGACCTATAACCCTGTGGCCGTTTCCGGATGAAGCCATCGGAAATCTCATGAAGAAGACGAAACTATTCCTCGTATTCGAGATGAGCACGGGGCAGATGATCGACGACGTCAAGCTTGCCGTGGGCGGCAAGGTAGACTGCGAATTCTACGGTAGACCAGGGGGTATTGTTCCCTTACCCCAGGAGATCGCCCGGATCATCGAACGCTACTGGATGCAGAAGGAACTGTAAGGGATGAAAAAGGTATTTTCCAGGCCTTCATGCTTGAAGCCCGTTCCCTACCACTACTGTCCGGGGTGCGGACATTCAATCATCCATCGCCTGCTCGCCGAGATCATCGACGAGATGGACCTGCGAGGCAGGATCATAGGAATTCCCCCTGCCGGCTGTGCCGTCCTTGCATACAATTACTTCGACATCGACATGTGTGAAGCTGCACACGGGAGAGGGTGTGCCGTAGCAACGGGATTCAAGCGCGCACGTCCGGATCGGATCATCTTCACCTATCAGGGAGACGGTGACATGGCAGCGATCGGGACCGCTGAAACGCTGCACGCCGCCAATCGCGGTGAGCTCATCACCAGCATATTCGTCAACAATGCCGTCTACGGGATGACAGGAGGACAGATGGCACCTACCACAATCCTGGGACAGAAGACCACCACATCCCCCCTTGGGAGGAGACCAGACGTGGAGGGCTATCCCCTGAAGATCACCGAGCTCATCTCAACACTCCCCGGTGCGGCGTATGTGGCACGCACATCTCTGGCGACACCGGCAAAAGTCATGACCACAAAAAAAGCCATAAAAAAGGCCTTGGAGGTCCAGATTGCCGGTCTCGGGTATTCCCTGGTGGAGGTCCTCTCTCCGTGTCCGACGAACTGGAAGATAACCCCGGTAGAAGCGTTCACGTACCTGGAAGAGAAGATGGAGGTGGAATACCCCATTGGCGTGATGAAAGACGCGACACGAAAAAAAGGAACATAGACATGCTACAGAAGACGATCATGAGCGGAATAGGCGGACAGGGAATCCTCTTCTCGGGTCTCTGCCTCGCGTGGGCCGCCATGCTGGAAGGCCACAACGTGACCTATCTCCCCTCCTATGGTGCTGAAATGCGCGGCGGGGTAACGTCCTGCACGATTGCCATATCGGACGAGGAAATCGCCTCCCCCGTTGCATCATCTCCCGACTATCTTGTCGTCATGGACAATGAGTCCCTTCTCAGGCTTCAGAATCTGAGCGCCTCGGGGGGAGAGGTTTTCATCAACACGAGCATCGTGAAGGATAGGCCGGTCCGCGGTGATGTCGAACTGGTGGAGATACCGGTCAATGATCTTGCAAAAAACACTGTGGGCGAGCAGTACGCCAACATGGTCATGCTCGGTGCTTTCGTGAGCAAGACCCATCAGGTCAAACTATCCACCATCGTGGACAACATGGAGACAATCCTGGGGAAGTCCAAGGCAAAATTCAAGGACAAGAACATCGAAGCCCTGCAGGTTGGATATGATTTTTTCGCAAAGGAGACATAGGACATGCCTGTCAAGCAATTGCGTCTCGAGACCGCGAACGTTTCCGGTAAACTCTCGTACCTCAGCGATGTCCTGGGAAAACATGGGGTGAACATCCGGGCGATCTCAGTGGGCCCGGAATCTACAGAGATATCATCCATCTGCATCGTAGTTGATGATCCGAAAAAAGCGAAAAACGCCCTCAAGGCAGAAGAAATAGAATTCATCGAGACAGATGTCCTTGCCGTGGAGATGCCTGATCACCCCGGCGGCATGAATGCTGTACTCAAGCCACTTCGTGACGCAAAGATCAATGCCATAACCATGTATCCCTACATAGGACGGGCATCAAATCCTATCATCATAATGGAAGTCGACAACATCACGGTTGCCACCGACGTCCTCAAAAGAAACTGGGTAAAGCTCTGGGATAAAGAAGTCTATCGGCTCTAGATCTCCTCTCGAGAGCGCTACGAAGGAGGTTCTTCGCCTTGCTGTATCCTTTTGATATGCTTCAAGGTCGACTGCCCGACCCGAACTAACGTTTCATACGCATTCGCAGCAGACATGACAAGCCCCACACCGCCTGGCAGCAGGCGGGATTTTCTTCTGTAGGGAAGGATCCGTGTCATCAGTTTCCTCATGCCCCTGTCAATGCTTTTGTTGACGTACCGCCGGGGAAGGGTTTCTGTTACATAACTCCTGATGATCGTTCCTGAACTGCTCTGATCCTGATCTTCCACAATACCGAATGCCTCCCCGAGGATGCGGATGATAAACTCCTCCTCCGATGTGTCTCCCTTCTGAAACCTGAGACCTCTGAGGTGGGCGAGGGCGAGAATGAGCGTTACGGATTGATCGAGGATGAAGAAATTTTCGATGCTGAGCATCGCAAAAGAAAGAATGGTCCCGATACCGGGTACTATGGATGGTGAATTAATCAGGGAATTCCTGAACGCCTGGGACTGGGCCATGCGTTCGATGAGATCCTGTGAGACAATGGCTATCCCTTTGGCAGAGATCTGCTCTCTGGCCTCATCGGCCAGGATGACTGCCTTTTTCCGGTTTCCTTCTCTGAGATTACGGACGAGGGTGCGAAACTGATCTCCGAGTGTATTCACCAGTGGTGAGAGCCTCTGTTCGTCCTCATTCATCCCGCAAACCCAATTGACAGCCCCTGCCTCTTGATAATAGACAGTGTACGACTAGTATGATATTTAACGGGATGCGCGCAACTTTGTAAAGGGTCCAATATTGACATGAGCCTTTATTTTTCATAGATATATCCTCTCGTTACAGTTCTACCATAACCATGACCCGAACTACATACCGTGCAAGGAGGAGACACAATGGGTATTCAGTCCATCAAAGACTTGGACTTGAAATCAAAAAGGGTGCTGATCAGAGTGGATTTCAATGTACCCCTCGACGAGAATTTGGGCATTCGGGACGACGCACGCATACGGGCTGCGCTCCCAACGATCCAGTATGCTGTGGATGCTGGCGCCAAAGTCGTGCTTATGTCACACCTGGGCAGACCCAAGGGGAAGGTGGATAAAAAGAAGAGTCTGCTTCCCGTGGCGCGAAGGCTTTCCGAACTCCTGGGAACCAAAGTGGATATGGCTCCCGATTGCATCGGGGATAAAGTGAAGGCCATGGTTGACAAGCTCAATTCAGGAGATGTTCTCCTCCTGGAAAACCTGCGCTTTCATATCGAAGAAGAGAAAAACGACCCAGGATTCGCACAGGAGCTTGCATCCCTTGGTGACTGCTTCGTCAACGATGCCTTTGCCACCGCCCACCGAGCACATGCATCAAATGTCGGCGTGTGTAATCACATCTCAGAAAAGGCAGCCGGCTTTCTCCTTCTCAGAGAGGTTGACCATATCAACAAGGCCCTCAAGAATCCCCAGAGACCCTTTGTTGCTGTGGTCGGCGGGGCAAAGGTATCAGGCAAGCTCGAGATACTGGAGAATCTTATCGACAAAGTGGACAAGCTCATCATCGGCGGTGGCATGGCATTTACATTCGTCAAATCCCTCGGAGAGGGCATCGGCAAATCACTCGTGGAAGATGACCTTCTGGACAAAGCCCGCACCATCATGGAAAAGGCGAGGCAAACAGGCATCAAACTCTACCTACCTGTCGACTGCATCTGTGCCTCTGAGGCAAAAGAGGGGGTGCACACCGTCGTTCGAACGATCCAGGAGATCACCCCTGATCTCATAGGTCTGGACATCGGGCCGGCATCTGCTACTCTCTTCTCAGAAGCACTCAGTGACTGCAAAACCATCGTGTGGAATGGGCCAATGGGTATGTTCGAGATCGACGAGTTTGCCCAGGGAACGCTTTCCATCACCAACGATATTGCAGCATCAAATGCATTGACCATTGTCGGCGGTGGTGATACAGATGCTGCACTCCACAAGAGCAAGGTTGAGGATAGGATCGATTTCGTCTCCACAGCAGGTGGCGCATTCCTCGAGATGCTCGGAGGCAGAGAACTTCCAGGCGTTGTGGCACTGGAACAATAAGGAATCGAGCGCATGAGAAAACCCCTGATAGCCGGGAACTGGAAGATGTTCAAGACCAATGGCGAGGCCGAGAGTTTTGCCACAGACCTGAAAAAGCGCCTCGTCAAACTCGATGACGACAGAGAGGTGCTCATCTGCCCTCCATACATCTATATTAGCCGGCTGGCAGCAGCGTTTGCACATACTCCGGTCTCGGTCGGTTCACAGAACGTGTTCTGGGAGGAACAGGGTGCCTTCACGGGAGAAATCGGGCCGGCAATGCTTGCGAGCATTGGTGCAACCCACGTGATCATAGGACACTCAGAGCGAAGACAGTACTTTTCCGAAACCGATGAAACAGTAAACAGGCGCATCAAGGCTGCACTGTCCGCATCCCTGACCCCCATTGTCTGCGTTGGAGAAACCCTGCAGCAGCGGGAACAGGGACAGACCTTCACAGTGATTCATGGTCAGGTGACACGGGGACTCTCCCAGCTCAACAAGGATCAAGCTCGTGGCATTGTGGTGGCGTATGAACCGATCTGGGCAATCGGCACAGGGAAGACGGCCACGCCCCAGATCGCACAGGAGGTTCATGCGTACATCCGGGGCATACTTTCAGACCTCTTCGGGAAAGAGATCTCGGATACGACCCGAATCCTCTATGGTGGGAGCGTGAAACCGGACAATATTGATGCTCTCATGGCCGAGGAAGACATCGATGGTGCCCTTGTAGGCGGTGCTAGTCTGGATGCGGCATCTTTCGAAAGGATAATACGATTCAGAAGGTGAGAAAAAAATGTACGGATTTCTACTGACCATTCACATAGTGGTTTCGGTCTGCCTGATTGTTGCGGTTCTCCTCCAGTCAGGCAAGGGTGCTGACATTGGAGCGGTGTTTGGCGGAGCTGGATCACAGGCCCTCTTCGGAAGTGCAGGACCTGCTGATTTTCTGAACAAGGCCACACGGGTGCTGGTGATCGTCTTCATGCTCACTTCGCTCACACTTGGATATTTTGCCTTTGAAAAACCCTCACAGAGCGTGATGCAGACCCAGACGACAGTACCCGGACCCCTGCCCACTCCGGAGTCGAGCAGCGAACCCGCACCCCCGACAGCACCTGCTGCCCCTGCAGAGCCTGCTCAGTAGACCTGTTCATCCCTGGTCACACTGTCCTGGTTTGCGGGCACCCGGGGTTTCTGTGCTGCGTGATGAAACGCAGGGTTTCTCGCTGCATGGAACCATCTGATTCCCCTTACAATCAGGCGTGAAGATTTTATTCAGGTTCAAAGAGGAATCAATTCGAGAAACCAGATCTACGTGTTTTCCTGAATCTTTCCCACGTGAATACACGCGCCGTAAAGAAAGAAACCCGTGGGATATATCATTCAATCACAGATCTTGACTCATTTGACATGCATATCCGTTAATGGTAGCTCTTAGTGCGAATTCAAATCTGACAAGAGGGAGAAGAGGCGTGTACTGGAACAGGGATCATGAGACCATTTCAAGAGATCGACTTGAAGACCTCCAACTGAAGAGATTGAAGGAAACACTGAACCGCGCATCGAAGGCCCCATTCTACCAGGAGAAAGGGATTCGGGACTTCTCTATCACTGACCTATCCGACATCACAAAACTCCCGTTCACCACCAAACAGGACCTGCGGGACGCCTACCCCTTTGGTATGGTGTGCACATCGCTTGATGAGGTGGTACGGCTGCACTCGTCATCGGGAACCACAGGAACACCCACGGTCGTGTACCACTCCTTGGGTGATATCGACAGGTGGACAGATCTGGTCAGTCGCTGCCTGTACATGATCGGGGTGAGAAAAGGCGATGTCTTTCAGAATATGATCGGGTATGGGTTATTCACCGGCGGCCTGGGTCTTCACTACGGAGCAGAACGCCTGGGATGCCTCACCATCCCCACCGGGCCGGGGAACACCAAGAGGCAATTGAAGTTCATGAAGGATTTCGGGACAACAGTGATTCATGTGATACCGAGCTACGCACTTCACCTTGCAGACACCCTGGAATCAATGGGCATTGATCCGAGAGAAGAATTCCCTCAGTTCACGTGCGCCATACTGGGTGCCGAGCCCCATACCGAGGAGACGAGAAAAAAGGTGGAGGACTTTTTCGGGATCAATGCCTACAACTCATACGGCCTCTCCGAAATGAACGGACCGGGTGTCGCGTTCGAGTGCCAGCACAAGAACGGCATGCACATCTGGGAAGATGATTTCCTCGTAGAGATCATTGATCCCTCAACGCTTCAGCCCGTGGAAATCGGACAGAGAGGTGAACTCGTCATAACCACGCTGGCAAGGGAAGCCATGCCCATCATCCGGTACCGAACCAAAGATCTCACCACGCTGAGCAGCGAACCCTGCACATGCGGGAGGACCCACCGGAAGATCTCCCGGATTTCTGGCCGCAGCGACGACATGATGATCCTCAAGGGAGTGAATATCTTCCCCATGCAGATCGAGGGAGTTCTCATCGGAATCAAGGGAGTGGGCAGAAACTACCAGATCAGCCTTGAATCGAGGGGACATAACGATCACATGATCGTGAAGGTGGAGATTGAGTCCTCGTTGTCAATTGGCGACTATAAGGCCCTGGAATCGTTGAGATCGAAGATTACCCGCGAACTCAGGGATGAGATTCTCATCACCCCCGAGGTGGTTCTGTGCGAGCCGGGTGGTATTCCTGTCGCTCAAGGGAAGGCAGTCCGGGTGATCGACAACAGGACGCTCTAGCCACTCCACACGAAGAAGATTCTCTCAATCCCCAAGAGAACAGTGACATGGCGTTAAAATCAGGTTATCCCAGCATTGTCCCATGCTACCACCGTACCCGGGATTACCAGAGAAGACCGCACTTCGCCCTGGGTCCGGAGATGATTGAACACTCCTTGAGGGGATAAACACCAGTGAAGAATGTGGGTGAACTGGCTGAAAGACAGGCAGGATTCTACTTCAGGATCCGGTACATCGAAAACAAACGATCCATCCTTCGTTCGTAGGGATACGGATGGCAACTGGAGCCACGAAGATCAGCTCTCCTGATCCTTTTTGTTCTTGTCTTCTATATCTCCCTTGACCGACTTATCCTCCGAGGTGTCACTTACGGAACTTTTAAAGTTCCGAATGCCTTTTCCCAGGGCACTGCCGACTTCCGGCAGTTTCCCCGCTCCGAATATCACGAGCACTATCACCAGAATGATGATGAGCTCTGTCATGCCTAGTCCGCCGATCATGCCACTCCTCCTTGTACTTTCTAATCTAGCATATTTATCTCATCGTGACAATAAATGATGAGGGTTCCCCGGGTGTCTCAAATAGTGAATCTCGCCTTGTCTGGTCCCTGTTTGATACAGTGCTGCCTGTGAGAAGATACGGGGTCGGGTGCAGGGGAACTTACGGTTGACAATACGTATGAATACCTGAGAACATGAACGAGGAGGACCATGAGAGATGAAGATGATCATTCCATGTCTGGCGCTGGTTTTCTTTCTCCTCTGCACAGGATCTGTTTTTGGAAAGGAATATGCCATCATAAAAGATACCCTCTTCGGCTCACAGAAGATCGAGATCTATCAGAGTCTTGAGGAGGCCCTCAAGAACTACACGGGAGACGGGACACTGTATGAAATCTCCAGGAAACGGGTCCCGGTGAAGCGTATCGAAACAAAGAAAAAGATCGAAGTCACCGAATACCAGTGGATTGTGGAGGAGGGTGCCAAGAAACAGTAGCCCCTTTGAAAACCAGACACCGTTCCAGCGGGTCGGGGCACACTCTCTGTATTTTTTGCCCACACCAAGCCATAGAGAATGCCCTTTTCTCCCAATCTCACATTGACCGCATTGGACCATTTGGAGTACCGTTGTTCTGTGAATCATCCAAGAAAGGAGAACACTCATGGATTCCGAAGCCGAAGCCAAAAAGGTACTGGTCCAGTTAAAACATAATCTCCATGAGGAGGCCCTTGCAAAAATCATCTCCGATCTCCAGTACAACCTGGAGCATCACGCGACATTTGACGGCCTTGAAAGCATCTTTGCCCACGTGAGGGCCAACGCGGCCGCACTGCTGTTCCTCTGCCAGGAGCGCAAGAGAGACAGGGACAAACGAAAGCACGCATACGAGAAACCGGGGTCTGAGCTCCCACCTTCAGGAAGTGACATCCTGTAGCGCTCACGCTACATCGTGAATGTGGAGTATGATTGATCGGGAAACCCCTGCACGGATTTCAGACTGAAAGAGGCCGTATCACACCTACCAGACCACGAATGCCGACGTATCGGCCCCGCAGTCCGGACAGACCCAGTAATCAGGCAGCTGAGAAAATGGCGTGCCCGCAGGTGTGTTCGTCCGTGGCTCTCCCACATTCGGATCATAGATATAGCCACACACTGTACAGACGTATGAGACCATCTCCTCCACAGGCTTGTCCGCTGCTGCTAACCTGCTCGTACGTCCAAGGCCTGCAGTGATGACCACGACCGATGATGCACAGATCTTTCTTATGAATTCTCTCCGAGTCATCCTATTTTGAGAGCGTGACCTGTGTCTTTTCATGAAAGGTACTCCCTATATCCCAGCCTGCTCCTTGAGCCGACTGATGACATCCTTGTATTTAACATGGATCATCTTTTGATCGTACTCCCTCGATTTCTCGAGCATTGCATCCTGCTCTTCTTTTGAAAAATACTCCATGACGGGAATGAAAAAATGCTTATCCTCTTTGATAATGTGTTCCCGATAGAGCGTGGCCAGTTCCTGCATGATGGCAGCAACATCTGTCAATGCAGCTCTTTCCCCGGCTGAGTATCTCAGGGCGGCCGTGTTGAGTCTCTCGACAGTTGAAATACCCCTTTTGTGTTCCTCGAGCAGTTCATTCAGCATAGCCCTGTGCTCAGCAGAGAGATTCTTTTTCTCGAGTTCCGCAAACAGGATCTTCTCTTCCTTTCCATGATGTGTCTTGTCTACGTAGTATCGAACGAAATCAACAATGTCCTCGATGAACCGGGGATCAAGGGTTTGTGTCTCCAGGATTCTGACTGAGGCGTTTTCCAGCACGATTATCATCTGGTCAATGAGCCGGTGCTCAATCATGAGCGGAGCAATGGGCTTCATGGGACCTCGTTCTGCTGTGGACAAAACCGTGATGGGCAAGAGTATCAGGAAGATGACGAAGAAGATATGGTCAATTCTTTTCATATGCACCCCCTTCGATTGTTTCGGTACAGCAGGTGTTGTTTCTACCGTACACCTGCCTCTTCCGTATAATACAGACTGCTTCTCAGACGGACAAGGGGGGACAGGTGAACTATCACTTCCCCGGAGGCGGATGAGAAATCAGGGATTCGCCAGGTTTGCACATCTGCCATGGTGAAACGGAACACATCCTGGACAATTGGCAGGTGAGCGGCTATTATTTCCCCATGATCCAGGCTCAGAAATCTTTCCTTGTATTCAGCGACCTGGATGGGACTCTTCTCGATTATTCCACGTATTCGAAGGAGGAGGCCCTTCCCGCACTTCAGAGACTGGATGAACTCGGTGTCCCGCTGATAATCGTCTCCAGCAAGACACGGTTCGAAATCGAACCTCTTCTTGATCTGCCGAACATGTCCCGGACGTTCATTACGGAAAACGGCAGTGCCATATTCTTCCATCAGGAGATACATATCCAAACGGGTCGTCCACAGCATACGTGTGGATCATATACCCTCATTCGTCTTGGAATGGCCTATTCCGATGTCCTGAAGGCCCTGGATGATGCCCAGAGAGAAACCGGTATCCGTGTCCGTGGCTTTTCCGATATGAGCCCTGAGGAGATTGCAGACATAACCGGGCTTGATCCCGAATCAGCGGTGCGCGCACGGCATCGTGAGTTTTCAGAACCGTTCCTGTTCAGCGGGTCTTCCGATGAACTCCGAATTCTCATCTCCTCTCTCGAGTATAACGGCCTCACCTGTACTCAGGGGGGGCGCTTCTGGCATGCCCACGGGAGGTGCGACAAGGGCATGGCGGCACGGGAAACCCTCAAGATATTTACAGACACCTTTCCCGGCACTGCCTGGACCACCGTAGGTCTCGGTGACTCGCCCAATGACATTCCCCTTCTGGAGACTGTGGATATTGCCGTAGTTATCATGCGGCACGATGGATCCTACATGGACTATGCAGCATCTGCACATCAGAAGCTCATCTTGTCCCCTGGGATCGGGCCCGACGGGTGGAACAGGGTGCTCCTCCACCTTTTGAAAACGGACTGAACCATGCAGACCCTGAGACCAGAACATGCTCACTTGACCGTAAGATCGGTCCTTGTATATGGTAAGCCATGAAAAACACATGTGGCATAAGGATCCCTTCTGAATGATCAAGACCGACGTGATCATCATCGGTGGTGGGGCTACCGGGTGTGGTATTGCCAGGGATCTCACCCTCAGAGGTGTTCACCACTACCTCGTGGAAAAAGGTGATTTTGCATCCGGAGCAACAGGGGCATGCCATGGACTTCTGCACAGCGGTGGACGCTACGCTGTGAACGATCCCGAAGCCGCCCATGAGTGTATCACAGAAAACTCCATTCTGAGAGAAATCGCCGAGAAATGTGTAGAACCGACAGGCGGGATGTTTGTACGGCTTCCGGGCGACTCCAAGAAGTACAGAGATCGGTTTCTCAAGAGTTGCGAGGAGGTGGGCATATCCACGGATGTGCTCTCTCCCTCTCGAGCACTGGACTTGGTTCCGGCGCTCAATCCCGCAATTGAAGAGGCCATCACCGTCCCGGACTGCTCGATCGACCCGTTCAGGCTGTGTATGCTGAATGCCTACACATCCCGCCACAGCGGTGGCGGAATCCTGATCCACCATGAGGTCGTTGATATCATCAAGGAAAAGGGGCAGTGCGTTGGCGTCTTGGTCCGGGAACGTCTCACCTCCCACATCAAGGAGATCAGGGCACGCATCATCATCAACGCCACGGGGGCCTGGGGAGACAAGATTGCACACATGTCGGGAAGCCATGTTCCAATGACGCTTTCCAAGGGCAGCCTCATCATATCGAACCATCGCCTCACCAACATGGTCATCAACAGACTCCGCCCGCCCTCCGACGGTGACATCATCGTTCCCAACGAGGCGGTCTGCCTCGCCGGAACCACATCCATACCCGCGGACGATCCGGATGCCATAGAGGTCGATCCCCTCGAGGTAGATATTATCGCCTCTCAGGCGGAACAGATGATCCCGACATTCGGCACCACCAGACTCATCAGGACCTACACCGGCGTACGCCCTCTGCTCAAATCCGATTCATCTGACGGTCGTGCGATCTCCCGCGGATTTCAAATCATCAACCATGACAATGGCATGTTCAGCATCATGGGGGGAAAATTGTCTACCTATCGGCTCATGGCAGAGAAGATGGTGGATGTGATCATGGATGAATTCGGCCTGAAAATTCCCTGCAAAACCGCCGACATCCCCCTGGAAGGGCAGGACGAGCTGAGTGGATATCCCCTGTCCAAGAGGCTCAAGAACATGGAGGACATCGTCTGTGAGTGTGAACTCATCTCCCGTGGCGACGTCGAGCATGCAATCAACAGCATCGGTACCCAGTACATTGGAGATATTCAGCACAGAACCCGCCTTGGGATGGGACCGTGCCAGGGTGGTTTCTGCACCTACAGGGCGCTTGGCATTATGCAGGATCTCGGAAGGGTGAGTCCGGAAGAATCCCTGAAGATCCTTCAACAGTTCCTCCAGAGAAGGTTTAGGGGTATCAGGCCAGCCCTGTGGGGTGATCAACTCAAAGAGGAACAGCTTGTGGAAAGTATATACCTGGGGATTCTGAACATGGAGCCACAGCAATGACCTCCCATGTTTACGACGTAGTCGTTATCGGCGGAGGAATGGCGGGATTCACCTCAGCTCTCTACCTTGCTGAAAAGGGATTCAAGGTCGCCATCATATCAAAAGGAGATCCGGTCTGCTGTCTGTCGACAGGGTGTATAGATGTCCTCTCCTCCGAACGGAACCCCCTTGACGGTATTCAGGGCCTGAGCCATGATCATCCATATCACCTGGTGGGGAAAAAGGGGGTTGCAGATGCGCTGAACTTCTTCAAGCGGATCATGGAGGATACACCCATGCCCTATACGGGCAGCCCCCGGAAAAACAGGAATATCCTTACCCCCATCGGCACAGCCAAGACCACCTGTCTGGTGCCGCTTACAATGGCTGGATCAGATGCCACGAGTGATACCTACATCCACGTCATCTCCTTCAAAGGACTCAAGGACTTTTTCCCTTCCTACATCACCTCTAGGTTGAAAAATACCGGCTATTCCTTGTATGATGCAGGGACGTCCTCCACCATCGGGATAGCGACCCTATTTGAAGACGCGTCATTCCGCAGGGATTTCATCACCTGGATCCAGAATCTCGAAATCCCTCACGGGAAGGTGGCCTTTCCAGCTGTTTTGGGGATTAGAACTCCCCTCGAAATTCTTGAGGAGATATCCACGCAGATCAGTCGGGAAATCTTCGAGATCCCTACGCTGCCACCGTCCATTCCCGGTATGAGGCTCTTCAGAACGCTGAAGACTTCCTTCCTCAACAGGGGAGGGAGCACCTACTGGGGAAAAGTAATTGCCAGTGTGGAAAGCCAGGGGTCTCAGGTTGAGGCGGTTACCTTGGCGAGTTCCGGGAGACCCTCTCGTGTGCCTGGCAGAGCATTCATTCTTTCTACTGGATCATTCGTCAGCGGGGGACTCTTTGCAACCCGAGATTCTGTACAAGAGACCGTCTTCGACCTTTCCGTATTCGTGCCAGGAAGGAGGAAAGACTGGTTCAATACAGATTTCTTTCAGGCAGGACATGCCATTGAATCAGCGGGAATCAAGGTTGACAGGACGTTCAGACCCATTGATTCCCAGTTTGAAAATCTCTTTGTGTGCGGGAGCATCCTCTCCCATGCTGAGATCATGAAGAATCACTGCGGACATGGCCTAGCGATTTCAACAGGTCTGAGAGCTGCACAGATGTGTGAGAGGCATATTGCATGAGCTTTGAACACTGCGTCAGGTGCACAGTATGCGTTGAAAACTGCCCGGTATTCAAAGTGGACCCGAGGTTTCCGGGGCCTAAACAGTCTGGACCGGATGCCCAGCGCTTTCGCCTTGACGGGGAGAAATCCGTTGACCAGTGGGTACAGTTCTGCAGCCAGTGCAAGAGGTGTGAAGTCGCCTGCCCATACGGGGTAAACGTATCCGAGATCATTCTCAAGGCACAGCTCAAATACTCCAGTGAACACCTTAGCCCGTTCTCGTCCCACCTGTTTGCCAACACCTACTACATCAGCGGGCTTGGATCACTGGCCGCACCAATCTTCAACAGGGTATCATCCTGGGGGCTGACCAAGGGGATTGTGAATATCCTGGGGATATCCACATATCTCCCCTTTCCATCATTCCGTTTCCTCACACTCCAAAGAGGATGGAAAAGAAAAGGCAAGGGACAGAGAAAGGTTGTGTTCTTTCACGGGTGTTATCTCAATTTCAACAGGCCTGACATCGGAAGAGGAATCAGGGATCTCCTCGCATCCATGGGTGTTCATGTGATCATCCCGAAGCAGGTCTGCTGTGGCCTGCCTGCCATGGGAAACGGGGATCTCGACATGGCACGGAAATTCGCCAATCAGAATGCATCAATCCTCGCCCGGTACATCGACAAGGGGTACGATGTCGTGTACGCCTGCACATCGTGCGGCCTGACCATTGCCCATGACTATCCAGGGATCCTGGATATCCCTCTGGGCAAGAAGATCTCTGAGAATACCTACAATGTTCACGAATACATCCTGTCCCTCATGGAAAGCGGCTACTGTACCCCCACTTTCTCTGAGGTGACGAGGACGGTCGCATACCACATCCCCTGTCACCTCAGGGCTCTCGGCATCGGGTATCCTGCTGCAGAAATATTCGGCAGGATACCAGGACTTGTCTGCCACATCCTCGATGACGCCTGCTGTGGTCTCTCCGGCAGTTATGGATTCAAAAAGAAAAATCAGGATGTATCGATAAAACTCGGCAAGCTTGCTTCATCCGCCATACGGGAACTCGATGTAGAGGCCTTTGTATCGGATTGCGGTGCATGCCGCATGCAGCTGTCACACTTCACCGGACTTCCTGCACTTGATCCTGCTGAGCTCATTCTAGAATCCATGAGGATGCCTTCCATGAGGAGGAGAGCAGGGTGAATGGCTTGCTGAGACGTCAGGAAAAAGGGTAAGGGGAAAACATGATGAAAAAACTCTCTATCTGTGTATTGTTGATCGTTCTGATCTCCGTTCTCCCGGCACGGTCTCATGCCGGCTCATCTCTTGAGGTTGTTCTGTATGACTCCGTGATCGGAGCGGGCATCGGGGCACTGGTGGGTGCTGCAACCCTTGCGTTCATGGATCATCCCAACGAACACTATGAACGGATTGCCCAAGGTGCGAGCATCGGGTTGATCTGCGGGCTAGGCTTCGGCCTCTATGAGATCTCCCCCATGTTTTACACGATGCAATCTCCAGCAGGAGAGACAGAACGGGTATACGGTCTGCGGGTCGCGATACCATTCAGGTAAAAATTCCCTACTCCCGAGAATTGCATTTCTCGGTTCGTCCGGTATTATGTGTTCCAGTTCATGAATAAGGAGCGCTGATGAAACAGGGCATACTCATCATATTCATTCTGGGCATCATTGTCCTGCCCCAGGGCTCACAGGCAGAGGATTCTCTCTGGCCCCTGGTGACAGTCACCGCCCTCGGTGCGAGTGTCGGTATGCTTGCAGGTGCAACCGCTCTGGTTTTTTCCAACGATCCAGGTGAACACGGTGACTGGGTTGCCTACGGTGGTGGTATTGGAGCAGCATGCGGGTTTGCCATTGCACTTACTACCGTAATCCCCACCATCACGCTCAATGAAACGCCCGAGGGGAGAACAAATCGCACCTATGGGTTGGTGGTGCGTCTCCCCCTCCGCTAGACCTCTTGGAGCTCCGGGAATTCCTCTGTTTGAGGAGCGGCCTGCTCAGACACCGAGACTCTTTTCCAGCTCTATGGTCTGCTTCAGCGACATGTGATCCTGGTGCCGACTCACCCCGAGCTCGATAAGCTTGGTGATGAGTTCAGTGTAGGGTATTCCAGTCGCCTCCCAGAGTTTCGGATACATCGATATGCTGGTAAACCCAGGGATGGTATTGATCTCGTTGACATAGACTGTTTCCTTCGAGACAAGAAAATCTATACGAGCCATCCCCGATCCTCCGATAGCCACGAACGCATCAACGGCCATGAACCGGATATCATCACTCAAGGATCTCCCTATCTTCGCTGGAATAATCAACTCACTCGAAGAGTCTACATATTTGGCATCAAAATCATAGAACTCATTGCCGGGTATGATCTGACCGGGAATCGATGCCTGGGGGTCATAATTTCCGAGCACAGCAACCTCTATCTCGAGGGCATCTTCCACTGCCTGCTCTATCACCACCTTTGAGGAAAAGCTCAAGGCAGTCTCGATTGAACGAACAAGGTCTTCTGATCCATGTGCCTTTGTAATACCGATGCTTGATCCCATGGTGGCCGGTTTGATGAACAACGGGTATGAGAGTGTATCTGAAATCTCTTCGAGGACTTCGTTCTGATCGATATACCACAGCCACTTGCTCACGCAGGTACCTTTCACCACCGGGATATTCCTCTGGGAGAGAACCCTCTTCGTCATATCCTTGTCCATGGCAATGGCCGATGCAAGGGGATCGCACCCTACATAGGGGAGCTGGACAAGTTCGAGAAGGCCCTGGATGGTCCCGTCTTCGCCACGGGGGCCGTGGAGTACCGGGAACACAACATCCACATCGGTCAGCTTCCCGCTTTCCACGTTGAGAAAACCCCGTTTTTCAGGGTCAGTGCTAAGGATGACCCGCTCAACGTCACGGACCTCACCTCCGCCGAGCAGTGTGAAGGCTCCAGGTCCGAGAAACCATCTCCCTTTTTTGTCGATGGCTACCAGGGCAGGAACAAAGCGTGATGTATCCATGCTCTTGACCACAGAAGTTGCAGAGACAATGGAGACATCGTGTTCAGTGGACACTCCTCCAAATATGACCGCGACCTTTTGCTTCGGTTTCATTCTCTTACGCCTCATGTCTGTTGGGTTTTGCTGGTCCTTGTGTTTCTGCCCGCTGGAGACACCTGATGTTCCCGGTCCTACAAAAGATCCACGTCCGTATGGATTCCTTCAGGCTGAGCGGTTAGGCTCCGTATTTCGACAGCTTATCCGCGTGAGCCATGGCAAGGGGCATGATGTCGATATGCCGGATGTGCCCGAGTCCTCCGTGCATGCAGGCACCTTCTCCGAATTCATTCACCGAATCCACACGGATATTCTTTGCATAGAGAAGGATGGGCAGTTCGTGCCAGGAATGCGACTTGAGCACCGAGGGCGTCGAATGATCGCCGGTAATGAGAAGGACGTCTGGCTGTAATTCCATGAGATCTGGGATGATGAGATCGGTCTGTTCGATGACACTCACCTTGGCATCAAAATTTCCATCCTCACCAGCTGAGTCAGTCTTCTTCACATGGAAGAAGAAGAAGTCATAGTCCTCCCAGTAGTCTTTGAGGGTCTGCACCTCTGTCTCAACCGTATCGCCTGCGTCCACCACGTCCATGCCCACAAGCCGCGCAATGCCCTTGTACATGGGGTATGTTGCTATTGCACACGCAGTCAGGCCGTAGACCTCCTGGTACGAAGGAAGCCCCGGATCCTTCGCTATACCACGCAGGGTACACCCGTTTGCCGGCCTTTCATCCTTGAGGAGTGCACAGGCCTGTTTGATCCATTCATTGAGCAGTTTCGCGCTCTTTTCAGCTTCAGGATGCAGGGCCTTGACAGGAAGGGGTTTCAGGCCTGTTCTCTGGGGATCCGTTTCGGTGAGTCCGTCAGAGAGACTTTCCCCTTCGAGAATCAGAGCAAACCGATAATCCTTTACAGGCCTGATGATAGTAGTGACTCCCTCGATATGGATGGTGGACAGTTTTTCCACCAGGGCGGCGCACTTCTCTGTGGGAATTCTTCCTGCCCTGCGATCGGTAATCACTCCGCTCACAGGATCCAGAGAGCAGAAATTTCCTCTGGCTGCCAGGCTTTGAGGACTTAATTCGAGCCCAATTCCCAGGGCTTCAAGAACACCCCTCCCGATCTGATACTCCAGGGGATCATACCCAAACAGGGCAAGATGTCCAGGTCCGCTCCCAGGTGTTATTCCCGGCGAGATAGGAGTTGAGAGACCAACGATGGAATCTCTGCACAGCCTGTCCATATTGGGTGTACGTGCTGCTTCGAGTTCAGTCTTCCCGTGTGCGTTGGGCAAACCCCCGAGCCCGTCGAGAACAAGCAGAACAATCTTCTTATCAGACGAGATATGCACTTCCTTCATGAGTTCGATTTGTTTCATGGCTCGCTCCTCACAGATCCCCTACACAGAGATATCCAGGCAATGGCATGTTCATCAGCCCTAGTTTCAATAATATACCGGCTCCAGGAAAAATTTCAAGGATATATCAGGCCTGAGGGATCCTGAAGAAATCTTCGACGCACACTTTGATGTCCTCCAGGGTATGCCTCCTTCCCACGAGTTTCGTGAGGTAGTGGCCAAAGGGATGATTCTGTGCAATCCAGAACAGTGCTGTCTTGAACCTCTTACAGGCAACATCCTCCGGGAAGTTCTCCCCGATGATGTTCAGGAGTGAGAGGATTACTTTTTCAAGTGCAGGAGGGGGTCCTGGCTCATTACCGGATAATTTGAGCTTGATATCCCGGAATATCCAGGGCTGAATGAGCGCCTGTCTGCCCACCATTACCCCATCGCACCCGCAAGACCGGAACATCTCACATGCATCGTCTGCGCTCTTCACATCGCCGTTACCGATCACCGGTATCCCCACGTGATCTTTCAGCACTGCGATATACTCCCACCTGGCTCTCCTGGACAGGCCGTCATCGGCGGTCCGAGCATGGAGCACGATGAAATCCACTCCGGATTCTTCAAGCATTGAGGCAAACTCCAGCAACCGGGAACGATCGAGGGAATAGCCGATCCTCATCTTCACGGAGAGTGGTTTTCGTGTGGTCATCCTTACACTGGATACCACCGAACGTGCCAGGGTTGGGTTCTGCATCAGTTTTACACCCCAGCCATGCACCGTTACCTTCTTGAGCCAGCACCCCATGTTGATGTCGATCCCCCAAGAATCATATCCATCAAGCCTTTCGGCAGCCAGATACATCTTCTCCGGGTCATTCCCGAGAATCTGGAAGATGAGATCATCGGTCCGTTTCCATTTGAGATATACTGAGGTACGGGGGTTCTCGGTGGGCACGATCCGGGAATTGAGCATCTCACTGTAGAAGAGATCACACCCTCCAAACGATCGAATGAGCTCCCGGTATGCAACATGGCTCAGGTCCACCATGGGTGCCATGAACAGGGCTTTTCCGGGAAGAGCCTGCATGGAATTAGTCTGTGGGGGGCTCCCTCAGGACCACGAGTGCATCAACTGCGACAGGCAGATCATCCTGAATGATCAACGGGTTGATGTCGATCTCGGCTATTTCATCGATCTCAAGGCCGATCTTTCCCAGATTCATCAGGGTCTGTGCAAGCACTTCCCTGTTGACGGCAGGTTTGCCCCTGAATTCGTCGAGCAGTTTCTTTGCCTTGATCTCGTTCATCATTTCGAGTGCATCACGCTTCTCCAGGGGAGCCACACGGAAGGTGACATCTTTCAAGACCTCGGTGAAGATACCTCCGAGCCCGAACATGACACAGGGGCCGAACTGGGGATCACGGATGAGCCCTGCGACGAATTCCCGTTCTCCCTTGATCATCTGCTGCACCAGGATCCCGTCGATCGTGTCCTTTCCTCGCTCCATGAGTGCCATGTAGGCCTTTTCCAGTGCTTCGTCTCCATCAATGTTGAGTTCAATGAGCTTGTGCTCGGTCTTGTGGGTAAGGGTGCTGGATGATCCCTTCAGGGCTACCGGATACCCGATATCGTGTGCATGCGTGAGGGCCTGTTCAAGGTCTTTGACGATATATTCCTTCTTGACTGGAATGGAGTAGGACTCCAGAATCTTTTTCGATTCATACTCGCTGAGTGTCTTTTCCCCCCTCTTTCGCGCATCTTCTATACTCTTCATGACATCTCCTCACATCTGAATGAATTCGGATACATATCATTACCAGAATCGCCACAGATTGTGAATGGTAATCTTGAGACGTCCTGTAGACCAACCCACGAATACCGAAGCGTATGTCACCCCTTGGGAGAGATCGATCCTCTTCTTCTGGATGGGTATCCTGTCCTCATGGTGGAGAGCGTGATACCCTGGATATCCTGAAGCTTGACGAAGTCCTCTCAAGGGTATTAACCTTCTGGCAGAAGTGGGAATCAGCTTCCAGAGGAATATTCTCCCACGGGACAAGAACAGATATTCCTCGTGAGATGAAAGGCATCCAATGCGGGTGACAGAGATCTTCTACTCGCTTCAAGGCGAAGGACCATCGATCGGACTGCCGGCGATCTTTATCAGGTTGTGCGGATGCCTAGAGCCGTACTGTCCCTGGTGCGACACGGCCTATGCCTTGGACGAGTATTGTGAGATGGAGAGTGATGCCATCTGCACGGCCATCAGCGGATTCCCGACACGGATCGTTGTGATCACCGGAGGGGAACCGTTTCTCCAGTGGGGCCAGGGGTTGTCTGCACTCCATGAACTCCTTGTGGAGAAAGACTTCGAGATCAACTATGAGACAAGCGGAAGGGTTTTGATCCCGGACCTCGACAACGCCACCGTTGTCTGCAGTCCGAAATACATCGATGGTTCATGGAGATTTCACTGGTCAAACATTCCACGGATCGACTGTTTCAAATTCGTCGCATGGGATACAGATTCCCTCGAGGCCATCGATTGTTTTATCGCCCGGAATACCATTCCACCTGAGAGGATCTGTATCATGCCCCTGGGTGCAACAAGGGATGAACAGCTCCTGACCATGGAACTCGTCTTCACCTACTGCAGGGACAGGGGGTACCGGATGAGCACGAGGTTGCATATTCTCACCTTTGATGCGAGGAGAGGGGTATGAAGGCCGATGTTGTCATTCTTCTCTCCGGCGGGATGGATTCAGGGGTGCTTCTGGCATGGGCAAAGACTCGATATCGTCGGATCCACGCGCTGAGCTTCGACTACGGCTCAAAACATGCCGCACGCGAGCTCGAAATGGCTGAATTACTGGCACGAGAATACGGCGCTCTCTTTCAGAAAATTGATCTCCCCTTCATAGGCGCACTGTTCACCTCAAGCCTCCTCACATCAGGTCCTCAGATACCCGAAGGACCGTACGGAATGGAGAACATTTCTTCCACCATAGTCCCCTTCAGGAACGGAATCTTTCTCTCCATAGCGGTTGGGTATGCAGAGAACTCCGGGATCAGGACTGTTCTGATCGCATCCCACAGCGGAGACCACCCCATCTATCCAGACTGCAGAACAGACTTCACTGAAGCTATGTCGGGGGCAGCGCGTCTGGGCACATTGAACGACATTGAAATCCTGGCCCCCTTTTCCTCTCTGAACAAGAGGGAAATCGCGAAAAAGGGCCGGGACCTGGGATTCGATTTCACCAAGACATGGTCCTGTTACCGGGGGGGAGCCATCCACTGCGGGAAATGCCCAACCTGCCTGGAGAGGAAAGGCGCCCTCGGATATGAAGAGGGCCTTGACCCCACGAGGTACCTGGAATGAGTGATCTTCCTCTTGGGAAGAAGGTCAGTGCTCCCGAGACGTACACACCCTCCATCCTCTGCCCCATACCCCGGAAGCGGTATCCGTCTGTGCCGCATGGGTATGACTTCTGGCGGTGTTACGAACTCTCTTGGATGACCCCTCGCAAAAAACCAGAGGTTGCCATCTGTGAGATCGTTTATCCCGTGGAGAGCGCGTGCATCGTGGAATCAAAATCTCTGAAACTCTACCTCAACGGCCTTTCCAGTACCGTTTTCACCTCGTCTGAAGAGGTCAGGGAAACGATCCAGAATGACCTGAAGGCCATCCTCTCCCCCGAATGGATCCGAACAGAGGTCATCCCCCAAGAGCAGTTCGCTTCTCTGAGATGGCAGGAAACGCCTCAGGGAACCTGCCTCGATCGATATGAAGGAAGTATCACGACTTTTTCCAGGAACCCCGGCCTTCTAACCACAGGGAAAGGATCGTGTGAGGAGACCCTGTACACAGACCTTTTTCGTTCACTCTGCCCCATCACCTCTCAACCCGACTGGGCGAGCGTGTTCATCACATACAGGGGCCCTCGGATCAATCACGAATCCCTGCTGAGATACGTGTGTTCTTTCCGCTCTCACTCAGGGTTCAGCGAAGAATGCTGTGAAGAGATCTTTTCTGATATTACCCACCGCTGTTCGCCTGAAAGACTGGAGGTCAGGTGCTGTTACACCAGAAGAGGGGGAATCGATATCACGCCGGTCCGAAGTTCCGTCCCAACCCCTCGAGAGGGTATCCGCTCCATGAGACTTATCCGTCAGTAGATCCTGCACAGAATCTTCCGGGACCGGTATGTCGGAACAAAAAAGAGAGGTAAAAGAGTAACATCGACTGTCCTAGTATGCTGTGATCGACACTGTCCCCTTTATGTCCGCGTGGAACCCGTACATGCCGAAACTCCCGAGACTCGGGCCGGTGACATCAGGACCTATCCGAATGGCACCTATAGAGAACTGATCGATGTCTATGCTCATATCCACGGTGTGGCTGATGAGCCCCACCATGCCGAGACCAAACATCCCAAGACCCATCATGGATGTGCCCAGAGAATTCAAGGGATTCATCGGCATCACAATGTCTGTGGGCGTGGGGAGGGGATTCCGTACTTCCACAGCGCCCTTGATCATCACGTCGCTGTAATTGAGAATACCCCCGAGCGCGGTCATGTTGTCG
Organism: Desulfomonilia bacterium; assembly: GCA_049975365.1. Lineage (GTDB taxonomy): Bacteria > Desulfobacterota > Desulfomonilia > UBA1062 > UBA1062 > DSBG01. Next base: position 23,980 of record JBNGDS010000007.1, on the reverse strand, counting down.
ATATACGTGTCGAACACCGCCTGTGTCGCGTCAAAGGCAATTCCAGCCTGTCCGGTAACCTCACAGAGCTGTTCGTCTGACAGGGCGACCATCTGTGCCCTGCCTGCAAACGGGAGGAAGATCAGGACGATCACGCATATCACAGAGAAAAGAACTTTCTGTTTCATTCCAGACTCCTTTCTGATGAGATTCTTCAGGCAACCCGGCTATCCACTCTCATCTGTGGACCCGTGGCTTTCCGTCCCAGGGTTACCCCTGGTTTGGCATTGATGAGATTCTGATGAATCCTTCTCAGGCAGCCCGGCTGTCCGATTCCGTTCGGACCCGTGGCTTTCCGACCCATGGTTACCCATGGTGTGGCTTTGAAGGAGGCAGCCCGGCCATCCGGTTGAGAAAACCGGACCCGTGGCTTTCCGTCCCACGGTTACCCGTGGTTTGGCGAATCAGCTTCACCTCGTTGTACGACGTGGATCAGCTTCATCATATCCATGATGCTTCCATGGACGTACTCTCGTGACTGTTACTCTTTTACCCATGTCTGTTCTCTGTCACCAAAAAACACACATGGCCTCTTCATGAATTGTCAAAGAACAGAAGGTGCACATGACACCCTTGCTTATACTGTATCGTTCGGAAATGGGAAAACATTGAGGGAGGAAATCATGCCCACAGAGAATGTTCCTGTCATGGCGGGGGGATCTGAGGTGAACCATTCTGTAGGATGTTAATCCGTGTCTTTCTAACAATCTCCCTGATGAGAAGATCCCTTCGAAAAATCTGACCTTGTATCCACGAGAGCCAGTAACGTATTGATCTTGCGCACCTGATAGAGACTGCCCATCTCTTGCCAGAGTTTCAGTGCTCGAAGAAAGCATGCAGAGGCCTTCTCATGATTTCCGGCCGCCCGGTGCAGATCACCCCATGCACTGAAGTCCCACGCCAGGTGGGGTTTCATGGTACCGGAAGAGACAAGCCTGGAGTTCTTTTTAAGGAAATGGGCGGCCATGTGGAAGTCCTTGCTGCGCACGCGGGCTTTCCCCATGAGCCTGTTGGCCGTAACAAGCTGGTCTTTGTTCCCATGTTTTCTGTTCCAGTCAATGCTCTCCGCCGCAAACCGCTCTGCCAGCTTCACCTCTCCCAGGTGCAGATACGTCTCGGCAAGGGCATTGAGGGCGTAGGGAACTCTGTTTGCTATTCCATTTCTGAATCTGGGAAGTGCTCTCTCCAGAAATTCTTTTGCCTGGTGCACCATACCTTCTTCAAGACTAATCCACGCCTGATAGAGATCCGACAGTGCACTGCTTCCTTCCATGTCTCCATACCGTTCGTCAAAGAGTGCATGTTCTGCCTTTGCCTGTTTCAGATTTCCGGTGTAGCGGGAGTTGAAGTATATCGTGCTCTGGATTCTAAGGTAGGAGAGTCCTCCACCCAAAGCCCCGAGCTTCCGTTCCTGGGTGTGGATCCTGGTGCATAGTGTCTCTGCCTGGGCAAAATCCCCTGTGAGGTATGACAGATACCCCAGCCAGAGGTCTGCCATGAGATCGAGATCCATGAAGTGCACAGTGAGTTTCTTGGTTCGCGTGTACCAGAGAAAAGCCTCCTTGATTGAGGCCTTCCAAACCAGCGAGGCGAGCGTGGTCAGGCTATTGACCGCCATCAGAAATGTTTCTTCATCCGGGATCTTTTCCCGCGAACGAGCGAGATAGCTTAAAGCCACAGTGGGTTTTCCCAGGAACGTGTAGGTGTAGGCATAGGCTGTCTGGGCTGCAGCAGTCATGGCACGATCCCCTCGTGAAAGCCGGATAGCCCTGTGATAGGTCTCACGGGCCTTGATGAAAAGTCCCTTTTGGGAGTAGAGGTTGATGAGCCTGATATATGCAAATGCCTCCTTCTGCCTGGACCCCCTGTCACGGTAGTATCTCGCGAGTGACTCAAGGGCTCCCAGTGCCATTGATGGGTTGAAAATCCTGCTGCAGCTCCAGATTCCCTCCCATATCTCAACGAGGTCCCTCGGGTTCTCCGCCTTCCCTGTCCTGCGTTCAATGCATGTTTCCGCAGTGCAATAGTGGGTCGCAGCCTCAACCCATGAACCCTCGCGGTGATAGTTTCTCGCCGCATCCAGACTGTATCGTCCTGCTTTCTCATATGCTTCTCCAACGAAAAAATGGTGAGCGAGGATATCCGCCATCCCCTCCCTTCTGTCTCCATGGGTCTGTTCAAGGAGCTGAGCGATGGTTTTGTGAAGTCGGACACGGGTTTTCCGAAGCATGCCTTGATAGGCAACTCTCTGAGTGAGAGAGTGTCTGAATCTGTAGGTCTGCCTGTCATGCAGCACGATAAATCCTGAATCGATGAGATGTTGGAGGCAGGCATCGAGTGGCCTCCGGGATACGCTGATACCAGCAAGCAGATTCTTACTGAAGATTTTCCCGATAACCGATGCCTCTTGAAGGACTCTCCGGGAGGTTTCATCGAGGGTGTCGATCCGTGCAGCCAGGAGACCGTGGATGGACACAGGAATATGATTTTTCGCCCGGAGGGGTACAGGACCATGGAGAGAAATACCGCGTTCGATGAGATAGTGTACGATCTCTTCCAGGTACAACGGATTTCCCCCAGATTCCTGGTAAAGAAAGGTATTCATCGATTCCGGCATCTCATCGAGATGGGTTATACGCCGTGTCATCTCTGAGATTTCTGCCTTGGAGAGATCTCTCAGATGAAGATGTGCACCCGAACGAGAACTCCTGAATCCGCTCCGGTGGCTCAGCAACAGGAGACACCTCATCCTTTTCGACACCATGTGAACGAGATACTCGAGAACGTCCAGGGAGGTTCGATCTGCCCAGTGAATGTCTTCACAACACACCACCAGAGGCTGTTGAGTACACATTGTCTCCACCAGATGGCAGAAAGCATCGCTCACCAGGGATTTCCATGATTCAGGAGCACAGACCTCATTGTAGTGGTGTATGCCGCAGAGAAACAGGAGAGATTCCCGGCACTCAGGTTTGATGGAAAGTGATGAAAGACGGGCCTGAACAGACTCTTCCCGGGGAAGTTCACCATTGAATCCAAGGAGAGTTCTGATAATCATTGAGATGGGAAAATACGGGGTATACCTGGCGTAATCAAGGCACATGGCACAGGAAAATCTGATGCTCCCGGGAAGATGTTTCCTGAATTCTTCAATCAACCTGCTCTTCCCGATCCCCGCATCTCCACTAATCCAGACAGCATCTCCCCTTCCCCGGCTCAGCCTGAGAGCCTTTTCGGTGAGGATCCCGAGCTCCCGTTTGCGGCCCACCATGGACAGCGCTCCTCCACTGAGCCGATGGAGAGAAACCGGCGTCTTCCGCTCGGCAAGCACCTGGTAGATACGGACGGTCTCGCTGAAGCCCTTGAGTCTTCGGCTTCCCCTATCCTCCAGCACGAAGAATCGGGATGCATCATCCTTGAGAGAACCTCCAATGAGAATTTCTCCTGCTTCAGCCATATCGCACAGTCGCGAAGCAACACTGATTGGTACACCGAGTGCTCCATGTTCCGAAGACACTTCTGCATCGCGTTCGACGAGCACCATTCCGGCATTGATCCCAGTATGCATACGTATCC
>JBNGDS010000007.1:19870-20355 GCA_049975365.1 Desulfomonilia bacterium | reverse complement strand
AAACTGAGGATATGATCCATGCTCTCTGCACAGCGGTGGATCTCCAGCGCCACCATGATGGCCCTGATGGAATCATCTTCGTGAATGTGATCGATCCCGAACAATGCGAGGACTTCATCACCGATGAACTTTTCCACGATCCCTCCGTACGAGCGTATGATCCTGCTTGCACTGGTAAACAGACCATCAACGAGATCCTTCAGTTCCTCCGGATCCAACAACTCCGAAAGTGTTGAGTATCCACTGATATCGGAACAGAGCACTGTCACAAAACGGTGTTCCTGGGTTGTCGGGGTATGTGTTAGCTTCAGTCCACACCGGGGACAGAATATATCAGTGCGTCCAAGACCATGCCTACACCGGGGACAGAATTCACGACGACCTCCCTGCATGGAATCCTCCCATTACATTGTATGTGATAAAGAATAATCTTCCGTGGTTCGCAGTCAAGCCAAACCACTTAACTATCGAACTTTGTGTTGACC
>JBNGDS010000007.1:0-19860 GCA_049975365.1 Desulfomonilia bacterium | reverse complement strand
CTTGATATCAAAATAGATGATAATGATTTGAATGTGAATCTATCATGAGGTAGTGTTGCTATGGTCGCTAAATTGAAGAAGATCTGGTTTGATGGCAGGCTCATTGACTGGGACAACGCAAACGTCCATGTTCTCACCCACAGCCTCCACTATGGGGTAGCAGCATTCGAAGGGATCAGGTGTTACCTGTGTGCAGATGGGAGATCAGCCATCTTCAGGCATCTGGAACACACTCAAAGACTCTTCAACTCTGCAAAGATCTACTTCATGGAGATTCCTTTCTCCGAGCAGGAGATCATGGAGGCAACCAAGCAGACTATTGCAGCCAACGGCCTCAAGGAGTCCTACATCAGACCCATTGTGTTCATTGGAGATGGGGTCATGGGAGTACACCCCGGGAACAACCCCATCCGGGTATCCATCATCTGCTGGGAATGGGGTGCATACCTCGGGGATGATGGTTTGTCCAAGGGTATCCGGGTGAAGACGTCATCCTTCACCAGGCATCACCCGAACATCATGCTCACCAAGGCGAAGGTGAGTGGGAACTATGCGAATTCCATCCTGTCCAAGATGGAGGTGACACGTGTCGGCTACGATGAGGCCCTGATGCTCGATCCCTACGGGTATGTGGCCGAAGGCAGTGGGGAAAATATCTTTTACGTGAAAAACCGTGTTCTCTTCACACCCCCGGTGACTACCGTGCTCGCGGGAATAACCCGTGATACAGTTATCACCCTTGCAAGAGAGTCTGGCTATGAGGTACGTGAACAGCTGTTCAGCAGGGATCAACTCTACATAGCGGACGAGGTATTCTTCACTGGGACTGCGGCAGAGGTCACCCCTGTGCGAGAAATCGATGATCGAACCATCGCCGATGGGAAACCGGGGCCTGTGACAAAAGCAGTTCAGGACGCGTTTTTTGCTGTAGTGAAGGGGAAGGATCCACGACACACTGACTGGCTTGATTTCCTTTCCTAGGAATCGTCCCGATCTTCAATTTTTCATTCATGTCACCGGATGAGTACGTGCGCACACGAGGGACTTATTCAAGAACGGATCCGGCTGTTTCTCCGCTCCTTGTTCATGGGCGTGGGATGCACCTAGAACACACGAACGAAGATAAAGAAAGAGATAAGCAGCACAGCGAGTCCTGTCTGATGTTCCGTGTTCTCGATTGACTGGGCGAACGACCAGAGATGCTTGCTCCCTGCAGGATACGGATCGAAACGGGGGATGAAATAGGGCACCTGGCTCTTGTATGTGAGAAATTCTTCTCCGAACATCCTTTCCAGTCTGCCCCATTCACGCTCCTGTTTCCTGGGAATGTAGGAGGTAAAAAACACCAGAGACGTGAGTATCCAGATCACGGGATTCCTCGCCATGATACAGAGACCTGTACCGATGATGAAGCTCCCCAGGTAGAGGGGGGATTGCAAGTAGGCGTACGGACCCGAGGTTGTGAGTTCCTCATTCTTTCTCAAGTGTCCTGTCGCCCAGAATCTGAGGGCCTCTCCGGCGAGGACAAAGAGAAATCCAAAGAAGCAGGACGTCCATGAGGGATTCGCAAAAATCACCAGGAGAACAATAAGACCGTACAGGGGAAGAGTCCTGCCCGTGATCTTCTCCAGTCTATCCTGCAACGTCATGCGCTCCCCTCCCCTGCATTCAATGTTCTTAGCTATGTATCTGTTTCTCTAGAACCAGTCAAGACCAAGATACCTTGGGCGATTCTGCCGAAAATCCCCCTGTCTTCTCTTCGAAGGGAATCATGGAGACTCGGGAACCCGCCTCGAACAGGATACAGGGAGGCAATCCTTCCTTTTTCAGAATGGATTGCCAAACACCGGTAAGACCCGGGGGACTAGCTTCCGAGAAGAGGTCTCTTTGCCTGTTTCCTGATCTCCTTCTCGTCCGCCCACTCAATGAGGCCGGTTGAAATATTCACGAGATTCAGGGTAAACTTGAAGTACACATCTCTGACCCTTCCCGCGGATTTCTTGATGGAGGCGAGTTCCCCGTAGAGGAAATAATCCGCCCCAACCTGGCTTCCGAAGGACTTTGCCGTCGTCGGATCCACGATCCCCGAACTGGTCTGATATTCCAGTTGCTTCACCATCTCATCGTTGACCTCGTTGACTGCGGTGAACCTCACCTTGCCGGATTTCAGGAGAGTCACCCGTATCTTGTCTGTTACGGATTTCGTGTCGATGTGCTCATCGGTCTTGTTCCTTACCGTGTGCACGTAGAATACGGGGCGCTGGCCGGTGGAGAGAACCGGGCTTGCAAGCAGGGAATTCACCATCTTCTCAGCGATCATCTGGAGATCTGTCGATCCAAACTCTTCCGTGACGGTCTCGACCTGTTCCGGGCTGCCGTAACTCACACTCGGTGTGGTTGCACAGCCCCCCAATGCCAGGAAAAAGACACCGATCGCCAGTATTCCTGCAATGTTTCTCATGTGCTCATTACCTCCTGTCTGTGTCTCGTGATCATGAATCCGTCAATGGTTGCGGTTTCCTGATCATGCATTTGAAGCTCACCGCGTTTGGAGCCGGTGCGGTGGATCTGTATCCCCGTGACTCCTTTCCTGAGAGCACGGAAGGCATCCATGCGGTATCCGATGATATCTCAAATCCGGAAGAGTCATACCAGATGAACCGGTACTCAAACTTCACATCCCGCATGCTCGTGTTTTGAAGCATCACCTGTGCCTCCATGGATGCTCCTCCACCGAGTGGCCTGACGCTCACCTCTCCGAAGGTGAGTTTTCTTTCCAGGGATGCATCATTGATCTCCACCTGTTTTGATGTGAGTCCCTGTGATGTTGCCTGCACGTGAAGTACATTCGGTGCAGTTCCTGCACATGCCGCAAGGACTACTGCGCATATCCACCAGTACCTGAGAATCCTCACCATATCTCTCCCTCCTATCTAATATGCTCGTGTGTGGACGGTCATGTCTGTATCTGTCACCCTGCTGAGCACGATGCAATGCTTGGTCCCTTCCGGAAGTTCGACCGTCCGCAGAGGTCCGGAAGGAAAGGCCTTCAGAAGAAATCTCCGGGTAGAATCGGGAAGAAATACTCGCGCCACGTGGATCTCCTTGGGAAGACTTGACCACGTACGAAGATCAGCCTGCTCCGTGACCGCAGAGGCCACTGTCCCTGCTATGGCCCCGAGTGCACCGTATTCCCTGGATAGACTTCTGGAAGCCTGGGCCTTGAGGTAGGAACGTGCGATCTGTTTCGCGAACAGAATGGGAAATTTGTCCAGGAGGTTCCTCGCAGCAATGGCATCGGTATCGCTGAGGAGGGATGTCTCAACACTGGTGCCCCCAGCAAGAACCTCTCCAGAATGAATCGTGGCGGGAGTAAACCGGTACACCGGCAGTGATGCGAAAACAAATCCTCCTTTCCCTATGGGAATGGGGAAGCTCACCGCTTCTTTGAAGGGGGCAAGACCGAAGGTGAAGATAACAAAGACATCGATCCCCGGCGAACTGTCTATCTCTATCTCCCCGAATTGCTCCACCCACTCCTGGGCGTCTTCCCGGAAGTTGAGTTCCCGGCTGAGTCGAATCAAATCCTGCTGGATGCTCCTACATCCCGGGGCTGCCCGTATCGCCTTCTTCAGATCGATGTAGGCATCATTTTCCTCGCGATTGAGTTCATAGACGAGCGCCGAGACATAGTATGCAAACGCATTCTGGTAGATACTCAGCACGGACTGTGCCTTTTCCCTGAGTGCTTCAAAGCCCTCTCTATCAGTTTTCTGAAACGACCTCTCCCAGTCAGCACCTGCAAGATCCTCCTCTGCCTTCATCAGATCCCGTGCGTGTTTCTCGGCGAGTTCGTCCTGCCTTCTGTATGCGTTCAGGATCTCCACGCGCGCACCCTCGAGATCTCCCCCCAGCACATAGTTCACGGCATTGAGCGCATGTATGAGTACCTTCTCGAAATCCTCACCGTCATAGGGCAAGACCTGCTCGTTTACGATGAGTGTCCCTGCCTGGGCAGCGGTTCTGGACGCTGAAATCACTGCTCTGTTCTCATTGTCCCTGATCTTGCGTACAGCACGCTCGAACTCGTTTGCACTGTCCTGAAATCTCCCCATAGCCTGGAGAATCACCCCTCTCTCCATGCGGATGAGAATCTCGTCCTTCCCGCGGGCGGAACTCTCTGGAAAAACGGAAAGGGCATCTGGGTAGTTACCAGCGGCAAGCGACGTCCGCGCCTGCCGTGAGAGAACTGTATAGTTCTGAAGATACGCACACCCAGCCAGCGTTACCGAACAGGAGAGCAGAACGACCACCATGAAGCAGTATCGTCTGATACCCACTCCCCACACTCGATACGTTTCTCCTGATCCCCTTCCATGGCGGTGGATGTCTCTCTCCGCTCTCATGTTCTTCTCTCATAGGTCATCGTCGAGCGTGTATCAAGAAATTTCTATTCTCCACGAGAACAACAGCTCACCTCCTTTGCACCAGAAACGATCACAAAGGTGTAATCATGGACAATGAGAGATCCGTTGCCTGGAGAACGAGTCATGAACGTGAATCCCGATAGGTAATCTGCTGTTCCTGGAAATACTCGACAGATCCTAACACCTTAAAATGCGATACCGAGACTTGCCATGACCCCCCGTCTGGTGTGGTAGCCGATTCCAGCGTTTAATCCGTGTATCACATAGCGCAGACCGACCATGAAAGAGATGTTGGTATCGGTTTCGGAATCGACCTCATATCGCTGGTCGCCTGCGGTACCAATGGTCGTGACGTCCTGGCTTGCATATCCCACCCCCACGACAGCAAACAAGGCGGGTATCATCTCTGCTCCAAAGGTGAGGGTGACCTCCTGCTCATTCCCGTCATTGTAATCCCGAAGAGCACTATAGACGGGTTCAGTGACCGGAGGTTCCTCTGCCGATGGTGGATCTTCATCGGTGTCGGCAATACTGACTCCCAGCCCGACGCTGAGTGCTCCTCCGGTTGGATGAAGGGAGGAGAGGAAAATTCCTCCCAGTTCGATGCCTAGACTCGGCTCATCAATTTTTCCACCAACAGCATAGTTCGCACACACATACCCTGCTCCGTGGCACATCAGGGGAAAAGAGAGTGCGATTATACAGAGGATACTGAATCGTCGCATGCCTTGTCCTCCTTCTATCTTCCCCTACCATAGTACGTCGTGGGAAGAAAAAATCAAGGCTTGACTATGAAAGCAAAGTTGATTATTAGTATATAATAATATGCTTATATTATAGGTCAATGAATGGGAGAAGACGAGAACATTACTGTGTTTCTCAAGGCACTCGGGCATCCAACACGCCTCTCAATGGTCAGGGAGCTCCTGGAAGGTGAACGGTGTGTGTCAGAGGTGGAAAATCGCCTTCACATCAGCCAGGTCAATGCATCCCAGCATTTGTCAGTGCTCAAGGCCAGCGGCATTGTGGATTGTACCCGCAGAGGTAACTCCAGGTGTTACTACCTGAAGGATCCCGATTTCATGAGATCTCTGTTTGTTCTCCTGGGAAAAAACAAAACCTGGAAAGGATAAGGGCATGTACGATGTCATCATCATCGGAGGTGGTCCTGCAGGACTGACCGCAGGGATCTACACGTCACGCGCGGCCATGAGATCTCTGCTGATCGGAAGTGCGTTTAACCCGAGCCTGATCACAACCACGGATCTCATTGAAAATTATCCAGGATTCCCTGAAGGCATATCGGGTTTTGAACTGGTGGAGAAATTCAAGGATCAAGCAATAAAATTCGGCCTGGAAATCATCGAGGATGACGTGATCTCTTTGGAAAACTCCGCTTCCGGAGAACACCGGAGTTGGAAAGTGACAACCTCGGGGTCTACCTTTGAGGCCCTGTCGGTGATCATCGCCACTGGAACTGAGTATGCCCACCTCAATGTAAGGGGCGAAGAGGAATTGACCGGGAGAGGGGTCTCATACTGCGCAACGTGTGACGGCCCGTTCTTCAAGGATGCACACCTCGTTGTTGTCGGCGGAGGGGATACCGCTGTGCAGGAAGCCCTGTTCCTCACCCGATTTGCGCAGAAGGTCACCATCGTGCACCGCAGGGACAGGCTGCGGGCCGCAGGAATCCTCAGGGAGAGGGCACAGGCCAATGAAAAGATCGGTTTTGAATGGAATGCCGTTGTTGCAGAGATTCTGGGAGACACTGCTGTAACCGGGCTCAGGATCAGGGATGTCAATAATCCGGAGAAGGAGAAGGTCATTGATGCCGAAGGGGTATTCATCTTCACGGGGAACATCCCGTACACCTCCTTCGTGCAGGGAGTGCTGAGCTTAGATGAAGGTGGATATATCACTGTAGACAGTGACATGAAGACCTCTGCCCCGGGCATCTTTGCCTGTGGAGACTGTATCAAAAAGCTGTTTCGGCAGGTGGTAACCGCCTGCGGTGATGGAGCAACGGCGGCATTTTCAGCAGAACAATACGTCGGAGAACTCAAGGGAACATCTTACGGGACATGGGACAACCCCGTAAATCTATAATTCAGGAGGAACGTATGGCAGAAGAAACCTTGGTCACAAACCCAGACCACCCCATCACACTCACGGACGGTGACATCAACAACGCGGTTGAGAAATACCCCTTCCTGGTGGTTGACTGCTGGGCTGAATGGTGCGGCCCGTGCAAAATGATCGGTCCGATCCTTGAGAGCCTTGCAAAAAAATATATCGGAGAGATTGTATTTGCCAAGATCGATGTTGAAAACAACCCTCAAATCGTGTCGACATACGGTATCCGTTCTATTCCGAACCTCCTCATATTCAAGGACGGGAAAAAGGTGGGGGATATCGTAGGGGCCATGCCGGAAGCAAAGCTGATTGAAAGAATACACTCCTTCAAGTAGGTCTCTGAAGGGAGGAGAATTTTTTAGAAGAGTTTCCTGCTGTCAAGCAGGAGAGTAACCGGGCCATGATTGATGAGCTCGACATCCATCATGGCCTGAAATTTTCCTGTTTCAACGCGTCCAGCCGGGTACAATTCCTTGAGCCTCACAACAAGATGATCGAACATCTCTTGGGCGCATGCCGGTTCTTCAGCAGTTGAATACGACGGTCTCCTGCCCTTCCTGGCATCACCGAGGAGAGTGAACTGAGAGATGACAAGAAGATCACCCCGAACGTGAGTCACGTCGAGGTTCATCTGACCCCCAGTGTCTTCGAAGATCCTCAACGAACAGGTTTTCCGTGCTATGAACTCGATGTCAGATTCGCTGTCAGAGCGCTCCACGCCGACAAGGCAGCACAGTCCACACCCTATCCGGGAGATTTCCTTCCCATCGACACGCACTGAGGCTTCACGTACCCTCTGAATGACCGACCTCATTCTGATCTCCTTCCACCGGGTGACAATGCACAGGTTCTTCAGGAATCAGTCACACGCCGTGCAGGAATCGAGTATTCTCGAGCAGCTCGATCCTTGCCCCGTTGAAACAGGAAGTGCCCTACCTGATGATCGTCAGGTTCATGACCATGCCCTGGCGATAGATGCTGATGCCCATCTTCACCCCCCTGAGCATACTGACGACCTGTTCGAACTCCTCAAGATTCCGTGTCTTGGTGTTATTTATGGCAAGGATGACGTCACCGGGGCGCAATCCTGTCCGTGCAGCAGCAGAGTTGTCCTCTACCTCGACGACGAGAACGCCTTCGATCTCGTTATCGATCTGAAACGTCTCCCGTGACCCGGGGGTAATCTCTGCAACAGTAGCTCCGGCGAGGAACCGGTTATCCTCAATATACACCTTGTGCTCCGGGACCTGGGCCTTGGAAAGATCTCCTATGGTCACCCGCACGTCCTTCTTCCGGCCATCACGGAAGACCTTCACCTCCACTTCCGTGCCGGGAAGAAGCTCGGATATCATGAAGCGGAGGGAAGAAGTATTGTGAACCGTATTCCCACCAATGGCAACTATGACGTCTCCCTGAACGATCCCGGACTTTTCCGCGGGTGAGCCTTTGATGACCTCGGACACCAGAGCCCCTTTCGTGGTGCTCAGCCCCAGGGCCTCTGCGATCTTCGGAGTAATCTCCTGTACGGATACTCCCAGCCACCCTCGAACCACCTCTCCATATTTCTCGATGCTGTTCTTGATGGTCATGACCACATTGATGGGAATGGCGAACCCGATTCCCACATTTCCCCCGGACCTGGAGAGAATCGCGGTATTGATGCCGATGAGCTCTCCCTCCATATTTACGAGTGCCCCGCCGGAATTCCCGGGATTAATGGCCGCATCGGTCTGGATAAAATTTTCATAGTCCGTGATCCCAAGTCCGGACCTCCCCAGTGCACTGATGATACCCATGGTCACTGTCTGTCCAAGGCCGAACGGATTTCCAACGGCCAGTACGAAACTCCCGATCCTCAGGTTGGTGGAATCTCCGATCCTGATGGCCGGCAAGTCCTTCTGGTCGATCTTGATGATCGCCACGTCGCTCTTGGGGTCCGTGCCCACGATGGTTGCAATGAAGACCCGCTCGTCTGAAAGCCGAACCTCCACCGTGTCAGCACCGCCCACTACATGGTTGTTTGTTACGATAAACCCATCTTCCGTCACGATCACGCCCGACCCGAGGGCACGCTGGACCCGTTCCCTTGGTATGCCTCCCCCGAAAAACTCCCGGAAGAACGGATCAGAAAAGAATGGAGACTGCTGAACCACGACCGTCTTCGTGGATGAGATGTTCACTACAGAGGGAATTACCTTTTCCGCCACCTCGGCAACCCAGTCTCCTTCGTAGGGGTTCTGAGCCTGGACCGTGTCCACGGGAGCAGCAATACCTATCATGCAGGAGCAGACCAAGATCAGCAGGAAGTTTCTGTTCACGGATAATCCTCCTTCATCCAAGGGAACGTTAGCATAGAACACCCCTGGCATCAACCGCTACATGGCTGTACAATCCTGATAAGTTCGTGTATAGACAGGCATCTATGGGAGGGAGAAACTCAACATACCACTATCACAGGTATGGCGCCATTGACCTCATGAAGGAGCAGACCATCTGCGAATCACTTTCGAGGTCATCCCTCCCGGGCATGATGTGCCTGGAAAGACCCATGCCCTATGGAACCCTCCTGGGGAAATTCCTTGAAAAACAAAACCTGCTCCACAGTGGGTCCATCGTCGTGGAGGTCGGTGGGGGCTATGGAAGTCTCATGGAAGGCCTCCTCTCTTCCTATTCTGACTCCATCAAGGGTGTCATCATGATAGACGTCTCGAGAACCCTTCTGGAACGCCAGCGAAGGAGATTGGCACCCTGGGGCAGGAAGGTGTCATATCTCCACGGAGACATCCAGTCCATGATTTCCTCCATTCGAGGTGTTGATCTGATTCTTCTCAATGAGGTTATCGGTGATCTGGACGTCATGACCAATCTCCAGCTCCACGATCTCCCCCCTGACGTATCTGCCCTGATCCATGCCTATGGCCTCGATCTCCCTGACCCTGACGCTTCACCCGTTCATCTCAACGTCGGTGCCATAGCCCTAGTGGATGCACTCTGCAAGCAGGGAATCCCCGCGTTCATCTCGGAACACTCTTCAGACCCCATCATCCCGGAGGATATGGCGTATCTGAGAGAAGGACTTGACCTTGACTCTTTCCCCCGCGAGATCCGCCTCTCGGGGCACAGTGAATACACCATCCGGTTCACCCACCTGATACAGGTAGCCTCCTCTCTCGGAAAGACCACCCGTACCGGGAGTTTGATGGACCTCGTAGCCTTCAAGAAGACACCGGATATGAGGTTCATCTTCACATCAAAGGCCTGTTCAACACCACGGCAGGAGATCTCCCTCGAGCTCCTCGATCATATCAGGGAATACCGTTGGCTTGTGATAGCGTGACACCGATCATGAGGTCTCTGAGCCGGATACACGAATTCCACCCTCTCCCCTCACCGGGTGAAATTCTCTACGATTGTAACCAGTCACTTCACCAGGAGAAAATGGTATTTACTCTGCAGACAAAATTCTATACCATCGCCTCACTGTAATCGACCGATATGGAGAACCAGAGATGCCCGACAACACTGATGATGACAGAAGAACTATCCCGGAGAAGGATTTTGATTCACTGCTCGATTCCTATGGATCGGACATGAGGGAGAATATCCGGGTTGGAGACCGGATACAGGGGAGAATCCTGTCCATCGGAAGAGACTACGTGATCGTTGATACCGGTTCCAAACTCGACGGGATCGTGGAAAAGGAAGAACTGATCGATGATACTGGTGTATTCCCGTATTCTGAGGGGGATACCCTTGACCTCTTCGTGATGTCGATACGGCACGGAGAACTCAAACTCTCCAGGGCACTGGCCGGTATCGGGGGGATGTCTCTGCTCCAGGATGCATATAGGGCGGCAATTCCGGTCGAGGGAAGGGTGGTCGAGACGTGTAAAGGCGGATATTCTGTAGAGGTCATCAAGCACAGGGCATTCTGTCCGATCAGTCAGATGGATACGATCTACATTGAGGATCCTGAAGCGTACGTGGGCAAGACATTTCATTTCCTGATCTCCGAACTGGAAGAGGGGGGCAGGAATATCGTCCTGTCGAGGAGAACGCTGCTTGAACAGGAACAGGAACAGGCCAGACAGGATTTTTTTTCATCGCTGTGCCCAGAAAGGATTCTCGACGGCACGGTGACCAGGCTCATGCCGTACGGGGCTTTCGTTGAGCTGACTCCGGGCGTTGAAGGGATGGTCCACATCTCTGAGATGAGCTGGTCACGGATTGCACACCCGGATGAACTCCTCACCCACGGCGAACATGTCAAGGTGAAGGTGTTGTCCGTAGAGGATGACCCGGAAAAGAAGGAAAAGAAGATCTCCCTGTCCATCAAACAGGTTGAGGATGATCCCTGGAATTCCGTACAGGAAAAGTTCGCACCTGGACTCAAGCTCAGAGGAACAGTGACCCGTTGTATGGACTACGGGGTGTTCGTAGAGATCGCACCAGGGATCGAGGGCCTCGTACACATCAGTGAAATGAGCTATAAAAAACGGGTGACGAAACCCCGGGAGATAGCGTCCGAAGGTGAGACTGTAGACGTCATGATCAAGGAGATCATTCCCCATGCCCGGCGGATCTCCCTGAGCATCAAGGATGCCGAAGGTGATCCCTGGATCGGCATTCAGGAAAGGTACACCAAGGATCAGATTCTTGAGGGAGTCATTGAGAAAAAGGAGCGATTCGGGTACTTTGTCAGACTTGAGCCCGGCGTTACGGGTCTGCTCCCGAGATCCAAGATCGTCCAGCACCATGATGCCGCTGCCCTTGAAAAGAAGCAGGAAGGGGAGTCGATCACGGTGGCCATCGAGAACATCGATCCTGCGCAGAGAAAACTGTCGCTGACCCCGGGGGATTCGCTCAACCTGGATGAATGGAAAAATTTTTCCGAAAGCCAGGATGTAGGAGTCGGATCACTTGGGGAGAAACTGAAACAAGCATTCAAATCGAAGAAAACCTCCTGACACCCCCTCCGGAGGCCATACCGATTGGAGCAGTTTTTTCAGGGAAACCCGAAGGTATCCACCTGAGCCATGTCTCAAGACCTCTTCGGACCCGGATACTGTCTATCTAGGTGATAAAGAGGTTATTCGAGGCAAAATTCGGGTCAGAGGTCACATTTACACCCAGTCTCCTGAGCCCCGCCTCATCACCGGGAGTCGGTATGTGTGTCATATGGACTTCACATCCCCTGAGATCCTTTACCTTCTCAAGGGCAAGCTGTGCTGCCGGATTTGACGTGGCGCTGATACTCAGTGCCACGAGGGTCTCTTCCAGGTCTAGACTCACGCTCTTTTCATTGAGGATCTCTGTTTTGAAGTTCCTCACCGACTCCGTGATGCTCACCGGTAGTAACTCGAGCTTCGGTGGAATCTCTGCAAGGTGCTTGATAGCCCTCAGGATCAGTGATGATGCGGCATGCATGAGTGGGGAATTGCTTCCGGTCACGATCGTTCCATCTCTGAGCTCGATTGCTGCCCCGCAGTAGATACCGTCGTTTCCCTTCCCTTCCTCATTCTGGGCCTTTGCCGCTGACAGTCGAGCATGCGGGACAACCCTGCGATCTTCCGGAGACAGATTGAAATCCCGAACGAGCAGCTCAACACGCTGAACAGTATCCTTCTCGGTAAATCCCATCACGTACTCGCACTGATACCGGAAGTAGCGCCTGATAACCTCCTGTTTTGCTGCCTCCTGGACAATGTCGTTATCCACAACCGCAAAGCCCACCTGGTTTACCCCCATATCGGTTGGAGAACGGTACACACTTTTTCCACCGGTGATCTTTTCCAGAATCCGTCGGAGAACAGGAAAAACTTCCACATCGCGGTTGTAATTGACGGCCGTGGCTCCATACGCCTCGAGGTGAAAGGGATCGATCAGGTTGAAATCTCTGATGTCCGCTGTCGCCGCCTCATAAGCTACATTGACGGGATGCTTGAGGGCGAAGTTCCAGATAGGAAACGTCTCGAACTTCGCATACCCTGATTTTATTCCCTTCTTGTGGTCATGGTACATCTGGGAAAGGCATGTTGCGAGCTTTCCGCTGCCCGGCCCGGGGCCGGTCACGATGACCAGTGGCTTGGATGTCTCCACGTAGGTGTTTGCTCCGTAGCCCTGATCGCTCACGATGAGATCGACATCCGTGGGATATCCTTTCGTGTACGGGTGGGTATAGACCCCGATCCCCCTCCGTTCAAGCTTGTTCTTGAAGAGGGTTGCGGCGGGCTGGTTATCAAACCTGGTGATGATGACGCCCACCACGGTGATGTCCCAGGATTTCAGGTCGTCAATAAGCTTGAGGGCATCCGAGTCATAGGTGATGCCGAAATCGGCACGGATCTTCTTCCGCTCGATATCGCCTGCATAGATGCACAGAAGTATGTCCGCCTTGTCTTTCAATTCTTGGAGAAGCCGCATCTTGACATTCGGGTCATATCCGGGAAGCACCCGCGCGGCATGATAGTCATAGAGGAGCTTTCCGCCGAATTCGAGATAGAGTTTGTTGTTGAACCGCTCAACCCTCTCAAGGATTGAACGCGTCTGCTGTCTGATATAGCCCTCGTTGTCAAAACCGATTCTGCCTGCCATGTTTCTCCTCTCATTCAGGGGGTCAAAAGGGTTCCCACTCTCACTGGTGAGTGGATCATGTGTGCCATGAATCTGCGGCCTCGGGAGTTTACTATATACTATTTCTCATGCCGAGGACAGCCTCACTTCGCACTGATTCACTTTGGGTCCTCCATAGGATTCCTGTCATGCCCTCCGGTCCCCACGCATCACCTTCTCACAGCTACAGGAAGTGTGTGGAGACACCGTGTAGGAAGAGACCTCCCTCTTCGTGCGGAAAGACTGAAAAACGAACCTCCTATGCTCGCCGCCCTCATGGGGGAAAGGGCAGAATAAATGGTTAATTATTATTGTAATACATATTATTATATGTTTATAATACGTATCAACAAGAGGTTTTAGAATGGAGGGCAGGAACAGCCTCATCTCGCGGATTCAGAAATCCCCTGGTATTCCTGTACGTGTTGCACAGCAGATTATCCACCTCATTCGTGATGGAAGCCTGAAACCCGGGGATAAGTTGCCGTCGGAGCATGAGATGACCAGACTCTTCGGGATCAGCAGAATTTCCCTTCGTGAGGCCATGAAACTCCTTGAAGCCTGGGGGTACATTGATTCCAGCCATCGGAAGGGCAAGTTCATCAGGTCCGCTCTGCCCAGGGTTCCCTCTCCCATCGAGGATCTGCTCACCATTGACCAGGAAAAGATCTGGGAGCTCCTGTATGTGAGAAGACTCCTCGATTCAGAGGCTGCTGCTCTGGCCTGCATGCGGGCAACGAAAAAGGATCTCGAGAGGCTACAAAGGATTTACGACCGCGCTTTCGCCATCGGAGAGAATCTTGTTCTTCACCGTGCGAGGGAAGGGGAAAAACTCTACGCCGATTTCTTCAGCACCATCGCGGAATCCACCCACAACACCATCTTCGTGTACCTGAGGAAATCCATCAATACCATCCTCGTCGAGGCATTCCCCTACAGCAGGAAAAAACTCTCGACAGTGGACGACAGCTCTCAGAAAATCGTCAAGCAACTCCATGCAATCATCCGCTCGATCCAGTCGCGAAACCAGGCTGCGTCAAGGGCAGCCACATGCGAACACATCGATTACCTGAAGGAGACGCTCCTCAAAGCGATCGAGGAGTCACGAGGCATACCAGCCTGACGCTGAGCCCTGAAATCAGACACTCACTGCATCATTGATGTATCAACCTATCGATGTCCCCTACAGGCCGAGTTGCCTGCTGATGATGAGCAGCATGATCTCTGATGTTCCTGCGTAAATGGTCTGCACTCGAGCATCGCGGAACATGCGGGCAATGGGATATTCCTCCATGTATCCGTACCCGCCATGGAATTGGACACACTGGGACACGACCCGGTTCAGCATTTCGCAGATCCAGTATTTGGCCATGGATGCCTTCTTCACATCCTGTCTTCCCTCAAGGTGATCAATGATCAGACTTTCCAGGAAAGCTCTCCCCACCTCAACTTCTGTTGCCATCTTCGCAAGTTCGAAGGAGATGTACTGAAAGCGGCTGATGGGTCTCCCGAATGCCTCTCTTGTCTTGGTGTAGTCAATGGTCACCCTCAATGCTTCTTCTGCACCGACCTGGGAGCCCATGGCACATACAAGCCGTTCCTGCTGGAGCTTCTGCATCAGGTAATAGAATCCCTGCCCCTCCTGTCCGAGCAGGTTATGTGCCGGCACCCTGCAATCCACAAAGGCCATCTCGGCGGTATCCTGCGAATGCAACCCGATCTTTTCGAGCTTTCTCCCCTTCTCGAATCCGGGGGTTCCTTCTTCAACCACAATGAGCGACATCCCCTCATAGGGCGATGCAGCCTGGAGATTGGTCCGTGCAGCCACGATGACCAGATCGCAACTGATTCCATTGGAGATGAATGTCTTCTGTCCGTTGATCACGAGCTCATCCCCGTCCCTGATCGCAGTGGCTTTGATTGCGGCGAGGTCGGACCCGGTACCCGGCTCCGTCATTGCCAGTGCCGTGATGATGTCACCTGTCGCGCACCTCGGAAGCCATCTCTCTTTCTGCTCATCGTTCCCAAAACTATAGATATACGGCACGATGATATCCGAGTGGAGAGGAAAGAAAAATCCCCCGCAGTGTGTCCGTGCGAGCTCTTCAGTCAGGATGAAGGAATAGAGAAAATCCGCCCCAACACCCCCATACTCTTCAGGTAGCCAGGGACAAAGAAATCCCTGCTCCGCAAATTTTTTCCATGCCTGACGGGGGACGATACCCTCCTGTTCCCATTGATCCGCGAAGGGCGTCACTTCCTTTTCGAAGAATCGTCTCACAGCCTCTCGAAAAATTTGATGTTCCTCGGTATAGTATTTGTCGAGTAAAGACATATCTCCTCCCTCCATTGAATTGTATTATTGTAAGACAATAAAATATATGCATGTGCCTGTAAAAATCAAGCAGATTTTTCCGTGGAGCCCTCAGGCTCAAGCAGAAGTTCTTCATCCACCAGTTACCCTCTGATCTTCGGTTGGCATCCAAGTGAGAATCCGACGAGGTGGCTGTCAGAAAAAGAACTGGATGGATAAAAAAAGACGGGGATGAGCGTATTCACTCTCCCCGACTCAGATAAAAGCTTTCAAATGCTCATGAGGCGCCAAAACGGCTTGTGGTTCCCAATACCCTCCTTATGACCGGCGTCTCCTACTCGTACACCTTTTCCTCTACCTCAGAAGCATTGAGCGCATCCTGCTCAACATCTCGAACATCCTCTTTCGAGACGACCTTGTGGAATTCCTTGTACCACTCGTTCTGAATGATGAGCTGCATGATCTCGTTGGTTCCCACCCAGATCATGGCAAGCCTGATGTCTCTCACGATCCTTTCCAGGGGATACACATTCGTATACCCGATTCCCCCGACAACCTGCATACACTTGTTTGCAATCTCCCATGCAGCCTCTGTTACAAACTTCTTGCTCTGGGATACCATCCTCCGGATCCGGTTCGGGTGTGCCTTGCCTGAATCGACCGCCAGGCAGGTGCTGTACACAACGGATCGCGCGGCATCGAGCAGCATGACAGAATCAGCCACCTTGAATCCAACTGCCTGGAAGCCCTGTATGGGCATGCCGAATGCCTTCCGTTTCGATGTGTACCGCGTTGCAATTTCAATGGCGGGACGAACAGATCCCAGGGTCATAGCTGCTGTTCCCAGTCGCTCTGGAATCATCATGCGGACAAACACGTCGAACCCGCCTTGAACCCCATTCAGTGCATAGCGCTCAGGAACCCTGACATCTTTCAGGATGAGCCTTCCTGCGCCTCCACCCCGGACACCCATGAGACCATAGAGATACCGTGTCTCAACTCCTTCAGTCCTAGGCACCATGAACGCCGTCATGCGCCGGTGGGGCGGAGCATCCGGATCGGTTACCGCGTAGATCAGGAACCAGTCTGCACCCTCTGCACCGACAATGAACCGCTTCTGTCCATTGATGATCCAGTCTTCACCTTCCTTGCGGGCGTAGGTGGTAGCGCCGAAAAAGTCAGATCCGCCACGGGGTTCTGTCAGGCCCTCTGCAGCAAAGGTCTCCCCTTTCAAGAGGGGCACGATTACATCCTGTTTCAGTTCCTCAGAGCCGAATTCACTGATTGCCTCGCACACGATATCGGCCCCGACCCCCCACAAACAGGCAAGGGAATAGCTCGCCACTCCGACCTCTTCCGCGACGATGGCGTCATCTACCCAGCCGAGCCCTCTTCCTCCCAACTCTCGTGGGATCCTGATACCGAGAAGATTCCTCTTTCCAGCCTCCTGGAGGTACTCATGGGGAAACTGGATCTTTTCGGCATCCATATCGAGGATCAGCTGCCTGGGGACCCATTTCGTAAATTCCCGTGTCTCATCCCTGAGTTTCTTCTGGGCCTCGGTCATGATAAAGTCGAACATGGGACGCCTCTGAATATAACAGAATGTTTTACAATTATGCTTCCATGTTATATTCCTGTCAAGTCAATTCCCCTTGCACATCAGATGGAATCGTACTACATGGGCCGAATAGTTACGGTGGTCACGGAGAGAAACAACGCGCCGAGGCCATAAGACGAGAAAGAGATTCACCATGGGATTCAAGGAGATCGGCAAAAAAATTCAGCTCGCGCGGGAAGAGAACGGGTTGACCCAGATGGATCTTGCACAGGCACTGGGCATTACCCAGGCAGCACTGTCCAACTATGAACTCGGAAAGCGCAGGCTCTACCACCACCAGATCGAAAATATCGCAGGGCTGCTGAATAAAAGTATCGATTTCTTCATATCCGAGGAAAAGGACATCTCCTTGACACCACACAAGGTCAGCAGGGCAGAGCTTCACAGACGAATCTCGCGACTGACCACCGAAGAGCTTCTCTTCCTCTCCCGGTACCTCGACTTCCTCGAGTGGAGCAGGAATCATGACTGAACTGACAAGGCAGCAGAAAGTCCTCGTCCATACAGCTCATGAATTCGCTCAGGACACCAGGCCCATCCTTGAAACGCAGACCGACACCATTGCCAAGGCCAGAGAACTCTACAGGGCCTATGCACGTGCAGGGTATCACAGCCTGCTGATTCCTGATACCTATGGCGGGAAGGGTCTGGATTATACCTCCGCCGGCATCGTCTACGAGATCCTCAGCTATGAACTCCCGGGTACCCTCCACGGCCCTATCACCACGACTCACTGCGCGGAGATGATCAAGAGCGCCTCGATGAATTCCCTTCACGAGGAGTCTCTGAGGAGCATCGCAACAAAGGGGCTCGCAGTCGGCTTCTGTCTCACAGAGGATCTCGCTGGATCTGACATATCTGCTATAACGACCTCTGCGAAGAGAGTCAGGAACGGATTCGGCATCAGCGGGAAAAAGAGCATCGTGATCAACCATGCGCTCTGTGATTTTTTCATCGTCTTTGCATCCAGTGTGCCCCGAAAGGGACGTGCAGGGCTCAACGCCTTTATCGTAGACGGAGGCATCCCGGGGATTCATCGAGGAACACCCTACTCATTCGAGGGGTTCAGCGGGTGTGTCATGGGTGAGGTGCTCTTCGAGGATGCCCGAATTGAAGCAGCATGCCTGCTCGGTGAAGAGGGGAGTGGCTACCTCCTCTTCATGGAGATCCTTGACAAAGGCAGACCATTGGTGGCGGCAAGCTGTGTGGGGGAGGCATCACGAGCCCTCGATATCATCGTCCAGCACGCGAAAAACCGCTGTCAGTTTGGGAAGGAACTGTTATCCTTCCAGGGAGTTTCTCTCCCTCTTGCAGAGCTGGCCACCAGACTTCAGGCCGCACGCCTTCTCTATCGCCATGCCCTGGGTCGCATCGACGGTTCCCAGTCATTCACGCTGGAGGCATCCATGGCAAAGCTCTATGCCTGCGAGGTGCTGAACGATATCGCTTCCTTCGGTATGGAACTCCTGGGGTACCGTGGGATTGTGGAATCCTCCCTCATCAAGCAGATCTTTTACGATGCCCAGCTTGCCAAGTCCATCGACGGAACCGCAAATGTCCAGAAAATGGTTATTGCATCACAGTTGTGAGACGCCGTCATGATGAATCTCTCCCTCAAGGGATACCTCTGTGTGCTGACGGCCGCTCTCCTGTGGGCCTCATGCGGGACAGCGGGGAAGGCGCTGTTCAACGCAGGCATGTCACCATCTCTTCTCGTCCAAATACGCGTAACACTCGCCGCACTGATCCTTGTGGTATTGCTGTCTATCACGAGGCCCGTTCTGCTGCGGATAACGAGGGGTGATATCGGATACTTTCTTCTGTTTGGCGGCCTGTCCCTCGCAATGATGCAACTCTCATACTTCATCGCTATCAGCAAGATCCAGGTTGCCGCCGCGATCCTCCTTCAATACCTTGCCCCTGTGCTGGTTGCCTGCTACTCATTCCTCTTCTGGAAAGAACACGTGACCAGATTCAAAATCATGGCCCTCATTCTTTCTTTCCTCGGATGTTATCTGGTGGTAGGGGGGTATGATATCAATCTTCTCAGGCTCAACCACTCGGGGATTCTCTGGGGTCTTGTCTCAGCTCTCTCTTTTGCCTCAACCACGCTTCTGGGTGAGAGGGTACTGCACCGGCATAATCCCTGGACCGTTCTGACCTATGGATTCATATTCTCCGCAGTTACCCTGAATCTCTTTAATCGGCCCCTGAGCATCTTTGTCCAGGCATACACGCCACTCCAATGGGGAGCCATCCTCTACATCGTAATCATCGGAACCCTGATCCCCTTCGGCCTGTATCTTACCGGGGTCAACTACCTTCGTTCAACCCGCACGATCATCACTGCAACGCTCGAGCCTATCTCTGCTGCATTCATGGCGTTTTTCTTTCTGAGAGAAGTGTTTCAACCCCTCCAAATCCTCGGAGGGATCTCGGTGATCATCGCCATCATTCTTCTCCAGCGGGAACGGGAACTGGACGAGCTCAGCCCAGAGATGGTCCGGGGCAAGCACCTCTGATCATTTTTCTAAAACATGTGGAGTGAGCGTCTCCATGCAGAAAGGAGATCTCCTCCTTCTGCCAGGACACCCAGTGTCTCTGCAGCTGCGCGTCCTTGGCGGCGCCCTTCTCCCATTGTGCTCTCTGTCTTCTCTCACGAACCCTGCACATTTTTTCCTTGACAGAAGAGATTGTTTGTACAAGAATGTTTCGTACAATAATTATTTGTACAGGAAATATATTGCATGAAC
>JBNGDS010000006.1:57036-69009 GCA_049975365.1 Desulfomonilia bacterium | reverse complement strand
TTCTGGGAATACTGGACAGCATGCTCGATGGGCAGATCCATTCCGATCTCCACGGCATCCTTGCACATCTCCACAGCGATCGGTCCATTCGCCATGATCTTCCGTGCAAGCTCCTCGGCTGCCTGTACTGCTTCTCCCTTCGGGACCACCTTGTTCACGAGCCCGATCCGGTAGGCTTCCTCAGCATCTATGGGGTCTCCTGTGAGGAGCATTTCGTATGCCTTCGTCTTCCCCACGAGCCGCGGGAGCCTCTGGGTTCCGCCGGTTCCGGGAATGATGCCCAGCTTCACTTCGGGAAGGCCGAGCTTGGCGCCTTCCACCGCTATCCTGAGCTGGCATGAGATGGCGAGTTCCAGACCGCCTCCCATGGCAATCCCGTTGATCGCGGCGATCACCGGCTGACGGAGCTTCTCTATGGCTGCATTGATCCTCACAACACCTTCATTCCACCTGAGGATTGCCATGGGCGTCATGACGTTGAGTTCCCTGATATCTGCACCTGCCTGAAACCCTTTTCCTGCTCCGGTGATGATGAGGACCTTGATCTCCTCGTCCTTGTCCACGAGGGCCAGGGCGTCCCTGACCTCGTCGATCAGTTCCTGACTGATGGCATTGAAAACCTCGGGACGATTGAGGGTGAGGTACCCGATGCCGTCCTTTTTCTCGAGTAGTATGGTAGTGTAGTTCTTCATGTCTTCTCCTCCCTGACCAGATACTTACCAGCAGGTCTGTCCGCCATCGATGATGACTGCAGAACCTGTCATGAAGCTTGACGCTTCGGAAGCCAGATATACGGCAAGCCCTTTCATCTCGTCCTGCTGCCCCAGCCTGTTCATCGGGATGTTCTTCCTGATGATCTTCTTCCCCACATCGGTGGCAAAGAAATGGGTGTTCATGGGGGTCTCAAAATACCCCGGCAGGATTGCATTGACCTGGATATTGTACCTGATCCATTCGAGGGCCATGACCTTTGTGAGTTGGATCACCCCGCCCTTGCTGGCGCAGTAGGCGGACATGTTCGGGAAGATGATCTCTCCACCGATGGAGGCGACATTGATCACCTTGCCGCCCTTTCCCTGCTTCACCATTTCTTTCGCAACAACCTGGGAGAGCAGGAAGATTCCCCGCAGATCGGTGTTCACGGTGATGTCCCAGTCCTCTTCCGACATCTCCAGAATCGGTTTTTCACTGCCGCCGACGCCTGCATTG
This sequence comes from Desulfomonilia bacterium, assembly GCA_049975365.1. Taxonomy (GTDB): domain Bacteria; phylum Desulfobacterota; class Desulfomonilia; order UBA1062; family UBA1062; genus DSBG01. The sequence continues at coordinate 67,800 of JBNGDS010000006.1, read as the reverse complement.
TTCACCAGGATGTCGACATGCCCGAACTCGGCGACGACATCCTTGATCAGCGTGTTGATCTCGTCGGTCGAGGTGATGTCGAGTCTGTGAGGCATGGTCTTCACCCCGGTCTTCGCCGAGATCTCCGCGCAGGCCTCCTCGAGCACATTCACCCTGCGGGCGCAGAGGACAACGCTTGCCCCGGCATCTGCCAGACCGTCCGATATCCCCCTGCCAATGCCTGTGGCGCCACCGGTTATGACTGCAACTTTTCCAGATAGGTCAAAATATGGTAAATTCACGTCCTCCCCCTTCAATTATGGATGTACGAGTATCTTTACGTGCTTGTCCGGGTGATTCCTGAGTTCTTTGATTCCGCCTTCTACGAGATCTTCCAGAGGGATATGACCGGTGATGAGCTTGTCAACCTTGACCCGGCCGTCTTCCAGGTATGCGACTGCAGCTGAAAATTCGTCCTGATACCCGCTGGAGAACGTGATCTTCTTTTCATGTCCCCAGAGCCTGATAAAGGGAACCTCAATGGGTTTCAGTGCCAGGCCGACCACGCAGATTGTGGCCCGTCTGCCGGTGACCTTCACCGCTGTGTCGAAGGACGCCTGATTTCCAACGCAGTCGAAAGCGATATCGGCACGAAGACCGTCGGTGAGCTTCCCAATCTCTTTGCCCGCATCAAGAGCAGTGGGATCGAATACGGCTGTTGCACCTGTCTTAGCTGCTGTTTCGAGCCGAGCCTTCATGGGCTCGATGACATACACATGTCCTGCGCCGGCTGCCTTGCAGGCCTGCTGGACAAAGAGCCCGATCGGGCCTGCGCCCACAATGGCTACATTGTCGCCGATTTTCATCCCGCTGCGATTGACCGCATGGATGGCAACCGCCAACGGTTCCACCGCTGCACCCATGTCATCCGTGACCGCATCCGGTAGCTTGATCATGCTGTACTCGGGAAACACACCGTATTCTGCAAATGCACCATCCCAGGCGAACCCGACGGTGCCGAGTTTCGTACACATGATGTATTCTCCTCGACGGCAGTAATGGCATGTTCCGCAGTAGATCAGTGGATTCACCGTGACGCGGTCACCGACTGCAAACCGTTTCACACCTTCGCCAACCTCCACGACCTCTGCGGAAAACTCGTGTCCGAGGACCAACGGCCCGCCCGATCTGCCGGTAAGCGGGTGCGGTTTTGCCGGGATGATGAACGGACCGCTGAAGTACTCATGCAGGTCCGAACCGCACACACCGCACTGTTTGACTCGCACTTTCACCTGCCCGGGGCCAACTTCTGGTGCTGGGTAATCCTCGACCCTGATATCCTCTTTCGCATACCATACTGCTGCCTTCATTGCTGGTGTCCTCCTTTCCTAGAAGCTCCTGTCCATTGTCTTCTTCACCGCTGATGCCACATCATCTGCACTGGGAACGTAGAACTTTTCCAGACTGTAGGATGCAGGTGCAAATGGGGCACCAACCCGCATGATGGGTGCATCGAGCTCATCGAGAATCTCTTCCGCCACTGCGGCCACGACCTCGGCGCCGAACCCGAACTGTTTCACTGCCTCGTGTGCGACCACCAGGCGATGTGTCTTTGCAACGGATGAAAACACCGTTTCCCTGTCCCAGGGCTGAATGGTCATGAGATCCACAACCTCGACATTGATCCCATCCTGCGCAAGCGTGTCCGCAGCTTTGAGGGATTCGTGTACCATGCGTGAGGCAGTGACCACCGTGACATCCGATCCTTCACGCTTGATGTCGGCTTTGCCGAGAGGCAGGACCATATCTTCGGACGTTTCTGCAGCCTGTCCCTTCATGGCGTGCAGTGTCTTGTTTTCGATGAAGATCACCGGGTTGTCGTCCCGTATGGAGGCTTTCAGGAGTCCTTTGACATCATGGGGTGTCGACGCCATGACAACCTTGAGCCCCGGCACATGGGCGAACCATGCCTCGAGACACTGGGAATGCTGCGGACCCGCATTCAGACCTCCACCCTCAGGCATCCTCACCACTATGGGCATGGTGTACTGATTCCCGAACATGTACCGCATCTTGGCGATCTGATTGACAATGCTGTCCATGGCGCAGGTGATAAAGTCCATGAACATGATCTCAACGATGGGCCTCAGACCGCAGCTCGCTGCCCCTGCAGCTAAAGAGGTGAATCCGAGTTCGCTGATGGGGGTGTCGACCACCCGTTCTGGGCCGAACTTTTCATACAGGCCCCTGCTGGCCCCGAACGATCCCCCGGCGAGACCCACGTCCTCCCCGATCAGGAAGACGTTCGGATCCCTGTCCATCTCCTCTTCCATTGCCTCTTTGATAGCAAATATGTATCTGATCTCTTTCATCTCGTGCTCCTTCGCTCGTTGTCTGTACTGGTTATCACCGGTTTTCCGGTTATACGTAGAGTCCTTCCAGCATCTCGGAAACATCCGGATAGGGGCACTCCCGTGCGAACTTCACCGCCTCCTCGAGTTCCGAGGCGATATCTGCATGGATCTTCTCGATATCTTCTTTCTTGAGCACCTTGCCTTTGAGTATTTCTGCCTCGAAATCAGCGACGCAGTCCTTCTTCATGGCAGCTTCCACCTTCTCTTTCCCCCGGTATTTCTGTGCATCGCCTACATAATGACCGTACCAGCGATCACTCCGGATCTCGAGTAGCGTAGGACCCTCGCCTTTCCTGGCCCTTTCCACTGCCTTGCCTGCTTCTTCATAGATTTCCACAACGTTGTTGCTCACCGATACCGTAGGCATGTCGTACGCGACTGCCCGTGAAGTCACGCTCTTGATCGGCATATGGATTCCCTGGGGGGAGAATTCAGCCCAGCCATTGTTTTCACATACAAAGAGGAGTGGGAGTTTCTTGATGGCCGCGAAATTCATGGTCTCGTGGAACGCACCCTCACCGGTTGCACCTTCTCCGAACGTAGCCACGGCAACCTGATCCGTCTTTCTGTACTGTGCGGCGAAGGCGGCGCCGGCTGCGATGGGAATGCCACCACCCACGATGCCGTTGGCACCCATGATGCCGATGGATGCATCCGCGAGGTGCATGGAGCCGGAACGCCCCTTGCAGAATCCCTCTCGCTTGCCGAACAATTCTGCCATGGCGAGTTTAAGATCGATGCCCTTTGCCACAGCCCACCCGTGACCACGGTGTGTTGTACTGATGTAATCGTCTTTCCGCAGGTGTGCACACACACCTGCAGGTGCCGATTCCTGGCCGATGCTCACGTGTAGGAAGCCAAGAATTTCGCCGTTGGAAAAGACCTCCATGAGTTTCTCTTCCACCCTGCGAATCCGTACCATCATGGTGTAAAATTCAATCAACTGGGATTTGCTCGGTTTTTTCATATACTCGCTCCCTTTCTCGTGTGATTTTCCTTCATCATCTTGCTACGGCACGCTGGAGAGAGCCATTCATGATATCGCTCCGCGTATCCTCGATCAGACTGTGGCCGAACGTCGGTTCACTCCAGAGATCATTGGAGTCATCATACTCACCATCGATACCTGCGAGGTACCTGGCCAGCCTCTTCCGTGATTCGTAGTCGTACTCGCGGCTGAGTGTGATGGTCTCCATGATTGGAGAGCCTCCCCCATGTACTCCTGCAATCTCGTGCCATGCCGTCATCGGAGATGCACCGATGTTCTCAACGAGCCTCCAGATCTTCAAAGAATTTTCCGGGGAAAGATCTCTGTTCCGGACAATGAACTTCTCGAGATCGGACTTGGTGTCCGGGGCGACGAAGTCCTCCTGAAAGGGGAGTGTCGCCGCAATCCCCCCTGCGATCTCGGTAAACATTTTATACTCTTCATAGATGATGTTCCCTGCAAGGCGCCGCCCGACATTGACGTACTTCATATTCGGAAGATACACTCCACCGGAGGTGACCTCCCCGAAGAGTGCCGAGGCAACACCGGCGGCATAGGCAAGGTCTGCGATGGCGAGGAATTCAGACATCGTTTGCCTTACATGCTTGACGTTTTCGATATTGTTGGCCTCTGCAGCCAGTCCTGCGGCTCCGCACAGGATATCCGATACGGCGGGTTTGCACCCGCAGTAGCTGTGCCTGTGGGATCCGGCGAAGAGCAGCGCGAGCCTCCTGCCGAATTCCCACTCCCCGCACATGAACACCCTCTCCCAGGGAATGAAAACATTATTGAAGATAACGACGGAATCAGCGACCCCGTACCTGCAGAGCCGATCAGTGCATGACTCATCTCTGCCGGAGAACCTTATGGGCCTGGTAATGAGGCGTATGCCGTCTGTATCAGCCGGAATAGCAAAAGCAATTGCGTAATCCCTGTCGTCTTCCTGAAGGGCGCGGGTTGGCAACACAATGATCTCATCAGCATAGGATGCCTGGGTTATGGACATCTTTATGCCGCTTACGAGTATTCCATCTTTGAACTGATCGACGATGTGCACGTATGAATCCGGGTTCGGCTGTTCACTGGGCCGCTTCGATCTGTCACCCTTGCTGTCTGTCTGGGCGCAGCATGCACTGATATCCCTGGACTGGCAGAACTCGAGATACTTCAGAAACCTCGCGTGGTAGGTGGTTCCCATGGCGGTATCTATCTCTTTCGTACAGATCGAAAGGGCATTGAGGGCATCGAGCCCTGTGCACCTCTGAATGCACCCGCCAACCCTTCGCGCCGTGAGCCTGATGAGTTTCTGCTTCTGGATAAGGTCATAGGGATTCTGGGGAAGATGTGTCCATCTGCTGATCTCCTCCATTGCCCCGGGAGTTCTTGCTGTCGCGAGACCTTTCCATGACGGTTCACGGGCAAGGTCGAAGGTGACATCAATGACATTGATGCCGGGTTCAAGCCGCGGGTCATCTCTCCCGACCTTCTCTCCCCTGATATAGATATTCGGTTTCATGGAAAATATGTCTTCATGGTATCTTTCCTTGGTCCGTATCATATCCCCTCCATCGTGATGACTGAACCGTGGCCCTCATGAAGATGACGCTGTGTGCTGCCCATATCCCTGCATTTTTCTCCCAATATACCCAAAATTATCAAAGGTATGAGATCATTTACGCCCCGCCAAACTGGCGTGCATGCCAGTAGAGCTCGAATCTGCGACACTCGCTCTTGATCCTGGAAAGCCCTGTGATCCCCTGTCGAACAAGGGATTCAAGTATCTCTCGTCTGTTCAAGCTGTACATGATTGAATTCCTCAACTATTTTCGGGATTGACTTCTTGTTTCGGCCACGTCTGAGACCCGTGCCTGCAGGGATATGAGCAAAGAATGTACCAACAGAAAGAACAAGAAGATTTCAAGTGTAATTTCATTTAATTACCTATTTCTTCCACAATGAACACCAGAGACGGCAGAGAGGTATTCCTAGAATAGGACGTTTGAGTGTTGCATTTTGGAACAAGTTATGTTCTACTCTCGAACAAGCGTGCTGGGCAGATGAGTATATGCATGGTTAATCATGGGTCGTACCAAAAAATATTTTTAGTTCACTTATCTGCCTGAGCATTCATGTGATCGGGACAGGGGGTTTATCCTATGTATAATCCACAGGAACGATACACAAAAACCCTTGAGGAGTGGAAGAAATTCACAGAGGGGGGAACCGTCTCCGATGTCGACAGCTCGGTTGTCTGTCCTGTCATTCTGGACGCATGGATCAAGGCCAGAGACCTGAGTGTCAATCCCAGACTCAAGAGAATCACCACGGTACTCCAGGGGGAAGAACTCGAAGAACTTCTTGAAGAGAATGCAGAGCTCATCGAGACAAGCACCCCCTTTCTCGAGACCCTCTACGAATCCATGCAGGGATCGAACTTCCTGTGCACACTGTGTGATGCCAAGGGATATATCCTGAAAATCGTGGGGGACAGTGAAATCATCGAGAATGTGAAGAGGGGGAATTTTGTCCCGGGGGCGCTCGCCAGCGAAGAGAGCATAGGACCGAATGGAATCGGGACTGCCCTTGATCTGGACAAGCCAGTCCAGGTCTTTGCCACTGAACACTACTGCTACTCATTCCACAGATTCACGTGCCAGGGTGCGCCGATCCACGATCCCGAGGGGAAGACCATCGGGGTGATCAACGCCACGGGCCCGTACCTGGAGGCGAACCCCCATACCCTTGGAATGGTCGTTGCCGCTGCTCACGCCATCGAGAATCTCCTCCAGGTGAAGGAGGCCCTGTCTGTATGTCAGCTTGCGGACAATTTCCAGAAAGTAGTGATTGCATCGATCCCGGAAGCCCTCATCGCAGTGGACAAGAGGGGGGGGATCACCCTTATCAATCAGAACGCGGAGAAGATGTTCGGTCTGAAGAGTGATCAGGCCGTCGGGCAGAATATCAAGGACGTATTGGGGGAACACAACGAACGATTCATCGACATCATCTCGAATAACCGGTGCATTTGGGACGAAGAAGTCCGGATCTACAGCAAAGAAAGCTATTCGGACTACACTCTCACATTCAACCTCATCCTTTCCCCGCAGAAGCAGGTCCTCGGCAAGATCATCATCCTCAACGAGATCAAGCGCGTGCGGTCCCTAGTGACCAGGATGACAGGGGCCAAGGCCCGGATTACTTTTACCGACATCGTGGGGAAGAATTCGAACTTCCAGGAAACGATCAGGCTTGCACAGATCGCGTCCCAGAGCACGTCCAATGTCCTGCTCCTCGGGGAAAGCGGCACAGGGAAAGATATCTTTGCCCAGTCGATTCATAACAACAGCACCAGGAAAGACAATCCCTACGTTGTGATCAACTGCGCCGCCATTCCCAGGGATCTGATCGCGAGTGAACTCTTCGGGTATTCCGAGGGGGCGTTCACAGGATCCAAGCGGGGGGGTAATCCCGGGAAATTCGAGATCGCGGACGGCGGCACGATATTCCTTGACGAGATCGGAGAAATGCCCCTTGAACTGCAGACAACCCTGCTTCGTGTCATCGAGAACAAGGAGATCATGCGGATCGGTGGCAAGAAAGTGAGTTCGGTCGATGTGAGGATCCTGGCGGCAACTAACAAGGATCTCTCGTCAGAGGTCTCCAAGGGGAATTTCAGAGAAGACCTGTACTACCGCCTGAATGTCTTCACTATCCGGCTTCTGCCTCTCAGGGAGCGCAAGGATGATATACCGCTGCTGGTTGAACGGTTCGCCAAAGACATCGGTTCCAAGATGGGGAAGCGGATCACCATCATCCCTGATGAGGTGATTGAGGCCCTGATGCACTATTCATGGCCAGGCAATGTCCGCGAACTCCAGAACGTGCTGGAGCGGGCCATCAACATAGCACCAGGGGACGCATTGTCACAGGACCTCCTCCCACAGGAAATAAAACAGACACCACAGACGACCCAGTTCGTCCAGGAGGATACATACTCCCTCAAGGACATCGAGCGGCAGATGATCATGAACATGATCAAAACCAATGCCTCAAAGGCCGAGATTGCCAAGAAGATGAAGATATCGCGCAGCACCCTGTACCGGAAACTGGAATCCTACGGGATCCTGTAGTCTTTCTGCATGTGGATGATGCTTCCTGGAGCTGAAGAAATCCTTGCACAGGCACGGTTCAGGCATCCATCTGACCAGGGTCTCACGTGACTGGTCCGGATATGTGTCCCCAATTTGAAACAACATGTGTCAAATTACTACACTCCCACCTGTACACGAATGAGACATTCATCCCCTGTGTTATCTAGTTTATTGAAATAACTCGTTTTTCATGTTTTTCCTATTCTTTGGCCCGATACTTGCTAATTCTTGATCACAACCTAACCATCACTCATTCTTGAGTGAGGTTCCCTCCTTTTGGCTGGTGGTACCTCCAAATTAAACCACCAGCTTTTTTTTGTCCAAAATTCACCATCCCCGTGACAGAGATGATATTCTCATGACACCTCGAGGTCCTGAACGATCGCTCTCTCTGAGACCACGACACAAAAATCCCTTTGTTTCCAGATCATTACCTGGATGACCCTGTGATGTTCGGATGGATGGAACGACCATATTCTCAGCGAGAGCAGAATCCATTCCGGTTCCTGGCTGAGCCTGGCACATTCATTGCAATATTCACGGGCAGATTACGACTCTCTCGTAACGAAATACCCTCCTATGGAAAGCTGGTGTGAGCGAACAGAACATGCCAGCTTTTTTATTTTCTCTCATGGAAGGGATCTTCACGTACAAGGAGGACGTCTGCCGTGAAAAAGAAACGCTTCGAAGATCTCGCGCTCGGGGAGAGTTCCTGGTTCGAGAAGACCATTACAGACGCCGATATCTTCGCTTTCTGCGGAATCTGCGGAGATTTCAATCCATTGCATGTCAGTGAGACCTTCGCACAGGCAACGAGGTTCAACACGCGGATTGCACACGGCATGCTCAGTGCGAGTCTCATCGACCCTACCCTCACGGAGATTGTCGGTGCAGGTGGAATCCATGTCTCACAATCGATCATCTTCACGGCCCCAGTGAAGGTGGGTGACACCATCAGGGTGGAATCGACCATAACTGAGAAGATCCCTGAAAAGAGGGGCCTGAAGATAGAATCTGTCCTAACGAATCAGGATGGAACCATCGTTATCACCGGGACAGCATCCGTACGGGTTCCTGAATAATTCATCGCCTCGTCTGGACCCTGTCTTCCTTTTCGTGGGACCCAGGGAGATTTCGGGCAGATTTAACCCCTCTCCTTTCCCTGCAGGTCCTGATAGCAGCACTTCACTATACTCTACACCCTCACAACCCCAGTCTCCACATGTCCTTGACAAATCATATGTAATTCTGAATAAATACATATAATGCTATTGTTTCTTCAGATGGGCCCCGGGACGTGCCGGTTCACCATCCTCAGACGGAGTCTGTCCCGTTCCGGAGCCATGGGATCAGGACATCAGGAATCGTGATTCTCAGGAGTAAGATATGTACAGGATCCTTATTGTGATTGAGAGGGAAATCTTCAAGGCCGAACTCGTAGATTGCGAGACATCGCGCAACATTCTCTCTCTGCTTCCCGTGCAGGGAAAAGTGAATCTCTGGGGAGAGGAAATCTATTTTCCCATCCCCCTGGAGATGAGCCTCGAAGGCGATGCACGCACAGATGTGGAGATTGGAGATCTCGGATACTGGCCGGACGGACCGGCATTCTGTATCTTCTTCGGGCCCACACCTGCGAGCAGAGATTCCTGCCCCAAGGCATACAGCCCTGTAACGGTCATCGGGCGATTCCTGGATGACCCCACCCGGCTGAAGGTAATACACGATGGGGCAAAGATTCTTGTGCAGAAGCATGGAGAATGATTTCCCTGAGCCGACCTGCTCGTTGGATTCTTTCCCTGCATCCTGCGTGGCGGCACAGTTGAGAAAAGGAGGTATGTCTTATGAAACCGGAGAACCCGTATTGTGTGATCCTCACAACGTGTCCGAAAGAACGTGCTGCGCAGGCGCTCGCCCAATCCCTCGTAGAAAACGGGATGGCTGCCTGCGTACACATCACGGGTATTCTGAGTTTTTACCGGTGGAGGGGTGAACTGAACAGCGACACTGAGTCTCTCCTGATCATAAAGACGAAAACTGCCCTCTATGACCGTGTGCAGCAGTTCATCAGAGAGAATCACGAGTACGAAGTCCCCGAGATTGTCCGGATAGCGATTGATGGCGGCCTGCCCGAATACCTTGGGTGGATGGATGAGGCATGTTCTCGCCATGAAGGGTAACCTCACCATATCCCTGATACTCCCTGGATTTCGAAGAGATGTGTTCATGCGTATACGACGAACAGTATGTCATTTCATAGCCTTGGTACTGGTAAGCACGATCATCGGCGGATGCGACCGGAACCATGTCATGATTATTCAGCAGAACACCCTCGGAAACCAAAGCCTCCCTATCGGCAGGACGTTTTCTCACTACCCGTTCTTTTTCAATGCAACCTGGGACAGTGTTGGTGACAGAAACAGGCCGGTGGTGATCTTCGAAACCGAACTCCCCCTGGATCAGGTCCTCCATGAAGCAGCACGGGATCAGAGATCCTGGTTGAGCGTGGAACGGCGCTACTTTACCTATGTGTCCTCATTCCCCAGAAAGGCCACTTTGAGGATTACCTTTGATTTTGATACCAAAGAAGAATTTCATCTCGGCACCATCCAGGTGGGCCTCGCATCGCAGGACAGGACTGTCTGGACGTCACCCGTGGATCCCGAGACGGTGAAACTCATCATCGACAGCATCTTTGCAGGTACAGATGAGTGCATCAAACTGGCATCTTCTCTCCTCGACCCGTCTATGCCTGGAGGAAGCGCTCTCTACGCTGACCTCACCGGGGTGCGGATTGACCAGTTCTGGTCACACACCTCACTGTAACCACCACTCACAGTACTGGAGGAGGAGATGAATCATACCCATCACATACCAGTCCTCACACATCGAGAACTCCATCCTCCGGAAACTCGTTCATGTGGTGAGCCTGTCATTGCGTTTCTTCTCCAGTCTTGGTATGATCGCTGACCCATCAGCATGAGACAGAGGCTACTATCCATGAAGAAAACCCGTGCATCTCTCCTCATTCTTGTCTGGCTCTGGAGCTTTCTTGCGATTTTCCCGGCAGCATCCCATGCCCTCCAGAATTCTTCATCCCAGCAGATCACCGAGATTTCTCCCCTCAAGGAACATGTTGAACTGACTGGTGAAATTCTCAGATACCTGAAGACATCTCACTTTTCCAAGATCAGGGTCGACGACGCTCTCTCGAACATGGTCTTTGACACGT
>JBNGDS010000006.1:0-57026 GCA_049975365.1 Desulfomonilia bacterium | reverse complement strand
CACGTATCTCTCAAAGCTCGACCCCGCTCGCATGCACTTTCTTGCTTCAGACATCGCGGAATTCGAACACTACCGCACGATGCTCGACGACACGCTCCTGAGGGGGGATCTCTTGCCGGCCTATGCCATCTACAACCGCTATCTCTCCAGGGCATCCGAAAGGCTTTCTTTCCTCATTGCACGAATCGAGCAGGGACTGTCCGGCATGTCCCTCGACTCAGAAGAGACCATGCAGATCGATCGGGAAGATGCCCCCTGGCCATCATCGAAGAGAGAACTCGAAGAACTGTGGATGATGGTGCTCAAGAGCGAAGTGCTGAGCCTCAGACTCGCAGAGAAGGACTTCGGCGAAATCGAGGACACCCTGCTCAAACGGTTTCAGTCCCAGATTCACAGGCTGGAGCAGATGACAAGCGAAGACGTGTTTCAGAGCTACATGAATGCCCTCTCGCAGGTCTACGATCCTCACACTCAGTACTTCTCACCGAGATCCTCGGAGAATTTCAACATCAACATGAGCCTGTCCCTCGAAGGGATCGGCGCGATGCTCACCTCCGAGAACGAATATACCAAGATCGTCAGGCTCATCCCCTCAGGTCCCGCCGACAAGAGCGGCCAGCTCAAACCCAACGACCGGATCATCGGTGTGGGACAGGGATTGCAGGGAGAGATCGTGGACGTGATTGGATGGCGGCTGGATGACGTCGTCGATCTCATCAGGGGACCAAAGGAGACAATCGTGCGGCTTCGCATCATCCCGGCTGACGGGACGGACGAGCATGACTCCCAGATCATACACCTCACCCGGAACACAGTGACGCTCGAAGAACAGGCTGCGAAGAAAGACGTCCTCACTCTAGAACGCGGGGGGCAAACCTTCAGGATCGGGGTCGTGAAGATCCCCACCTTTTATCTCGATATCAGGGCGCTCCAGTCGGGCGACACCGATTTCAAGAGCACCACCAGAGACGTGCAGGCCATTTTGGGTGAGCTTGCCTCCGAAGATATCTCCGGCCTCATCATCGACCTGCGGGAAAACGGCGGAGGATCTCTCCAGGAGGCGACATCCCTGACGGGACTGTTCATCAGGAGAGGACCGACAGTCCAGATCAAATATACCCACGGCGAGGTCGATGTCCTCTACGACCGTGACCCGCGGATTTTCTATACCGGGCCTCTGGCAGTCATCATCAACAGGATGAGTGCCTCGGCCTCGGAGATTTTCGCGGGGGCGATCCAGGACTATCACAGGGGCATCATCATCGGGGAGAACAGCTTCGGCAAGGGCACTGTCCAGTCGCTCATCTCCCTGAGCCGGGGACAGATGAAGATCACGACCGCCAAGTTCTACCGAATATCCGGAGAGAGCACCCAGCACAGGGGAATTGTTCCCGACCTCTCCTACCCGAGTCTGTACGACAAGGAAACCATAGGCGAAAGCAGCCTGGAACACGCACTGCCCTGGGACAGAATAGACCCGGTCCCCTATCAGGAATACGTCTCCCCTGAGCCCGTGGAGAAACGGCTCAGGGAACTCCATGAACAGCGAATCAGCAATGATCCTGATTTCAAATATATCAAGGACATGCGTGAATACCTGGATCAACTGAGAAATAGAACAACGCTCTCCCTGAACCTAACCCAGAGAAAACAGGAAAAGCTGGAATCTCAGAAGGCCCGGCTCGCATTGGAGAACACACGCCGAGCAGCAAAGGGACTCCCCCCGATCCAGAAGATCGATGAAGAGGGAGAAGACCAGGACGCCGAGCGTGACACGCCCTCCAATGAGGATCCTGTCCTCATTGAAGGAGCGCATATCATCCTCGATCTTGTCGACCTTGGCTCGAACACGTCCCCTGACCACCTCCTCTCCACCTGGTAACAGGCGCTGCCTGAACAATGGATGAATCACGTTTCACCCGCTTCTCCCTGAGAATCACCGCTGATCTCTTCCTCGACTACTATCGTGGATCAAAGCGGGATGTCATCGTGAAGGCTCACGACGGCAAGACAGTGAGATTTCCTGCTTCGATCCTGAGAGGGTTCGTGGATGCCGACGGTATACAGGGCACCTTTGAGATCGAGTATGATGCTTCCAATCGGTTCAGGGGGATACGCAGGCTTGAGTAGCGAGTCCGCTCCCTTTTTCACCGTGCCGGGGATTCTGAAATTCACTGTGGTCTCCCAGGCAATGTATAAGGTATAGGGAATCCATGAAGAAACCTCTCACACGGATGCAGATTCTGGTAACCGGAGGAGCCGGCTACATCGGGAGTCACACGTGTGTTGAACTCCTGAAGGCCGGCTATGATGTCATCGTGGTGGACAACCTCTCCAACTCCAAGGAGGAATCCCTCAACCGTGTTCAGGACATAACGGGCAGGTCCCTGATATTCTCAAGATCGGATCTCCTGGACAGGGATGCCATAGACGCAGTGTTCCAGGCCCACAGGATAGATGCCGTGATTCACTTCGCAGGACTCAAGGCTGTGGGGGAATCAGTAGCAATCCCCTTGAGATACTACCTGAACAACATCACCGGGACCCTCATTCTCTGCGAAGTCATGCAGAAACACGGGGTGAGAAACATCGTGTTCAGTTCTTCTGCAACCGTGTATGGAGAACCGGAGACCGTCCCGATCCGAGAGGATTTTCCCGTGGCCCCGGCAAATCCCTACGGGCGTTCCAAACTGATGATCGAGGAGATTCTGAGAGACCTCCACTCCTCGGACCCCCTCTGGAACGTTGCCCTGCTGAGATATTTCAACCCGGTGGGCGCACACGAGAGCGGGAGGATCGGGGAGGACCCGAATGGCATCCCGAACAACCTCATGCCCTTCATGGCCCAGGTGACCATCGGCCATCTCCCTGAGCTCAGGATATTCGGCGACGACTATCCCACCCCCGATGGGACAGGGATCCGGGATTACATCCACGTGGTTGACCTCGCTGTCGGTCATATCCATGCACTGGAAAAACTCTTCTCTGGTTCAGGTGTTGTTACGTACAACCTGGGAACCGGAAGGGGATACAGTGTCCTCGAGATGATCGCGGCGTTTGAACGGGCATCGAAGAGGACGATCCCCTATACAGTCGTTGGCAGGCGTCCTGGAGATATCGCGGTCTGTTATGCAGACCCGTCAAAGGCCGAGAAAGAGCTGGGCTGGAAAACCAGAAAGGGAATCGAAGAGATGTGTGAAGACGCCTGGCGATGGCAGGCGTCAAATCCGAGCGGGTATGCGTAATCTGCACGGCCAATGGATCAGGGGAGAAAAGCAGGCCGGGTTTCCGGGATGAATGAAGCAGGTATCTGATAGACATGGAATCCTCACACGTTCACTTCAGTGAGCACCTCACGAAACTGGCTGAGAGCATCCAGACACCTTCCCGGGACATCTCAGGTTCCGAGGTGATGCAATCCCTGGTGACGGTCCTGACGACCATCATGGACCACGCCATGGACGGAACGGACCATATCCCGCATCCTGACCACAGCTCTCCCGAGAAATCGGCGGTGTGCGCGTGCTTCATGGCTGCCTGTACGGTTCCCATGATCTCCTCGCTGAAAGAGGAAGGGATCGACATCCAAGGAGATGTTCTCATGGACTCTGCAGGTTCTGTCCTGTTCAGCTCCTATTCGGAACAGCAGCGCAGCCGGATCTTGAGAGATGGAATGTACCTGTTGAGCGAGATCATCGAGGATGCCAGGGGGAATACCCCTCTGGAACAGTGGCTGACGACCGTACACTCTACGACCATGCAGTACATCCTCACCGAAGGGGAGAACGAGTACATCGAATTGTTCGCCCCTCTGTATCTCGTTCTCCTCATGGCTGCAAAACAGGCCTCTTCCCCGTAGAAAACCGATCGCTTCACATGGGATCAATGAAGACCATGCTTAGTCGCGGAAAAGATCTGGCCATCTCCGCTTCACTGAAGATCATTGCCAGAAATCATCTTGAGCGGTTCGGAAGACTGCTCGATCTTCACCTGGATTCGGCTCGAAAGACCCTTGAGCTTACGGTGCTCCTGAACGGTGAAGATACTCCCATCACTCTCTATCTCGAGGCTTACGCCATCACGAGGGATGGGGGAAAGACAGCAATCACCATCGGCAACCTTCGTGCATCCAGGGAGTGGATCGAACAGGTGGCCCGGGACTATTGCATTGGCAGGTCGTTTGAGCTCCCTGAGAAGTATGCACAGATCATCGAAAAATGTATCTGAAATCGACCACTCTGGAGAACAGACGCTCGTGTGCATCCTCGGGAATTCCCCCGTCCACCCATGTGGTGCGTGGTGGTGGTCGATGTCGCTCAAGGAAAAGCAAAGACACGTTTCTCTCCCGGCTCGCTCAGGAGGACCTCGTGATGTCAGCACCATCACTGATCCCTTCGAAGGGTTTGACCTGTTACATTCAAGTTTTGGATGGAGCACGGACTGCATTGACAAGCGGTTGAGTTTCCTGCACTATGGGCCGATCGTTGTGCATATCATGAAGGAACAATCAGAATCACTGAGAATATCCGGAACGGTGAACAATGCAGGTACGTGAGATCTTCTCGTCCACACCAATGACGTTCAGTTTCGAGTTCTTCCCCCCGAAATCTGAGAAGGCATGGGATCAGCTCTTTCACACGATTTCTGACCTCATGCCGCTGCAGCCGTCCTGGGTGAGTGTAACCTATGGCGCAGGCGGCTCCACCAGGGAAAACACCCACAACCTGGTTGTCAGGATCAATCAGGAGACAGAGCTCACGGTCGTATCCCACCTCACCTGCGTGTGTTCCAGTAGGGACGACATTCTGAAGATTCTCGAGAGATACCACGAACACGGAATAGAAAACATCCTTGCTCTGCGTGGAGATCCTCCCGCCGGGCAGACCGGATGGGTCCCTGCAGAAGACGGTTTCGCCCATGCCATCGACCTCGTAACCTTCATCAAAAAGCACTTTCCCGATCTCTGCGTCGGTGTGGCGGGATTTCCTGAAGGCCATCCGGAAACCCCCAACAGGCTGCGGGAAATCGACTTTCTCAAAGCCAAGGTTGATGCAGGGGCGGATTACATCATTACCCAGCTCTTCTTCGACAACCGTGACTTCTATGATTTCTGTGAACGGTGCGAACTCTCGGGTATCCACGTGCCGATCATCGCGGGCATCATGCCGATCATCTCAAAGAGCGGTATGATCCGCATGTCCGAACTTGCTGCAGGTGCCCGCTTCCCCGCAGGACTGTTGAGATCTGTCTGCGGGACAGAGGACCCTGACTGCATAGAGCAGATAGGAATCGACTGGGCAACCCGGCAGGTGAGAGACCTCATCGACAATAACGCACGGGGAGTGCATTTCTACACGCTCAACAACGCCCGTGCAACACTGAAAATCCACGAGGCCCTCTGGGGAACGGATTCCCCTGAACTCAGGGGCTGACTCATCGGGATCATGCCCCGCACCCCTTCCGTGATCATATGCTCATCGCTGGGCGCATTCCCGCCAGCGGCCGCATTCTTAAACCGCCATGAACGATGACGCCTACCATGAACTCGTGGTCGACGATACCCTGGACCTCCACATGTTCTCTCCCAGGGACATCAAGGAGCTTGTTCCTGATTACCTGAAGGAATGCAGGGAAAAGGGGATCCTGTACGTGAGAATCGTCCACGGGAAAGGGACAGGAACACTGAGACGAATCGTTCACTCTCTGCTGAGCACGATGCCGGAGGTCGAGTCCTTCAGGCTCGCAGGGGGACTCGAAGGGGGCTGGGGTGCCACGATAGTCGAGCTCAAACCAAGTGGGCAAGACCCATCTGACAATACGTAAGCGGATACTCATGTATTCACATGTGTGAAAAAACGTGATAGTATGCTGGAGAAATATCTGCACATGGAGCTGTACGGATTCCCGGGACCTTCTGAAGTGCACATGTGCCGGGGGTATCGGTTCCAGAGGGAAATGTTAAAAAATCTATACGATAATGAGGAGGGAACGTATGTGTAAAAAGGTTTGTGCAATTCTGTTTATCGTGCTCATGTGTGCATCACTCGGGTATGCCGTGGAAGTTGCGGGGGTGAATGTGGCCGATTCCATCAGCGCAGGCGATACCGACCTTATCCTGAATGGCGCAGGGAAGAGGACGAAATTCTTCATCGACGCGTATGTCGGGGGTCTGTATCTGAAGTCAGAGAACAGCGATGCCCAGGCCATCATCGACGCCGATGAAGCCATGGCTATCGTTCTCTACATCACCTCTGGCATGGTGACCAGTGACAAGATGGAGAGCGCCACCAGGGAAGGGTTCGAGAACTCCACCGAGGGGAACATCGACCCCATCAAGGACAGGATCGAAGAGTTCATCAATGTCTTCAGGGAAAAGATCAACGAAGGCGACCTCTATGAATTTGTGTATGTTCCCGGCAAGGGGACCGAGGTCTACAAGAACAAGAACCTTGCCACGGTCATTCCGGGATTCGATTTCAAAAAAGCCCTCTTTGGCATCTGGCTGTGCGACAAACCAGCGCAGAAGAGCCTGAAGAACGAGATGCTGGGACTGTAGGATGATCCTCCAGGGGGGTCCGGCAGCAATACCGTGCCGGATCTCCCGGATCAATGTTCTCTGCCCGGGACCTTTCTCCCCTGTTCCATTGAGAAAAATCCCCCACGGCAGGGGAGGTCTTTCTCTCTTCTGAGAAATGCTTGTGTCCACTCGAGATAGGGCTCCCTGATCGTTTCTATACAATGTGTTTTCTCTGTTCAATCCTTCGTGAAAACTTGGTAGGATACGTGTAAGCCATGAAACAGTATGTACGAAAATGGGTGAGGCGATATTTCTCCGATCCCCAGGTCCTCATCCTCGTGTTCCTGCTGATCCTCGGGTTCGCCCTGGTATTCATCCTCGGTGACATGCTGCTCCCTGTCTTTGTTGCCGTTATCATCGCCTATCTCCTCGATGGTATCGTTGACTGGCTTGAGGCATTCCACCTGCCACGAAATGCCTCGGTTATCATTGTATTTCTGCTCTTCATCGCCATTCTGGTGCTCTTTTTCACGGTATTCCTCCCCCTGCTCTCAAAGCAGATCGCCCAGCTCTTCATGGAAATTCCCTCCATGATCGCGAAGGGACAGAAGACGCTCATGCTCCTGCCCCAGAAATACCCCGAGATAATCTCTGAAGAGCGTACGAGGCAGCTGCTTGGCATGATCGGCTCAGAGTTTACAGGCATCGGCGATAACATCGTGCAGATCTCCATATCATCGGTCAAGGGGATCATCACGCTCCTGGTTTACCTCATCCTCGTGCCGTTTCTGGTCTTCTTCTTCCTCAAGGACAAGTACCTTATCTTCCAGTGGGTCAGAGGCCTGCTCCCCGAGGACAGGGCTCTTGCAAAAAAAGTCTGGATAGAAGTGAACCAGCAGATATCGAATTACATCAGGGGCAAGATCTGGGAGATCATCATCGTCTGGGCGGTCAGCTATGTCACGTTTGCCCTCATGGGCTTGAGGTTTTCCGTTGTCCTCTCGCTCTTTGTGGGCCTGTCCGTCCTCGCCCCCTATATCGGTGCCACGTTCATGCTCTTTCCCATTGTCTTCTTTGCGCTCTTCCAGTGGGGGCTGAGCGCACAAACCATATATATCATAATTGCATACGGCATCATTCAGGCCCTCGACGGGAACGTACTCGCCCCGCTGCTCCTCTCGGAAGTGGTGAACATTCATCCTGTAGCCATCATCATAGCCATTCTCGTCTTCGGCGGCCTGTGGGGAATCTGGGGGCTCATCCTTGCCATACCTCTGGCCACGCTGGTCCATGCGGTTCTCAAGGCCTGGCTGGGGAGCGTTGTCCACGAGACAGAACCGTAGCTGGTCAACAGGGTCACGAACACTCCTCTGTCGATTTTTTTCCATGAGATGACACCCCACCACAAAGATCGCATGGGAACAACGAGTCGAGCGCGACTCTCTCCCGAGAGAAATCGTTTGATTTTATCAGGTCGTTCGATTATGTAACCATCAAGGTTTAGACACCAAAAGACGATGTGATGAATGTGACCACATCAGGGAGACAACGAATATGAGAAGAAATATCGTCCACGAGGGTGCTGAGCAGCTCACCTACGAAATCCGCGAAATTGTTGCTGTTGCAGATGACCTTGCACGTCTGGGCGTCACGGTAACCTGGGAAAACATCGGTGATCCCATTGCAAAGGGTGAAAAACTCCCGGACTGGATCAAGGATATCATCATCCGACTTGTTACTGAAGACAAGACCTACGGGTACGTTGCGACCCAGGGTGTCCTGGAAACACGCCAGTTCCTTGCGGAGCACGTGAACAAGCGCGGCGGATACCAGATCACGAAAGACGATATCATCTTCTTCGACGGACTCGGGGATGCGGTGGCAAAGATCTTTGGATATCTCAAGCGGGAGGCACGGGTAATCGGCCCATCCCCCGCATACTCCACCCATTCATCCGCTGAAGCCGCCCATTCCGGCTACGAGCACCTCACGTACGAACTCGATCCGAACAACGGCTGGATGCCGGATCTCCAGGATCTCGAAAACAAGATAAAATACAACGACTCCATCGCGGGCATCCTCATGATCAACCCGGACAACCCCACCGGAGCCGTGTATCCCCGGGAACTCCTGGAAAAGATCGTGGCTATCGCCAGGAAATACAAGGTGTTCATGATATGCGACGAAACCTATGCCCACCTCGTGTACAGCACGGCGAAGACCGCACACCTCAGTGAGGTTATCGGGGATGTCCCCGGAATCGCCCTGAGGGGTATCTCCAAAGAGTTTCCCTGGCCTGGTGCACGGTGCGGATGGATCGAGGTATTCAACCAGGACAAGCTCAATTTCAAGCGGTACATCAAGAGTCTCATCAATGCAAAGATGCTCGAGGTCTGTTCCACGAGCCTCCCCCAGTACGCAATCCCGCTGGTCATTGGAGACCCGCGCTACACCGACCATCTCAAAAAGAGACGCCGCATGTATGAATCCAGGGCTCAGGAAGCCTGGGAGATCCTTTCTCAGGTCGAAGGAATCAAAGTGAACAGGGCCCATGCTGCGTTCTACATGTCCGTCCTCTTCGAAGACGGAGTTTTGAACAATAAACAGAGTCTGCCCATCAGCAATTCAAAGGCGCGGGAGTATATCGAGAACAAGGTCAAAGGTGTGGAGGTGGACAAGCGGTTCGTCTACTATCTCCTGGGGTCGACGGGGATCTGCGTTGTCCCTCTGACCGGGTTCTGCTGCACGAGAAAAGGGTTCAGGATCACACTCCTCGAGATGGATGATGAGAAACGCAGATGGACCTTTGAGACCGTGGCCGACAGCATCAGAGATTACATCAATTCCACGAGAGAGACATCAACCGCTCCGTCGCAATCTGCGCTCTGATCATGAGCGGGGCATTCGGCGTCCGCTGGTGTGCCACCGTGTCGGCACACACTGCTCTCACACCCGAATTCATAGGGAATCGTGAGGAGCTGCGTGCAATTCCATGAGCACCTCCAAGGAACCCGTTACATTCTTCTCCCGCAGTGAACAGATTGCAGGGATGCTCTTTCACCCCTGTCCACCCCAGTGTTCCCCTGCACTGGTTCTCTGTCACGGCGCCCTGGACTTCAAGGAAAACTACTTCGAACTCGCCTGTCACCTTGCAGAGCACGGCATCGCAGCTCTCGTCCTGGACATGCATGGAAACGGTGAGAGCCAGGGCCTGCGATACCATGTAAACATCGGCCTCTGGGTCGAAGATATCCGCTCGGCACTGGATTTTCTCGAAGGCCACCCCTTGATCGATGCGAAAAAGATCGGGGCCTTTGGTCTCTCATCGGGGGGAACAGCAATTCTCGAGGCAGCCCTGGTAGAACCGCGGCTGAAAACCCTCATCACCCTGGATGCTACGGTGAGAAACCCCCTCACCTGGACAGACAGCGTGATCATGCGACTGTTCGTCTGGCTGGGTCACCTGAAAAGGTTCCTCACCGGTGATGACCTCCACCTGGAGATGAACTGGGCCTTCAGCAAGACCGAGGTCGCATCGGATCCAGATGTGAACAGAATGTGGAGGGAAAATCCCCGTGTTCGTGCCATGTGGTCGAGCTTCCCCCTGCCCGGCGCCGCACAGTCGGTGTTTGTGGACACCATCACGAGAGTCGGATCGATCAGGATTCCCACCCTGGTCCTCCACGGGGCGGAAGACAGGATCGATTCCCCTGAGACGGCCAGGATGCTCTATCATGCCCTGAACTGTGTAAAGGACCTGTGCATCATAGAAGGGAACGGCCATATCGGCCACCTCGACAGGAACAAGAAAACGGTCATGGAGCTCACAACTCAATGGGCGCTGAACCATTTGAACCAAGACCCTCACCGCGAGTCTCCCTCTGAACCACACACAACACGCCCTCACCCTGAGTAAGAACAGGGTTCGAAACCTCCCATGTTTCTTCCGACCACACAGCACGAACTTGTCTCTCTAGGCTGGCACAGACCTGATGTCATCCTCGTCACCGGTGATGCGTATATCGACAGTCCGCACATCGGGATTGCCCTGGTGGGGAAAACACTCACAGCCGCCGGATTCAGGGTGGCCGTTATTGCACAGCCAGATATTCATTCCCCGGCAGACATCACCCGCCTGGGGGAACCGGCACTGTTCTGGGGCGTGAGCGGGGGAAGCATCGACTCCATGGTGGCGAACTATACCCCCCTGAAAAAAAGGAGAAAATCAGACGATTACACACCCGGCGGCATGAACACGCAGCGTCCTGACCGGTCGGTCATTGTCTACACCAACCTCATTCGCAGGTTCTTCAGGGGAACATCCCCCATCGTGCTGGGCGGGATTGAAGCGAGCCTGCGACGGATCGCCCACTATGATTTCTGGACCGATACAGTTCGGAGATCGATCCTGTTTGACGCAAAGGCTGACATTCTGGTCTACGGTATGGGTGAATATACGGCCCTTGAACTCGCCAGGAGGATCCGTTCAGGGAAAGACTATCGGGATCTGCCCGGCATCTGTTACATCTCGAAAGACCCTCCCCGCGGCTATCGGGAGCTCCCCGGGTATGACTCAGCTGCAACACAGAAAAGGGCCTTCATCGACATGTTTGATACATTCACCCGGTGCAACGATCCCGGGGGCTATGAAGGTCTTGTCCAGGCACACGGGAACCGGTTTCTGGTGCACAATCCTCCCTGGCCAGACCTGAATGAGCAGGAACTCGACGACAGCTATGCCCTGGATTTCGAACGCGACGTACACCCGTACTATGCACGTCAGGGCGCAGTGAAGGCGATCGACACCATCAGATTTTCGCTGCGAACGCACCGGGGGTGCTTTGGACGGTGCAACTTCTGTTCAATACCTCTCCATGAAGGCAGCAGAATACAGTCCAGGAGCAGGGGGTCCCTGATCAGCGAGGCACACTCACTTACACATCACCCCCGTTTCACGGGCACGCTGAGCGATGTCGGCGGCCCGACGGCAAACATGTACGGCTCTCGGTGTGCACTGACACCGTCAGGGATCTCCTGCAGGAGAACTCGGTGCATCGATCCTGGGCCCTGCGATAACCTTGTGCTCGGGCATGATGAACAGATTGAACTTCTCAGGGAGCTGAGGAGAATCCCCGGTATACAGAGGGTGTTCGTGGCCTCGGGAATCCGCCATGACATTGTACTGGCCGACAGGGCACATGGCATGAACTACCTTGATGAGGTGGTCCGACACCATGTCTCCGGGCAGATGAAGATCGCCCCTGAACACTGCGCCGAAGACGTGCTCAGACATATGGGCAAGCCCGGAACACGCTCGCTCAGAGCATTCAGGGATGCGTTCTTCAGGCTCTCAAAAACCGCGGGAAAGGATCAGTACCTGACCTACTACCTCATGGCGGCCCACCCCGGATGTACGGACAGGGACATGGAAAAGCTCAGCTCATACGTGAAAACCTATCTCAAGATCAATCCCGAGCAGGTCCAGATCTTCACCCCGACGCCATCGACCTATTCTTCTCTGATGTATCATACCGGTATCGATCCGTTCACCGGTGAGCGTATATTCGTCGAAAAGACAGCAACCGGCAGAAAGATGCAGAAGGATCGTGTGGTTTCCACACACGGGAGACGCCCATGAAAAAGCCCCCCGACATTCCTCAAGATCACGACCGCATCGAGGATGATCAGGAACCGGCCCGCACAAGCAAGACGCAGAAAAAGAAGGACATGATCGAACTGCAGAAGCTCGGCGAGCGCCTGGTAACCCTCTCTGCCCAGAGACTCCAGGGCCTCGACATCCCGAAGGATCTCAAAGAGGCGGTGCGGTTCGCAAAGACCATCAGGAGCCATTCTGCAAGGAAGCGCCAGATGCAGTTCATCGGTGTCCTCATGAGGAAGGTCGATCCTGAACCGATTCGGAGGACACTCCAGGAAATCGACTCTGTGAGTTCACGGGATGCACTTTTATTTCAGCATATAGAACAGCTCAGGGATGGGCTCATTGCAGGGGACGAGGAGTACACGAGAACTGTTCTGACTCAGTTTCCCCAGGCGGACAGGGACGAGTTCTTCCGGTTTCTCGAAAAGGCCTGGGACGAGAAAAGAACAGGAAAGCCGAAAGGTGCTGCACGGGCCCTGTTCCGCTACCTGCGCACGATGTGCGGGTCATGTTGAAAGCCCGAAAAACCGATGAGCATGACATGACGGGTACAATGTGAGGTGTATGAGCATGACACTCTACAAGATGTGTACCGGAATCGTGGTGATCCTTTCAGTAGTCTGTATCGTCCTGATGGGCGGGTGCGAGGGAAGCGAGGCAAAGAAGGCCATCACCGATACGGTCAGGGAGGTCGTGGGCGGAGAGCTCCTGCAAAAAGGGGAAGAAGCGAAGAAGCAGATCAACGACGTCTATGACCAGATGAATGAGAAAATCAGACAGGAATTCGGGCAGCAGTTCCCCTCAGGATCAGGCAGTCAAGCAGGAGCAGAGGACAATTGAAGGACAGGTGCAAGGTCATCCCCCATCCTTTTCCTGAATATCCACCCATGTACAGGCAAAGTAACGCGTACGTCCTGAACCCCCTACCAGAGGATGCATGAAGAAGATCCTCGTTATCGGAGCAGGAAAAGTAGGGTCGTCGTGTGCAGCATCTCTCTCTGCTCGATGTCTGGGCCCAATCTTCCTCTATGACAGAATCGAGGGCCTGTCTACGGGCAGGGCCATGGATATCAACCACGCCCGCCCGTGCCTTGAGAGCGATTCCAGGGTCATCGACTGCAGGAGACTCGAAGATGCCCACGAACCAGACATCATCGTGTTCACTGCAGGTTCTGCCCGACATGCGGGAATGACACGACTTGACCTGTTGAAAAGCAACATCTCTGTGGTGGACGAGCTTGCACCCCAGATCGTGCGTTCATGGCCGAATGCGAAGATGCTCGTGGTTACCAATCCCGTGGATGTGATCACCTGGCACCTCAGGACAGCGTGGCCTCGCATGAATTCCTTCGGCCTCGGGTGCTGTCTCGACACCGTGCGGTTCAGGTATTTCATCGCCGAAGCTGCCTCTGTGTCCGTTTCCAGCGTGCAGGGAATCGTGATCGGTACCCATGACGACCACATGATCCCCCTTTTCAGTTCTGCATCGATCGGCGGTGTCCCCGTCAGGATGATCCTGGGGGAGGATGAACTCCACGGAATCAGAGAAAAAACACGATCGGCAGGGGGATCCATCGTGAAGGAATTGAAGGACCACAGCGGGCATCTGGCCGCAGGAGAGGTGATCGCCTGTGTTGTTGAATCCATCGCACACGAGAGGGCCATGGTCTTTCCCCTCACCACCTATCTCAAGGGCGAATACGGGTATCATGGCATCTGTCTCAGCCTGCCCTGTGTTGTAGATCACACAGGGGTCAGGAACATCCTCGAGATGAACCTCCATGAGGACGAAAGAACCTTGCTCGATATCTGCGCCTGCTCTATGGATGAAATCACCGGATCACTTCAGAGAACTGAGCCGTGACGAGATCCGTGGTTGAGGAAGATCGTTTCCAATGTCCCTAGCCCTGCACATAGTCATCAGGAAAGGATACCACAAATGGTAGGCGTGCGCTGGCTCGGGACAGCAGGAATCGAGCTGCATTATGGGGACAATGTCATCCTCATCGATCCCTATCTTACCCGGCCACGAAAGCTCGAGGTGCTCCTGAGGCCCTTGAAGCCCAATGAGCGGGCAATCGTAGACTACTGCTCGAATATCTCGGGAAACGTGCGTGCCCTGATCATCGGTCACACCCACTTTGACCACGCCCTTGACGCCCCTGTATGTGCACGTACCCTCCAGTGCCCGGTGTTCGGGAGCAGAAGCCTCAAGACCCTGTGTGCATTCACTGGAGACGATTCACGGGTCACGGTATGCACCGGACGGGAGAATATCGACCTCTTTGACGGGTCACGCCTTGTCATGATCCCATCGAATCACGGCCTCGTCTTTTTCGGACGGGTCCCCTACCCGGGTGAGATCGATCCCGGCTCATCCGTACCCCTGCGCGCACACCAGTACCGTCTCGGAGATATGTTCATGCCACTCATAGAACTGGGGGGAACCACGTTCATCCATGCCGGCAGTGCGAACTTCATCGAATCCCAGATCGAATCTGTTCAGTGTGATATCCTTTTCATGTGTGTCCCTGGCTGGAAGAAAAATCCATCCTATACCAAAGAATTTGTCTCACACGTAAGACCATCGGTCATCATCCCGTTTCACTACGATGATTTCACCACTCCCCTGGACCGGTTCTCGGTGCTTCCGTGTATTGACGTGAAGGGATTTGAGAACAGCGTACGTTCGACGCTGCCAGGCGTGGAGATTCTCCATGTGCGTCCGGGCATTGAGATGCATCTCTGAGTGTGGGCCCCGGAAGATGTCCCTCATGGTTTTCCTTGAAGACCTGACAGGCTCTCAGGTCGAACGGTCCCCCATGTGTTGATCAGGTTTTTCTGATATAGTGTATCTTTTTTTCGCTGCGCAGTCATGAGGGGCAGTTTTTCATACCCGGGGAGAACACACGAGGTGAGTTCAGACGGAAGGGAACTGAAACGTAATGAGAACAGGAGGGAAGCAGTGAAGAATCTCGGATGGATAGGCACAGGGGTCATGGGCAGTTCCATGTGCATGAATCTCCTGCGGGCAGGATACCAGATGAGCATCTACACCAGGACAGAGTCCAAGGCACACTCCCTCATCGATGCCGGGGCACTGTGGTGCTCCTCGCCAGCCGAGGTGGCAAAGGCAAGCGAGGTAGTCTTTTCGATCGTGGGATATCCCCAGGATGTAGAAGATGTCTTTCTCTCTCCCTCGGGGCTCATCCCCAATGCCGCCGAAGGCACGATCCTCGTGGACATGACCACGTCCAGGCCGTCACTCGCGCAGACGATCTACGCACACGCCAGGAATCATAATCTCCATGCCCTGGATGCACCAGTCTCGGGTGGTGACGTGGGTGCGCGGGATGCAACCCTGGCCATCATGGTGGGAGGGGATAAGGACATTTTCGACACAGTGCTCCCTCTCTTCGAGGTCCTGGGAAAGACCATCTTCTATATGGGGGGTGCAGGCACGGGTCAGCACACGAAGATGAGCAACCAGATCCTGATAGCATCCACCATGATCGGCGTTGTTGAGTCGCTCCTGTACGGATACACGGCAGGTCTCGATCAGTGTGCCCTCATTGACATTATCGGGACAGGTGCAGCGAGCTCGTGGTCTCTGAACAACCTGGGCAGGAGAATCGTGAGCAATGATTTCAGCCCGGGGTTTTTCATCAAGCACTTCATCAAGGATATGGGCATCGCCCTTGATGAGGCGAGGCGAATGAACCTCTCACTTCCCGGGCTTGCGCTGGCCTGTCAGTTCTACCAGGCTGCCTCGGCCCTCGGCCTCGAGAATCTCGGAACTCAGGCTCTCTACACGGTATTCGAAACATTGAATAATGTTCCCGGACAGCAATCCTCTGCACGGCCGGTACTTCCGTGATGTTACCCCATTCGAAAGGAGAACTCTATGAGCGTAGTTATGGAAAAGACCGATGGAGTTACGACAATCATTCTGAACCGTCCAGAGGTTCGCAACGCGGTCGATGGGCCCACAGCACACGCACTGGCGGAGGCATTCAGGACCTTTGAGCAGGACAAGGACTCCCGTGTCGGGGTTCTGTTTGGTGCCGGGGGAAACTTCTGCGCCGGTGCCGACCTCAAGGCTATCAGCTCGGGCTCGGGCATGAACCGACTTGACCCTTCAGGGGATGCACCCATGGGACCTTCTCGAATGTTCCTGTCGAAGCCCATTATCGCAGCAGTGGCAGGGTTTGCGGTCGCGGGTGGGCTTGAACTCGCTCTCCTGTGCGATCTGAGGGTCGTGGAGAAGAGTGCTGTGTTCGGGGTCTTCTGCAGGAGGTGGGGGGTTCCCCTCATCGATGGAGGTACGGTACGGCTTCCCCGCCTTATCGGTTTGAGCCGCTCCCTGGACATGATTCTCACAGGAAGACCGGTGTACTCTGAGGAGGCCCTTGCATTTGGTCTTGCAAACCGCATTGTGGAAGACGGCCAGTCACGGGAAAAAGCGGAAGAGCTGGCAAGAGAACTGATCAGATTTCCCCAGACCTGCCTCAGAAGCGACAGGCGAAGCACCTATGAACAGTGCTCCATGGAACTATCACAGGCGCTCATGAATGAGTTTCAGCACGGGATGGATGCCATCGGAAGCGGTGAATCCCTAAGTGGTGCCACAGATTTCTCAGGAGGAAAAGGAAGGCACGGGTCGTTTTCTGATTGAGCACACGGTCCGGACCCGTTTCTCCACATACTGTCTTGATTCCTCCGCCCGCCTGCCGGGTGGACATCTCTCACCGGGATCGCCCGTGAGGATCCTGTTCTTCACCCGAGGGTCCCTCCTGAACAGCACAGACCTCGCCGGGTGAACATCTCCCCTGACGAGGATGCTCTGTGTGACGTGCCGCAGATCTGTCCTGACTCAGGAAAACACCGAGAAAAACGAGCGCGGAGGCCACGTACTGTATCGGCGTGAACCGTTCAGAGAGGATGATCCACCCCAGAATCACGGTGAAGACAGGAATCAGGTTCACGAATGCAGATGCCTGGCTTGCAGGAACCTGGCTCACACCGAAGTTGTAAAGCCCATACGCACCAAGCGTCACGAACACCCCCAGGTATATGATGCTCGCCACAGGAACAAACCCTGCATCAACGGGAAACGCCTCAGGAGACAAGAACACGAATGGCAGGTAGAAGACACTCCC
Source organism: Desulfomonilia bacterium (assembly GCA_049975365.1). Taxonomy (GTDB): domain Bacteria; phylum Desulfobacterota; class Desulfomonilia; order UBA1062; family UBA1062; genus DSBG01. Next base: position 39,691 of record JBNGDS010000006.1, on the reverse strand, counting down.
TGCAAAGGTCTGAACAGCGGTGAGGAAAAGAGGCGCATACCTGAGAGTCAGGCGTTTCAGCATCACGGTGTATCCGGTCGCACACACCATGGCCAGGAATTCCAGCATATTGCCCAGAACCGGGTTGGGGGCATCCTGAGAGGCATGTGCTCCGAGGCTGAGCAGGGATGCACCCGAGATTGCAATGAAAAAACCTAGAATGGTTCTCCTGCTCACGGTTTCTTTCAGGTAGAAATGTGCAGTCAGCGCGACCAGAAGAGGCAGCATGGCGGTGATCATTCCGGCCTGAGATGCAGTGGTATTCTGCAGGGCTTTCGCTTCAAAGAGGAAATAGAGACATGGCTCGCAGATGACCATGAACAGAAAGTATTTCAGATCACCCTTTTCATAGTGAATCCCGCGAAAGAGGCGAAGGAAGAAGAGGAAACAGATGCTCCCGATTGCCATGCGGCAAAAGATCACGATCATGGGATCGAATGCCCTGAATGCCAGCTTCAACGCAATGAAGGAACTGGCCCAGAGTACCATGGCAGTCAGCAGTGCCAGCGTGGGAAGCATCGATACCACTAATCGATGCCCTCTGCTGGCAGCGGGGTGCGTATTATGGCGTCTCACGACAGGATCTCATATCACCCCGGGAGTGAAAAGAGAAGAGCGAGGAATACACAAACGTATTCTCATTGGAATGCATCCTGGAATATACTGAAAGCAGAAAACTATACCGAAAGGAATGCCATGAAATTCTGTCCCGAGTGTGGAAGGGAGCTGACGATCAGGATGATCGACGGGAGGCAGCGCCAGGCATGCTCCTCTGGCGACTGCCAGTATGTCTTCTGGAACAATCCGGTACCGATCGTGGCAGCCGTCGTATCACTCGATGGCGATGTGATTCTCGTCCGGAACAAGACCTGGCCCGAGAAGATGTTCGGGCTCGTTTCAGGTTTTCTCGAACAGGGTGAAACCCCGGAACAGGCAGTGGTCAGGGAAGTACGGGAGGAACTGGGGCTCGAATGTGAGACCGCTGAGTTCATCGGTTACTATTCCTTCTTTGAGATGAACCAGCTCATTCTGGCTTTCCATGTTCAGACACGGGGATGTATCATCCTGGGGGACGAGCTTTCGGAGTTCCGCCGAGTTCACCCGGACAAGCTGAAGCCATGGCCCTTCGGCACCGGGTATGCGGTGGCGGACTGGCTCGCGAGAAGAACGGAAACACACCCTGGATAATAAAGATTTTTCTGGGAAAGACACGTTCACTTCAGCGGGCACACCTTTCTTAAAAAGGATATGGAGTCTGTGTTCATTCCTGTTGTTGATCGGGTCCTGTTGGGGTATGATCAGGACAAGGCACACCGAGATACCCTGTTTCTCATGAACTCGCGAAGAGGAGGTGATACGTGAAGATGGTATTTACCATGTTATCTCTTGTATTTTTTGTAGGCGGTGCTCAGAAAGTGAACGCTGAATCGGATCTCCCGAAGGTCTTCCTGGAGACGAACCTGGGTACCATCTTACTCGAGCTGTATCCTGAAAAGGCTCCGGCAACGGTCCAGAACTTCCTCTCGTACGTTGAATCCGGATTCTTCGTAAATACGACGTTTCATCGCGTGATCAAAGGATTCATGATCCAAGGCGGAGGTCTGACCCAGGATCTCGATCCGAAACCCACCCGCGATCCCATTCCCAATGAGGCGGACAACGGCCTGAAGAACCTCCGCGGGACGATCGCGATGGCCCGGACAAGTCAGCCCCACTCAGCAACATCTCAGTTCTTCATCAACACCAAGGACAACAATTTCCTCGATCACCGTGACAAATCCTCTCAGGGATGGGGGTACTGCGTGTTCGGGAAGGTGATCGAGGGCATGGATGTGGTCGATGCAATCGAGAGCCAGAAAACCACGACCAGGGGTGGGTATCAGGATGTGCCCGTGACCCCGGTACTGATTCTCAAGGCCGGGCGTGCACCATCCCCTGGCCCGTCAGTTCAGTGACATGCGTGTCTCTTCCCATGCTCCCTGACGTGCTGAGCGATATATCCAGCCTGCATGTCGGCTGTTTCCTGAAAAAGGACAGCGCTGGGAAAGGATAGCCGGCTTCATGCAGAGGGTAGATTCCTGATGCAGAGAGATTCACCGAAAGTTGTCGTATCGTGGGCCATGTATGACTGGGCGAACTCCGCGTTTGCGACTACTGTCATGGCAGGGTTTTTCCCTGTCTTTTTCAAACAGTTCTGGAGCTCGGGGGTTGATGCCCCGGTCAGTACCGCACGTCTGGGCTACGGCATCTCGATAGCTGGGATCATCATCGCCCTCGGAGCCCCGATCCTGGGTGCCATAGCGGACAGGGGTACGGCCAAGAAACGGTTTCTCCTGGGGTTTGCGTGTCTCGGTGTCATGACGACCTCCTCCCTCTACCTCGTCTCCGCAGGCAACTGGCACATGGCACTTGCCCTGTATGCCCTCGGTACCATAGGATTTTCAGGGGCAAACGTCTTCTACGACTCCCTGCTCCCTGCAGTCTCGAGTGAGGGGAGGATGGATTTCACCTCGTCGCTGGGGTTCTCCCTCGGGTACCTCGGAGGCGGCATTCTTTTCGCCGTCAATGTCTGGATGGCCCTGAACCCGACCTTTTTCGGCTTCTCAGATTCTTCCCAGAGCGTTCGCTTCTCGTTCCTGACCGTCGGCATCTGGTGGGCACTCTTCTCACTGCCCCTGTTCATGTTTGTGAGGGAGCCGGTCTACTATGCCACACCGAAACAGGGCCTGCGCATGGTAAGGGCAGGTCTGGGCCAGCTGCTCCGGACCTTCCGCGAGATCCGTCACATGAAAACCATTTTTCTCTTCCTGGTGGCCTACTGGCTCTACATCGACGGTGTGGATACCATCATCAGGATGGCTGTAGACTATGGCCTGTCACTGGGATTTCACTCAAACGACCTCATCGTGGCACTCCTCGCCACACAGTTTGTCGGGTTTCCTGCTGCCGTGTGTTTCGGCTTCCTCGGGACGTTCATCGGCACAAAGAGATCCATCCTGATCGCGATCGGGGTCTATCTCTTCGTCACTGTATGGGCGGCCTTTATCCGTACTAAGGGAGAATTCTTCGCCTTGGCCATCCTGATCGGACTCGTCCAGGGAGGAATCCAGGCCTTGTCGCGATCGTTCTACGCAAAAATCATTCCTGAAGAGAAATCCGCCGAATACTTCGGATTCTACAACATGCTCGGTAAATTTGCCGTAATCATTGGACCAGCGCTTATCGGATCGTTCGCCCTGCTCCTGAGGTCCTTCGGTGTCAGCAGTAGTGCGGCATCGCGCTCGAGCATAACCGCGGTGTCGCTGCTGTTTCTTTCAGGGGGGGCCCTGCTTTTCTATGTCGATGAGACCAGGGGGAAACAGGATGCACAGCACCTCTCTCGGATCGAGGAGACATAGTCTGTTCCAGATTCCTCTCCACAACACCGCTTCATTCAGCTCATCGCGTGCACTGTCCTGTCACTGCTTTTCAGACTGCTCTGGGCCATATCCGGATCGCTCTCTTTTCACATTGCCCCGGGAAGAAAGACGTATTAGGGTGGGATGATCGATCCTGTCAAATTCTCATATACAAGGAGGGAAGATATGGTCCGAAGAACACTGGTCCTGCAGGCGGTCCTTCTGATCACCTGTGTCATCGCCCTTTCCGGGTGTGGTGTCCTCTACACGGACATCAAGACTCCTCTCCCCGCTCTGAGTGTGGAGACGGCCAGCCAGCACACGGCACTGGTGGGCAGAGCATCGTGCACATCCTACCTGTGGATCATAACCATCGGTGACTGCAGCCTCCAGGCAGCCCTTGAAGATGGCAACATCTCGAAGATCCATCACGTGGACTCCGAGTTCAAGAGCTACATCTTCGGTCTCTACACCACGTTTACCACCGTCGTCTACGGTGAGGGGTGAGAGGCCGGTTCAACTGCAGAGTGGTTTCCTCTTATCTGTAAATCGATGACACACTCCTTTCCACGGTGAACTTCAAGGCCACATGGCGATCCGTGCACTGCTCATAGATGCCCTCAACCTCATCCGCAGGGTATACGCCGCCCAGCCGGGACCTGACGGATCTGAGAGGGTGAATTCTGCCCGTGAATCCTCTGCCCAGTCTCTGTCACGCGCCTTGAAGGAATGCTCCCCCTCCCACGCGATGTGCATTTTCGAGGGTCAGGGGACGAGCTGGCGCCACAGGCTCTACGATCAGTACAAGGCAGGGAGGACCCCCATGCCGGCCTGTCTCCAGGATGATCTTCCGGAATTCGAACACCGTTTCAGCTCGCTGGGCGTAGGTTCAATCGTGAGAGGTGGGCTCGAGGCTGACGATATCATCGCCACCATAGCCATGAAGATCAGCCGGCAGGGAGGAGACGTCATCATCCTCTCCACTGACAAGATATTCTTCCAGCTGATCACCGAACACATCCACGTCCGCGACCACTACCAGAGAAAAACTCTTGACCGGCAGTTTGTCACAACAAAATACCAGGTGAGCCCGGAGCAGTTTGTGGACTACCTCTCCCTCACCGGGGACAGTACGAGCCACATTCCAGGGGTTCCTTCCATCGGGCCGAAAACCGCGGTGAAACTGATTGCCATCTATGGGAACCTCGACAATATTCTCCTGCATGCACGCCACATTGGTGGAGCATGCACACGGAAATTGCTGGTACACTCGGACCTTGCCCGCCTCTCGCAGACGCTCTTCACCCTGAAGACAGACCTGGACCTGGGTCTGAACCTTCAGTCATTCAGGTACACCGAGCAGGCCTGACGGGGTCTCTCAGAATCCTGAGGTGACCAGCTGCCCGTGTTTTACACCCTTGATCGAGATCAGTCTGTCCGAAAGGTCCCTGAGCTCGGATGGAGTACCCTTGAGCACGATGGTCTCAAGACAGTTTTCATGGGTGAGATGGGCGTGCTGGCTCGCGACAATGACGCCGGAAAAATCGTGCTGAACTCGTATGAGATCACTCACGACATTCCGCCTGTGGTGGTCGTAGATCAGGACGATGACGCCAGCGACTTCCTTGTCGTCTGTCCACGCCTGCTCAACAAGGGCGTTCCGGACAAGATGCCGGATTGCCTGGCTCCTGTTGGGAAACCTATGTCTGCTGACAAGGTTATCCAGCTTCTTCAGGAGATCGTCTTCAAGAGAAACCCCGAATCTGCTCACCTTCATCGTGTCACCTTGCATGGAAAACATAGCACATATTCGGGCGTCCGGCAACCATCAGAGGTCACGCATCCCCCCTGTTGGTGAATTCACTGTGCTCATTCGTGGGTTTTGCTTGTTTGAAAAGAGCCCTTCCCACTGGTTAGAGGATACTCCGCTTTCCGTTGTATCGCTCCGCGTCATAGTACTTTCCGACGTCCACAAGCTTGAGCTTGTCGATCACTTCTTTGAGCGGAACCGTCGTGATCTCGCCGTGGGATAAGCTTACCATCCTGCCGAAATCCTCATCCAGGATCGTATCGACTGCAGCGATTCCATACCAGCGGGCCATGAGCCTGTCGCGGGCAGAGGGAGCACCTCCCCGCTGCAGGTGGCTCAGCATGACGTATCTCGCTTCGAACTTGGCCCTCTTCTCGATTTCATCAGCTATGTGGGCAGCGATACCGCCAAGAGAGTGGTGTCCGAAATCGTCAACCTTGTCATCCTTGTAGAACTCTTTCATCCCTGAGGGCCGTGCACCCTCGGACACGACGACGATGCTGTACTGGATCTCCCTCCCCTTCCGCTCCAGCAGGAGTTCACATACCCGCTCCATGTCGAAGGGGCATTCCGGGATAAGGATGATGTAGGCTCCGCTGCACTCTCCACCGTGAAGGGCGAGCCATCCCGCATGCCGTCCCATGGTTTCCACAACGAATATCCTGTTGTGGGATCCTGCAGTGGTCCGGAGCCGGTCGATCTCCTCCATGATGATGTTCACGGCGGAATCAAATCCCAGGGAATACTCCGTGCCAACGAGATCACCGTCAATGGTCTTGGGGATGCCCACGGTCTTGATTCCCAGCTTGTGAAGTTTGTAGGACACACCGAGGGTGTCCTCGCCGCCGATGGCCACGATGACATCGATCCCGAGTTTTTTGATGTTTTCTATGAGCTTGTCCGACCGGTTGTTCTTGGGATTGAAGGGATTGGTCCGCGACGTGCCGATGTTGGTGCCCCCGTACCGGTCCCATGTACGCACCACCTCCTCGTCCAGATGCATCAAATGCTGCTCGCAGCTCTTGGGGTCATCAGGATCGACCTCAACGAGGCCCCTCCACCCTTCCCTGACTCCCATGACCTCGAATTTCACCTGACGCTTCTTTTCCAGAAGTGGATCCAAGGCCGTCTTGGTGACCCACTTGATCGCGCCGTTCAGACCGGGACAATCCCCGCCACCTGTCAATACAGCTATTTTCATTGAAACCCCCTTTTTCCTGCTCACGAATACATCCTTTCGATGTGAATGGTATCATACATTGTATGTATTTTATACACTGTTTGGTTTGCGTTTCACCAAGAAATTCATCTAGTATCTACGAACAAGGAGGTGATCATGAAGGTCGTTTTTCACGAGGATTTCTATCAGGTCTACACGAACGATCCTGCAGCTGATGAGGGAAGAATCGAGGCCATCATGGAGGTCGTCGGCCCCCACGTGAGCTTTGTGAATGCACTGCCCGCATCATCTATGGATATCGAAGCGGTCCATACCCAGTATCACATTGAACACGTGAAGCAGAAAGGACTGCACCCTATTGCCACCCTTGCAGCTGGTGGGGCGATACAGGCAGCAGTCACCGGATTGACCGAGCCATGCTTTGGGCTCATCCGCCCCCCGGGGCACCATGCTTCATCAAATTCCGCATGGGGGTTCTGCTTCTACAACAACATGGCAGTGGCCCTTGAGCACCTCAGACGTTCAGAATCAATCCGCACGGCATACGTACTGGACATCGACCTCCACTACGGGGACGGCACTGTGAACATCATGCAGAACAAGGGCTATGTGACCATTCACAATGTGTCTGCCTATGACAGGCTTTCCTATCTCAGGGAGGTGGAGGATGAAATGGAGCATGTCCACGCAGACATCATCGCCATCTCCGCAGGATTTGACAACCACGAGGAAGACTGGGGCGGTGTCCTCAGGACTGAGGACTACAGGACCATCGGTGCATATGTGAGACGTGCTGCGCTGCGCAGTGAAGGCGGATGCTTCGCCATTCTCGAGGGTGGGTACAACCACAGGGTCCTTGGGCATAACGTACTGGCCCTCATCGAAGGGCTCTCGGAGATGTAAGGCCATTCCATCTTTCATGTTGACAAGAACCCGTCTTTCAAAAACTATGAACGGGGAGCCCTGCACGAGAAGAATTGAGCCTGTGCCGGGAAACCTGGTGAGAGCGCACTCAGATTTTATGTTCGACAGGGAGGTGTGATCCGGATGAAAGTCTCTACCGTATCCGAAATGAGGGAAATGGACGCTCAAGCAATACACACGTACGGAATTTCAGCGCCGCTCCTCATGGAGAATGCAGGGATTGCTTCCTTTTCCGTCATCAAGCAGGAATTCGATGTCAGTTCCTCGAAATTCCTCGTGTTCTGCGGGATCGGAAACAACGGGGGTGATGGTTTCGTCGTTGCACGGAAGATCCATTCTGAAGGCGGCTCCGTAGAGGTATGCATCATCGGAGACAGGAATAAATACACGGGTTCAGCGGCATCCAATCTTGCCATGATATCCAGAATGCCAATTCCCATCAGGGAGGTCAAGACACTCCGGTCGCTGAGGGGGAAGATAGACGAATGCGATCTGATCATCGACGCGATCTTCGGGACTGGCCTGACGCGAAACGTCGAGGGCATCCACCGTGATATCATCGATCTGATCTCGAGAAGCGGGAAACCGGTCCTGAGCCTGGACATCCCATCCGGGATCAACGGCGACACCGGAACCGTGATGGGGGCTGCAGTACGTGCCGACTTCACGGTCACCTTTGGTCTTCCAAAAGTCGGAAATCTTCTCTACCCGGGGTATGAACACTGCGGCTCCCTGTATGTGTCCCACATTTCGTTTCCTCCAACGCTGTGTGCGTCTCCTGATCTGAAAATCGAGGTGAACACACCCCCAAAACTCCCGCCACGTTCTCCATCCGGGCACAAGGGAGACTTCGGTGAGGCCCTTTTCATCGCCGGTGCAGCCGGTTATTTCGGGGCTCCGTATTTCGCCGCCCTGTCCTTCCTGAGGGCAGGAGGGGGATATTCCCGCCTGGCAGCCCCCCGGTCAATCGTTCCCTTCATCGCATCCAAGGGAAGCGAGATCGTGTTCATCCCCCAGGATGAGACAGCCGACGGGAGCATCTCACTGGCGAACACGGGTTCACTCCTGGAGATCGCGGAAAAAATGGATATCGTTGTCATAGGTCCCGGGCTTTCGCTGAACGATGAGACCTCACGCCTTGTCGTGGACCTTGCAGAGAAGATTCACACACCGCTCCTCATCGATGGCGATGGAATTACCGCGATTACACAGAATCTCGGTGTACTGAAAAAGAGAAACGCAGGCACCATCCTCACTCCTCACCTTGGTGAGATGAGTCGGATCACACAAAGATCTGTTTCCGAGATCCATGCCGACAAGATAGGTGTTCTCAGGGAAACCTCACGGATACTCAATTCCCTTATCGTGCTCAAAGGTGCCCACTCCCTGATAGGCGTGCCGGATGGAAGGATCTTCATCAACATGACCGGGAATTCCGGTATGGCTACCGCAGGAAGCGGGGATGTGCTCACCGGCACGATCGCAGCCATGTTCTGTCTGGGGCTTACGCTGGAAGATGCGACACGGAAAGGTGTGTTCATTCACGGTGCAGCGGGAGATCTCGCATCCGCGAACGTGGGTGAGGACGGGATGACTGCCCAGGACATCCTTGAATTCACCAGTCAGGCGGTACAGCTCGACCGTGAAAGCCTCTTCGGCGATGTCTACTCCGTGAAGTGCACGGTATAGAGATCAGCACGAGACGTTCTCAAAGAGAGGTCTCCCGGCCTTCCGGCACTGTGCCTGCACGATAGGGGAACTGTCCTTGGCACCTCAAAGATGTGCTGCTTTTTAGAGTTCACCACACCGGGGATTCTGGAAACCCTGAATCCCTGAATTTTTTTCTCAAGTCCTGCGGCTGCATACCGATAGAAAACAGTAGAAAGACCACAATACTCTCTTCATAACTGCCAGGCAGCATCGTGCTTCTTGGCATTTTTTTTGTCCTTTTCCCTGTGTGGCTTCACTGGAGAATCTTCAACAGACACAACGCCTCACGAGCGAGGAGCAGTGCACAGATCACCAGGAGACCCCCTAAAATCTTCATGCAGACCGTGTAGGCTCTTCCGAGGAGAAAGGCACGTGCCTGGCCTGCACCGAGGGCGAGCATCACCTTGGATCCGACGAGCAGCACGTAGAACGCGATCATGAACAGACCTGCCGAGAAGATATCCTTTCCCCAGCCTTCGACGATCATGGGGGCCCCCACGGAAATCCAGAAAAGGTAGGGATGGGGATTGAGAAAGTTGGTGATCACCCCCTTCATCAGGGAATGTTCCGTGGCCCTGTCTTCATGCATATCTATGCCACTGACCCTCAGGGATTCGACACCAAGATATGCCACAAACACCGCACCGAACAGAGATACAATGCCGAGGGCGAACATGAATTCAGAAATCCGCGATATGATGAATATGCTCGCACACACGATGGGCACATCGGTCACCAGGGGGGAGAACGAAACCTTGATGCCCGCCCGTGTGCCGTGCCTGACGGTTTCCACAATCACGAGGGTAAGCAGGGGTCCCGGTGCGAGACCAGCTGAAAGCCCGAGAACGACTCCGGACAGGAGAGCCAGCGAGAGCGGCTCCATCTCAGATCATTCCCCGTGGGGTGTTCTGTGTCACGGAAACCTCTTTCTTTACTGCAGGGCAACACCGTTTTCGGTGACCATGAGAAGGCTGACGAGATCCGCCCAGTTCGCCTCTTCTCCCTGGTTGCAGGGGAGTTCAGAATACCGGCTCAGCTCAGTGGAACTTACCTGCGTGGAGGCCGGAAGATAGATCGAGAGCCCCTGGGAACGGAGTACGGGATCTCCGTCGAGAGGTGTGAACACCTCGTTGGCGGACACACACGCATCGAGCTCATGTCTGAGGAAATGAATGGCACCCGAAACCTCCCCATCATCGGTCCTCTCATCCAGCCTGTCGAGGAAATCTCCCAGGTCGTGGCTTGCATACTGGTCTGTCGTGTATGTGAAACTCACTGAGCTCTCACGCGCATCAAGGATGGTGGGCACATGCGTGTCGAAATCAAGAAGCAGTACGTCTACGAGCTGCGATAGAGCGGTTCTCAGTTCATGCACTCGAGAGAGATCGATTGCAGACTTCGTGAATCGTATTCCCCGGGGTTCATAAAATTCTCTGCAGGCGTCAAGAATTATGTCTGCGAGACCGCAGCCATTCATCTGAGGATTCTTCCTGAGGCTCTCCAGGATCTCTGCATATGGATCCCCGTCTATGGGGTACAGTCCTTCGGAGACAGTCAGGTACTGTGAGATGTCCTTGAATGCATGGGCAACCTCATACATGCCCATGAGGCAGGAATCGAGGTTGATGAGATCGAAAACCACCGTGCTGTCATGAACTGCTTCTGCCAGTTCACTGATGGCCATGAGGTGTGCAGTGCCTGAAGATGTCTGGTCCGTGAACATGCCTTTGGATACAAGCGAAGAGGAAGGAGAAGATTTCCACCCGGATCCATGGCCCCAGAGGAGAAGCAGATAGTGTTCGGCCGGGTATTTCCAGGCAGCCCAGGTGATGAACTCGGTGAGTGTCTGCGGATCGGTCATGTCCTTGTTCCCGATGTCGGTGAGATCGCTGCCGAGAACGGCTGGGTCGCTGTCCTTGATGATCATGCCGCGCAGCGTGTTCCCGGGCGGGAAGGGAGGACTGTCGGGATCGAATTCCACCTGAGCGACAACCCTGACATCGCTGCTGGATCCAACCTGCTCCATCTCATTGATGTCAGCAAAGGCGGCATCAGAAATATCGTTATCACCTGCCATGTACACCATGACCGTCCACGCAGAGGGATCCCGCATATCCGCGGCGCCGTTCTCACTCCCGCACCCTGATCCAAGTGCGAGGAGTATGAGGAGGAACAGCATCTTCGTTATTCTGGGATTCAGAAAGTCTGTGCTGTCTACCATTCCAGGAGATTCAGGTACCGTGCATCAGGTGTAAACCCGGAGCAGGATCGTTTCATGTACACCCGTTTCCCCACTCGGTTGCCCCTGGGAATATATGCCTCTGAGCATGTGGAGATTTTTCTTGTACATATTCGATAGTTTCGTGTACATGTAGTTCAGAATGTAGTGATTGAATTATGCACATCACGGCTTGCGGCATTGGGGAGGTTATACCATGGGGGCAATTCCGAAGAAACAGGAAACTCTCACATGGTTCAAGAAGAATCCGCTGGTACGGCTCTGTGCCCTCATCTTTTCTCTCTGCTTCGTCCCCGGGTCCTTCATCTTTCTGATCTGCACCATGGCGCACAAGAATGGATATGTGTACAAGAAACCTCTTCTCCTCACGAATGCCCTCGTTGTTGTGTTCATTCTCCTGGCTACTGTCTCCTGGGCCTGGTAAGAGAAGACCTCACTCTTTCTGGTGCATGTGAGTCACCTTCCTATTTATCACTATGATTTTCCTCTTTTAATTTTCTGTATCTATTACAGTCCATGAAGGCTGAGTTCAATTTAATCTTAATTATCGAAGAGAACAGTTGCTCATCTAACCAATTGAATCCAAGCCGATTTTCCTTGACAACTTGTCATAATGTCATAAAATATGCTGTGTGTTTTTCTGGAATGGCCTATCCATCTATGAGGGAAATCTCACCATCCAGACAGGGTTCATTCGTATTCGTCCCGTGGTGCACTGCCCTGTTCTTCCTTCACACGGCCATCTGGGTACATGTGGCGCATAAGAATTCTATGATATCTTGAGCGGGGTGCTTTCATGGACATGAAACGTGATTACTATGAAGACATCGAGATTTTCAGCAGCAACACCGTGCTCGCATGGTCTGTGGCCTTCCTCATCTTTCTCTTTGTCCTGCCTTTTCTTGTGGGTAACTACTACATCTACCTGAGCAACGTGATCCTGGTTCACGTGATCCTGGCCGTTGGGTTGAACATCCTTGTCGGGTACACTGGTCAGATATCCCTGGGGCATGCGGGGTTTTTTGCCATAGGGGCATACGGAACCGCCCTGCTCATGACCCATCTGCCCATGCCGTTTCTCCTGGCCGTGATCATCGCAGGTCTCATTGCCGCATTGTTCGGCTTCATCATCGGCTTGCCCGCCCTCAGACTGGAAGGTCCATACCTTGCCATTGCCACACTGGGATTCGGGCTGACGATCATGCACATCATCGGCACGTGGGAAGTCTTCGGGGGACGCATGGGAATTCATGCACCTCCCCTGGAAATGGGCATCCCTCAGCTTGGGATGAGTCTGGTGCTGAACACGGATATGAAGTTATACTACCTGATCCTCGCCATCACGATCCTTATGGTGATAGGGGGGAAGAATCTCATGAAGACTCGTATCGGACGAGCCTTTGTGGCAATACGGGATGACGATATCGCCGCGGAGGTCATGGGGGTCAACCTCACAATCTTCAAGACGCTTTCCTTTGCTGTCAGTGCCTTCTATGCCGGTGTGGCAGGAGGCCTTTTCGCATTTGTGGTGAGATTCTTCGACCCCTTCACCTTCAATCTCATCCTGTCCATCGTCTTTCTTGTCATGGTTGTCGTAGGTGGCCTGGGCAGCATCCTCGGCGCTGTCATGGGTGCGGTGCTCATCACCTACCTGCAGTTCGATCTCCTGAAGAACATGGGTGAACTTCCCTACCTGGGCGATCTTCTCGTCTCCTTTTCCAGGAAGTGGTTCACTGTCATAGGCATGGACAATATCGGGGGTTTCGTGCTGGGGCTCATCATGGTGCTCATCGTGATTTTCGAGCCTCTGGGCATGTTCGGCATCTGGATCCGGATCAAGAAATACTGGAAGACCTGGCCATTCTGATGGCAGCTGACAGGGCTATGGAGAAGACATGATTGGACAACTCATCATCGAGGGAATGGCGATCGGTGCCTGCTACGGCCTCTTCGGCGTGGCCGTTGCGATCATTTACAAAACCTCCGAGGTAGTCAACTTCGGCCAGGGCGAGATGGGCATGATCTCCACGTTCATCGCCTATCACATTCTGATCCAGTATCAACTCCCCTTCTGGCTCGCCTTCATCATAACCATGATCTTCGCAATCCTCTTGGGTATGTGTATCGAGTTCTTTTTACTCCGGCCTGCAAAGGATCCCACCGTGCTCGGCCTCATCATCATCACGCTCGGAGCAGAAATGATGCTCATGAGCCTTGCGGGATGGAAATGGGGAGCAGAGCAGAAAGATTTCGCCTTTCCCCTGACGGTACGAGATACTCACGAGATCCTGCCGGGCCTGAAGCTCAACGAGTGGACCATGGGAGTCTTTATTCTGACAGCCTTGATCATGGTGCTCCTCTACCTGTTTTTCCGATACTCCAATCTCGGCATCGCCATGCGGGCAACCCAGCAGAATCAGAACGCAGCGAAGATCATGGGCATAAAGGTGGAAAGAGTTTTCTCCTTCACCTGGGCATTGAGCTCTGTCATAGGCGCCGTGGCCGCCATGTTTTTCGCCGCCCGGTCTGTACTCGACCCGACGTACATGATGGAACCCTTCCTCCGGGCCTTTGCAGCAGCGGTCCTCGGAGGACTCACCAGCATTCCAGGCGTTGTCCTCGGTGGTCTTTCTCTCGGTCTGATCGAGAATTTCTTTGGCTATGCCTGGCCCCACTGGAAGCCTATCGTTGCATTCGTGGTCATTATCCTTGTCCTTACCCTCAAACCGAGCGGGCTCTTTGCCAAGCACTATGTGAAAAAGGTGTAGCAATGGGTGATGGTGGCAGGAACAGACGCATCGCTGTGATACTGGGGGCACTAGGTATCACCGTGATCATCCTGGTATCCGGGGTCTTGTTCTTCGACACTCCTGTCAGGACCATCGAGATGGTCTTCGAGCGCCCACGCATCGAGGCTGCCATACAGGACTACTTTGCCGCCGAAATGAGCGAGGATTACGAGAAACTCTACCAGTGCCTCGCCCCTTCCTCGCACTACCGCAGAACGCATACGTACGAGGATTTCCTCGCTGAAATGCAATCGACTCCGGTCAAGATCGTTGAATACAAGGTAGTCGACATCTACGGCCTGAGACCAAACCACGACCCTGAGGCTTATCCAGCGGTCGATCGCTTTGTCCAGGCCGAAGTGGATATCACGCTCCTGTTCACTGACACGAACGCACGTGCATTGTACAACTATTGCTTCACCTTCCTGAGAGAGGGAGGGACATGGCTGAAAGGATAGATAGTACACCCTCTTCAGCACGGGGATGCACACGGATGAACTACATCGCGCTGCTATAATGCAGCCGTAACGAAGGAGGGAAGAATGAAGAGAGTAGAGATTCGAGGGTATGTGATACTTGCTGTGGTCGCAGCTTTTCTACTGCCCCTTGCGGCACATGCTGATAGCCCCGGGGTCGACAAGAACGAGATCAGGATCGCCCAGTGGGGCCCCCAGACCGGTCCTGCCGCTCCGTGGGGTTCTGTGGCACGGGGGAGCGACATCCTGTTCCAGCTCGTCAATGAAGAGGGTGGCATCCATGGCAGAAAGATCAAGTACTTTGTCAGGGATGACCAGTACAATCCTGCCCAGACAGTGGCTGTGGTCAAGGAACTCGTTGAGCGCAGGGGGATTTTCGCGTTCGTGGGTGGTGTGTCGGGTGCAGGCGGCATGGCCGTGAAAGACTACCTTGCCCAGAACACAGTGATCTGGGTCTCACCGGCGACCGCACTGAATGAATACGTGTTTCCGGTCAACCCCTACCTCTTCGCGATGTATCCGCTCTATGATGACGAAGCAAGCATCCTCACCAAGTACATCGTGGAGACCCTGAAGGCAACCAAGATCGGCTTCTTCTATCAAAACGATCAATACGGCAAGAGCGGGTTAGAAGGAGCGAAGAAACGGCTGGCAGCCTACACCATGAGCCTCGTAGAGGAGATCCCCGTAGAACCCGGGGAAAAAGATCTTTCCTCCCAGATGCTCAGGCTCAAGAACTCCGGCGCTGAGGTGGTGATCATGTGGGTAAATCCAACTACCGCCACCATAGCTCTCAAGACCAGCGCCACCATTGGTTTCGCTCCCCAGTGGGTGTCTTCAAACACCCTGTCGGACTATGCCCTCATGAACACCATCACGGGTGGCCTGTGGGAAGGGGTGATCACCGGCGCCTTTGCTCTGCCCCCCGATTCTGACAATCCACTGATGGTGAGGTACCGAGAGGCAGCCAAGCGTCTTGCTCCCGAAGAGCGATGGGGAACCTTCTACCTGGCAGGTATCGCCTTTGCAGAACCACTGGTTGAGGCGCTGAAACGGGTTGGCCCGAACCTGACGACCCAGTCATGCCTCGATGCGCTCAATTCAATTCAAGACTTCCAGGGGATCGGACCAAAAATTTCCTGGAGTGCAGATCAGCATCAGGGAACAGATTCAATCCAGATTCAGAAGTGCGGCCCTGGTGGCACCGCCATCCTGCTCCAAGACTGGACACCGAATGACTTGGCGACATGGAAAAAATAATTTCCTGTGCCGGAAAAAAAGGTTTTTCAATGCAAACCCCTGGTTACAGGGGTTGAAGGAGGGTGAGGTGATGAACAGGTTCCTTTGTGCAGGGTTCATGATTATGTGTCTATGCATGGCACTGCCGTGTTCAGCAGCCGAGAAGGGTTTTGACGACAATGAGATCAGGATCGGACAGTGGGGTCCCCAGACAGGACCAGCCGCGCCGTGGGGTGCAGTTGCCCGGGGAAGCGGTCTCCTGTTCGATGTGGTGAACGAGGAAGGGGGCATCCACGGCAGAAAGATCAAGTATTTCCTTCGGGATGATCAGTACAATCCCGCACAGACAGTCGCCGTTGTGAAGGACCTCGTTGAACGCAGAGGGGTCTTCGCCTTCGTGGGCGGCGTGGGAGGCGCATGCGGACTGGCGGTAATGGATTACCTGAAGCAGAACAAGATCATCTGGGTAGGCCCGTCTGCTGCTATCAGGGAATTCGTGTTCCCGACAAACCCCTATCTCTTTGCGGTTTATCCTCTGTATGAGGACGAATCGTGTATCCTCACCAAGTTTGTCGTAGAGAAACTCAAGGCCAAGAAGATCGGATTCTTTTACCAGAACGATCAGTACGGCAAGGATGGACTTTCAGGAGCCAAGAAACGGCTCGCCACCTACAACATGAGCCTTATAGCCGAAATCCCCGTGGAACCCGGCGACAAAGACCTCTCATCACAGATGCTCAGGTTCAAGGAATCCGGCGCGGAAGTGGTCATCATGTTCGTCAACCCCACGGTTGCCGCCATCGCACTGAAGACAGCTGCAACCATCGACTACAAGCCCCAGTGGATTTCATCGGATACGCTTTCGGACTACCCGCTCATGAACACCATCACGGGCGGGCTCTGGGAAGGGGTCATCACCGGGGCCTTCGGCCTTCCGCCTGACACTGACCACTCGCTTCTGAACAAATACCGTGATGCCGCGAAACGGTTATCCCCTGAGGAGCGCTGGGGTACCTTTTACCTTGCAGGCATCCTGTTCGCCGACCCGATAGTGGAGGCTCTCCAGCGTGTTGGGCCGAACCTGAGCACCGAGGCGGCCCTCAAGGAGCTCAATTCCCTGACAAACCACCAGACCATAGGGCCACCCGTGACGTGGACACCCGAGATCCACCAGGGAACTGACTCCGTCATGATCCAGCAGTGCGGCCCGAATTCCAGTTACATCACGCTCCAGGACTGGACATCGAACGATCTTGCTACATGGAAATAGGAAGAACCGTCGGGGCCTGAAATATACGTTCAGGCCCCGGCATTTTCAGGAATACGTAGGGGGTAAAAGATGAAAAGATATGTCTTCTCGGTGTGTATGATTGTTGGCATCACCCTTGTCTTGTCCTTGGCATGTTCAGCAGCAGAGAAAGGATTTGATGACAAGGAGATCAGAATCGCACAATTTGGTCCCCAGACGGGTCCTGCAGCCCCCTGGGGGGCGGTTGCCAGGGGAGCCGGTCTCCTCTTCGACATGGTGAACGAAGAGGGAGGAATCCACGGCAGAAAGATCAAGTATTTCCTGCGGGACGATCAGTACAACCCTGCCCTTGCCCAGGCAGCGGTGAAAGAGGTTGTGGAACGGTATGGGATCTTCGCCTTCACCGGTGGGGTGTCGGGTGCAGGTGGCCAGGCGGTCAAAGAATTCATCTCGAGCAACAAGATCCTGTGGGTCGTTCCCGGAACCTCGTCGCTGAATACAGTGGATGACAGGGTGAACGGAAAACCCGATCCCTATCGCTTCTGTTCCTATCCCCGCTTCCAGGACGAAGCGAGTGTCCTGACCAAATATGCGGTTGAAGAACTCGGTTACAAGAAAATAGCCATCCTGTACCAGAACGACGTGTTCGGAAAAGTCGGTCTGGAAGGAATGACACAGCGGCTTGTCTCCTACAAGATGAAGTGTGTTCTGGAAATCCCGGTGGAACCGACAGAGAAGGATCTTGCATCTCAGATGCTGAGATTGAAGAATTCAGGTGCAGAGGCAGTTCTCATGTGGGTGAGCCCGACCCTATGTGTCATAGCACTGAAAACGAGTGAAAGCGTCGATTTCAAGCCCCAGTGGATCGCCAATTCAGGCCTGTCTGATCTTGCCCTGATGCACCACATTACCGGGGGCTTGTACGAAGGGGTAATAACCGGGGCGTTCGTGCCTCCCCCGGATTCACAGGATCCCCTCATGGTGAAGTATCGCGAGGCAGCAAAAAAGCTCGCCCCGGAAGAGCGATGGTCAAGCTTCTACATAGCCGGCATCCAGTTTGCCGAACCACTGGTGGAAGCCCTCAGGCGTGTCGGTCCTGATCTCACCACTGAAGCGGTTATGAAGGAATTGAACTCGTTCAGGAATTGGAAGGGGCTCGGGGCCCCGATAACCTGGACAGAGAACTGCCACCAGGGAACCGACTCTGTGCAGATCCAGAAATGCGGTCCCGGCGGCTCATACATCCTGATCAAGGATTGGACTGCGAACGATCTGGCAACATGGAAAAATTACTGATTTCGCATCAGGAAGTGCCAGCCCTGAGAAAAGGACAGAACGAGCAGCAGAGAGTATGAGGAGCGCATACGATGGTTCACTTCAAGGTTGACAATCTGAGCATCAGCTTCGGTGGTATCCGGGCGGTTGACAGAGCGACATTCGAGGTTCAGAAGAATTCCATCTTTTCCATCATCGGGCCCAACGGGAGCGGGAAAACCACCATCTTCAACATGATCAGCGGTATCTACAAGCCTGATTCAGGGCATGTGATCCTTGACGGAGAGACTCTCACCGGGCTCTTTCCGGACAAGATAGCACGGAAAGGGATTGCGCGCACCTTTCAGAACATCCAGCTTTTTGCCAATGCAACCGTGATGGACAATATCATGCTCGGCAGGCATATCCACATGAAAACAGGGGTGCTGAGCGGGGCATTCATGTGGGGCAAAGGGTCACGATGTGCAAAGGAGGAGGTGGAGCACCGGGAGCGCGTCGAACATATCATCGACTTCCTCGATCTTCAGTCCGTGCGGGACCAGTTCGTGTCCAACCTGCCGTATGGAAAGCGGAAGCTCGTTGAGCTCGCACGGGCTCTCGCCCTGGAGCCCAAGGTCCTTCTTCTGGACGAACCCTCTGCAGGTATGAATACCGAGGAAAAGGACGACCTGAGAATCTGGATCAAGGACATCCAGGAGGACTACAAGGTCACTATCCTCCTCATAGAGCATGACATGAATATGGTGATGGGTATCTCAGACCGGATCCTTGCCATCAATCAGGGCATCGAGATTGTCGAGGGTACTCCCCAGGAGGTACAGAAGCACCCGGATGTGATAGCCGCCTATCTTGGTGAGGAGGATGCGTGATGCTCTCGATCAAAAACTGCGAGACATGGTACGACCTGATACGGGCACTGCACGGGATCTCCCTTGAGATCAAGCAGGGTGACATTGTTGCTCTGCTTGGCAGCAACGGTGCGGGGAAAAGTACCACCCTGAAAACCATCATGCGTCTGCTGGATGACGATCAGCCCGAAAAGGGCTCGGTCGAATTCATGGGGAAAAGGATCGATCGTCTTGACACGGAAGAAATCGTGCGTCTCGGCATCAGCTATGTACCCGAAGGAAGAGAAGTCTTTCCCGAGCTCACCGTGATGGAGAATATCCTGATGGGTGCGTACACGCGCAAGGACACCAAGGGAATCAAGGATGACATGGAGGCTCAGTTCAGGCAATTTCCCATCCTCAGCCAGAGAAGAAATCAGGAGGCAGGCCATCTGAGCGGAGGCGAGCAGCAGATGCTGGCAATCGCCCGGGCACTGATGAGCAGACCCAAGCTCCTCATGCTCGATGAGCCATCCTTGGGCCTTTCTCCCCTGCTCACAAAGGAAATATTTTCTATTATCCAGCGCATCAATGCTGAAGGTGTCACCATCTTCCTGGTGGAGCAGAACGTGAACATGGCGCTGAAATATTCAAACTACGCCTTCCTCATGGAAAACGGGAGGATCGTGCGGGCAGACAAGCCCGAAGTCCTGCAGGAGGATGAGGACGTGAAGGAGTTCTACCTCGGTATCTCCACCGAGGCATCGGTCAAGGGGTATAAGCGCTACCGGCGAAAAGTCCGGTTCAGGTAAAGAAAGGCAGCAGATTATGCAGCAGATCACGGAAGCCATTGAGAACGCAACGGATCAGACGAATACCTTGCCGCAGGCACTGCGGGTGATTGCATCCCTGCAACCAGACCGGGTTGCCCTTCGCAAAAAGGACTACGGCATCTGGCACGACATCAGCTGGAAGAAGTATTTCGAGAATGTGCGACACGTAGCCCTGGGGCTTCACTCCCTCGGGGTGAGGAAGGGCGACCATGTCGCAATCATTGGAGAGAACAAGCCTGAATGGCTCTTTTCAGCCGTGGGCACCATGTCCCTGGGGGCCATCTTCGTGGGCATCTACACCACCAATCCTGTTGCCGAATGTGAATATGTGGTGGGGCACTCGGAATCGGTTGTGTACATCTGCGAGGATGAGGAACAGTGTGACAAGGCCCTGGAATTCCGTTCAAGGACCCCTTCTCTCAAGAAAATCGTTGTGTGGGACATGGAGGGGCTGAGGCACTACAAGGATGACATGCTCATGAGCTTCGACGATCTCCTGGAACTCGGCAGGAAGACAGAAGCCCAGCAGCCTGAGCTCTACGACAGCCTCGTGGATGAAGGGAAAAATGACGACACTGCTTCCATCATCTATACCTCGGGTACGACAGGCCCCCCCAAAGGAGCCATGATCGCCCACAGGAACTACCAGTGGATAGCCCGGCAGACCCAGAAGATTACGCGCACCTCGGTACAGGATGAAACCATCTCGTTTCTGCCGCTGAACCACGTGTATGAACAGATCTTCGACCTCATGATGCACCTGAGGGTTGGACACATCGTCAATTTCACAGAGAACACGGACACGGTCATGAATGACCTGAAGGATGTCTCTCCAACGCTCTTCCATTCCGTGCCGAGGATCTGGGAAAAGTATCATTCAGGAATCGTGCTCAAGATGATGGATGCCACCTGGTTCAAACGGACGGTATACTCCATTGCTTTCACAGTGGGCAGCCGCTACAATGACTATGTCCTGTCCAAGAAGAACGTGCCCCTGGGCCTGGCACTGGCATATCGGCTTGCCTACTTCAGTGTTTTCTGGAAGCTCAAGGAGCGTCTGGGGTTTGACCGGGTGCGGCTCGGTTTCTCAGGCGCGGCACCCATCTCTCACGATGTCCTCAAATTTTTCCAGTCCATCGGGATACCCATCCGCGAGGGATATGGCCTCACGGAAACGACCGGCATCACCCACATCTCTGACGAGATCAATTTCAAACTGGGAACCGTGGGCAAGTGTCTGCCGGGATCCGAGGTAAAGATCGCCGAAGACGGTGAGATCCTCATCCGTCATGGAGGGGTATTCAAGGGCTACTACAAGGAAGAGGCGCAAACCAGAGATATTCTGATAGACGGGTGGCTGCATACCGGTGATGTCGGCGAGATCGATGAGGAAGGGTACCTCAAGATCACTGACCGGAAAAAAGACCTCATCGTCACTGCCGGCGGAAAGAACGTGGCGCCTCAGTATATCGAGAACATGCTGAAATTCTCGCCGTACATCAACGATGCCGTGGTCATCGGCGACCGGAGGAAATATATTACGGCCATTATCGTGATCGACGAGGAGAACGTGGTCAAGTATGCCCAGGACAAGAAGGTGCAGTACACAACCTTCGCGAGCCTGACAAAAACCCAAGAGGTGGTCGATCTCATCCAAGAGGAAGTCAACAAGGTCAACAAGCAGCTCGCCCGCGTCGAGAATATCAGAAAGTTCAGGCTCCTGGACAAAAAGTTGTACACCGAGGACGGCGAGGTCACACCCACCATGAAAGTGAAACGCAAGTCCATCCACGAACAATACAAGGACCTGATCGAGTCCATGTACGAAGATTGAGAAAAAAGAGATTTCGAAGGGTGCCCCTAAGAGACCACGGGGAGGTCCGATCGAGCAGAACGTTGACCATCCCCTTTTTCCTCGTATTCAGCGTCGAGAATCTCGCGGATTCTCCTGCCGATGTCCTGGATGGTGAAGGGCTTCTGGATGAATCCCCTACAGCCGTTCTTCAGGATTTCCTTTGCCTGTCCATCCATACTGTATCCGCTCGAAAGCAGCACGTTCACTGATCCGTCAACGTCCTTGAGCTGATCAAAGGTGTCTTTTCCCCCGAGATCGGGCATGATCATGTCCAGAATCACCAGATCGATCTCGTCTTTCTTCTCACGATAGACATCGATTCCCTCGCGCCCACCCCTGGCGGTGAGCACTAAATACCCAAGGGATGAGAGCATCTCGGAGCCTACCTCGATGATCATCTCTTCGTCGTCGATGATCAGTATGGTCTCGTTCCCGTGCCTCATCTCCTCCCGCACGACTGTGTCCAGTTCAACCTGCTTATCTGATGCAGGAAGGTAGACGATGAACGTGGACCCTACTCCAAGTTCGCTTTCCACGTTGATGAATCCGCCATGGTTCTTGACGATTCCATATGCCGAAGCCAGACCGAGGCCGGTACCACGCCCCCGCTCTTTTGTGGTGAAGAAGGGCTCGAATACCCTCTCCCGGATGGACTCATCCATCCCGACCCCGGTGTCTGTAACTGAAATTTTCACGAATTCTCCTGCACAAAGCCCATGCGGCTCCACGACTACCTCACCGAGTTCTACGTTCTCGGCACTCAGATAGAGATCGCCTCCTCTGGGCATGGCCTGCCAGGCATTCACGTACAGATTCAGGAGTACCTGCTCCATCTGTCCCTGGTCTACATCCACAGACCACAGGTCATGAGCGAATTTGTTGTGTATGCGAACCTCTTTCTTTGTTCGTCCGAACATCTCCGAACTCTGCCGGATGAACTCGGCGATGTCAGTTGTCTTCACTTCGTACTTTCCACCCCGTGCAAATCCCAGAAGCTGCCGTGTCAGTTCTGATCCACGCTGCACATACTGCTCGATGTTCTTCAGCCTGTCCCGTGTTGGCTCTCCCATGGATTCTTCCATCTGCATGAGGGAGACATTTCCCAGCACGCCCATGAGCAGGTTGTTGAAATCATGGGCAATCCCTCCTGCAAGGGTTCCGATGGCCTCGAGCTTCTGAGCGCGGATCAGCTGATTTTCCAGATTCTTCTTTTCAGAAATGTCAATGAGAAATCCCCTCAAACCTGCAGGTTTCCCGTTCCGAACAATCACCGTAGAGTGAATCAAGGCCGGAAACGTCGTACCATCCTTCCTGATGGCGGTGTACTCGTTGAGCCCGATCCGCTCCCCATTCATGATCCTCCGAACATTCTCTACGGCGCGAGGATGATCTTTTTCCACAATCGTATCGAATACAGTGAGACCACGGTGGAAATCCTCGCTGGTATACCTGAACCGTTCAAATGCTGCCTGGTTCACGAACGTGAAGTACCCCTTCTCATCGGTCTCATACACTGTCTCCGGCAGCAGCTCAGCAAGATCTCTGAATCGTTCTTCACTCTGTCTCAAGGCCTCCTCGGCCTTTTTCCGTTCCGTGATGTCCACGATGGATGCCACGCTCTCACTTGTGTCCGGGATTACAGCGACGCTCATGAACAGATCACGCACCTGATTGTCACGCATCCTGGCGCGGAACTCATAGGTGTCTGGAACCGTGCCAGGCTCGGTCCTGCGCATCGTGTGGTATCGTTTCATTCTCTCGAGATCTTCTTCCACCACAAGGGTTGTCCAGGGCATCTTTCCTTCGAGTTCCTCCTTGGTGTATCCGCAGAGCTTTTCGAAATTGGAATTTGCGAGCAGGATCGTGGCGTCTTCCGCCACAATGATGTTTGCAGTGGCCGTGCTTTCAAAGATAGTCCGGTACCTGTATTCACTGTTCCTGAGCGCATCCTGAGCCTGCCTCCGCTCACTGATATCGCGGGTAATCCCCAAGAGCCCAACTGGCTCTCCACCCTGATCGTAGAGGATGTTCACTGTGACTTCGGTCCACACCGTTGATTCGTCCTTGCAGACCATTTCAAGTTCAAGGGTCAGAGACCAGTCAGCCCCATGCTTGTGTTCCCCGAATTCTTGTTCTTTCTCCCTGGAGAAAATCTCAATGGCGTGAGCATAGGACTCAGGGGTGAGAACGTCCTGAAGATTCTGGTTCATGGCCTCATCGGCAGTGAACCCCCTGAGATGCTTTACAGATGGGCTGACGTAGCGGTATGTGAGGTCTGGGTTGAGGACCCAGATGACGTCTCGTGCATTCTCCGCCAGCAGTCTGTATCTCAGTTCACTGTCACGCAGTGCATCCTCCGCCTGCTTCCGTTCTGTGATGTCCCGGCTCACTCCGACAAGTCCCATGAAGCGCCCACGATCATCAAAAATGGGTGCCTTGATAGTATCAAAGAACAGGTGCTTCCCATCACGTGATACCATTTCTTCTTCGAATCTCAATGCAGCACGAGCCTCTTTGACCTCTGTGTCGCTCATCGCACACTGCCGGGCAAGTTCTGCGGGGAGAACATCATGGTCTGTCTTCCCGATGACATCCCGTTGGGCTACCCCTGCCAGGACTTCATACGCCTTGTTTACCGTGAGATTTCTTCCCTGGGCATCCTTGAAATAGACAATATCGGGAATGGCCTGAATCAGGGTGGACAATCTCTGATTCGTCTTCCTGATCTCTTCCCGGGCCTGTACCCACTCGGTTATGTCCCGAGCGATCCCGAGGATTTCCGTAGGGTTTCCGTCTTCATCCCTGATGAAGGTGGCTGTCATCTCTATGGATAAGATTTCACCATCCGTGCCGATCAGTTCCAGTTCCGCCGTACGTGATCTGAATGGATCGATGGCTTCTCCCATCTTCTCCTGTGCAAGTTCTTCGGTCAGGATGTCAGAACACATCCGGTAGGAAGAACTGGTCAGGAAGTCTCCCAGTGAGTTCCCCACCATCTCACCTGGCCGATACCCGGCAAAGCGTTCAATGGACGGACTGACAAAGGTAAATCTGAGGTCGAGGTCCATGGTCCAGATCACATCGTGCACGTTTTCTGCGAGCATTCGATACCGTTTCTCGCTCTCCCTCAGGGCCCGGTCAGTCTTTCTTCGCTCCGTGATATCCCGCGCAACGCCCCGGAATCCGATGCCTCTTCCCCTCGCATCCCTCAGGAGGCCTGCGGTCATCTCATTGATCTTCACCGTACCGTCTTTACAGATGACCTCATAATCAACAAGAAACTCCGAGTTCCCGGTTTCGAACACTCTGTGGAAAACCTCGTACAGGCGGTCAGCAGTCTCTGGGGAAGTGTATGCCCGGTAATTCATTCCCATCATCTCGTCCCGGTCATACCCCAGGATTCTGCAGGCAGCATCATTGAAGAATGTAAAGTCCCCGCTAAGATCAAGCTCGAGGTAGGCTTCCTCCATGTTCTTCAGGATGCCACGATACTTTTCCTCGCTCCTGCGGAGAGCCTCTTCCGATCTTTTCCGCTCGGTGACATCGCGAACCACGCCCTTGAAACCAACGGGAGTGCCATCCTCGTTTTTCAGAAGGGCAACAGAGGCCTCGACAAACATCTTCTCCCCGTGTTTCGTGACAAGCTCCCAGTCGAACGCCTTGGTGGGCTCACCGGTGAGATAGACGCTGTGGAACGTCTGGTACACATTCTTTGCATTTTCAGCATCCATAAAATCCCTGAAGTTCATACCCAGAAGCTCTTCCTGGGTGTACTCCATATACCTCGTGGCAGCGAGATTGAAGAACGTGAGCGTCCCCTTGAGATCTACCTCGAAATACGCCTCTTCAATGTTCTCCAGGATACTCCTGTAGCGTTCTTTCTCCGTTCGAAGCTCCTCCTCGATCTTCCTGTGAGCTTCGTTCGTCTGCCGCAATTCTTCTTCCAGCTCTTTCAATCTGGCAGCCCGTGTTTCGATCTGCATCTCTTCGGCCATTACTCCATCTCCCGGTATATGCTGTCACTCTTCGTCTTCCTGTATATAAACGGCATTTTTTTGAGAAAACTGGAGTTCTTCCGTATGCATGAGAACACTGCGACATACGACTTCATCAGGCTCGAAAGGAGGGAGGTGTGCACGTGAGCTGTATACCGCAGCACCACCCGCATACTGCAGTATGCCTGTCCTCAGGGCGTTATGACGTGCCTTTCCGGAACCGGTGCTTCCCGTGCATGCATGGCATCATGGATTCTCTCGATCGAGGTATCCGAGACAGCTCAAGTGGACCAGGACAAGTACTGCGGTGATGAGGGCTACAACGCCTACCAGGACACCAAGTATCTTTTTCATGGCTACCCCCGCTGATAATCTCCGATCATCATGAAAGACACCCTGTAAAAGGGGCCTGTGTTTCATATTACCCGGGGAGGCATTCCAATGCAACAATCAGCTTTCTGATCACACTGAATATTGGCTACTCCCCCTCATCCTTGACTCAGGCCTTTCTTCCCCAGAGCCGTGCTTTCAGGCCGGAACTCCTTTCGATCCTGCGGGAAACACCAACAGAAAAGACATCCTCTCTGGCACGGATTTCCAGGTGTTTCTTCGCCCTGGTGATACCGGTGTACACGAGTTCTCTTGTCAGGACAGGAGAATCTCTGTCTGGAAGAATCAGCAGGACGGAATCATACTCCGACCCCTGGCTCTTGTGCACTGTCATGGCAAAGGCTGTCTCGTGCACCGGCAGCCTCACGGGAGATATCTTCCTGGGTCTGGCGCCGACCATCGGGAAAAAGGCCCGCAGGTCATCATCTTCTGCATCGTACAGGATAATGCCGGTATCTCCATTGAACAACCGGAGTGCATAGTCATTGGCAGTAATCAGCACAGGCCTCCCATGGTAGTGAACCCCCGTGATGGAGACAAGATTGCGCTGGACCAGGACCTGTTCGATCACCGAGTTCATGGAGCGGACTCCAAATGGTCCTTCCCTGAGCGCACACAATACTCTGAAGGAATCGAACAACCTGAACATGTCTTCTATCGATGTGGCGGCAAGATATGGGGCGTATCCCTGGAGAATACTCTCCTGCAGAGTCCTGTCAAGGTCTCTGCCGTGGCGGTACTCAGTGAAACTGAGATCCGGAAAATCCCCTGACCCAAGGATGTCCATGCACCGGGGGGAATCACCTTCATTGACAGCGATGCTCAACCGGTAGATTCCACTCTCGGGCGCGAAGCGGAATGTTTTCTCGAGCTCGACGATGGAATCCTGCAGGCCGTTTCCTTCTTCGAGCCGGTCCATCGCACACCCGAAATGCGTCACACGTCTGGTGAGTTTCTCAGAATAGCCGTGACGTCTGCCCGTGTCACAGATATCACCTAGGACGTACCCTGCTTCAACCGAGGCGAGCTGATTCTTGTCACCGAGCAGGATCAGCCTCGCATCCGGCCTGAGAGCCTGGACCAGTCTGGACATCAATGGAAGGGCCACCATGGATGCTTCGTCCACCACAATCACATCGTGGGGCAGGGGGTGATCCCGCGAATAGCGGGAACGGGTCGAACTCGGAACCGTCCCCAGAAGGCGATGGATCGTACATGCCTCCCTGGGGATACAGCGCCTGATATCCCCGGAACATGACAGGTTCTGTGAAGATGATTGCACAGACTCCTGGAGCTTTTGTGCTGCCTTGCCGGTGGGTGCGGTCAGGGCAATGCGGGTATTACTGCTGTGTTCCAGCAGCAGGGTGAGAATTCGCGAGACAACGGTCGTCTTTCCTGTTCCCGGCCCGCCTGTCACCACTGTCAGCCCACTGATAACTGCAATAATAGCCGCTATCTTCTGCCAGTCGGGCTCCCCTCCCTCCTCAGAGGGGAACAACGCATCAAGGCCTTCCAGCAGGAGAGCTGTGTTCACCGGAAACTCACGGGAACTCAGTTCACGCAGCCCGTCAGCGAGCCTCTTCTCATAGTCCCAGTACCTCCAAAGATAGAGCCTGCCATCCTCATCGAGAACAAGCGGCGTTGACTCCCCGGGCAACCCGACAACCGGGCTTCGCCTCAGGCATACGATCCAGTGTTCACTGTCAGGACACCTGGCAGGGATATCAGGTTCGGCATGCTCGATACTTGCACCTGACAGCTCTGAGAGATCAACACAGATATGCCCAGCACGCGTGTACCTGCTGACCAGCGCCGAAGCAAGGGGCACCTCCTTGCCTGTTCCCGACAGCTCTTCCATGAACCGCGCAAAATGGATGTCGATGGACTCGAAGAACGGGGTTTTTCCATCTGCTCTCAGGGAAAATTCGTCTCTCATCTGAACAGATTCCCTTCCCGGGTCTTCACCGGGTCTGCGACCAGCCTCTCGCGCAGACTGCTGATAACCTCCTCTTCAGGCCGCACTGAATACAGTCCGTATTCGGACCCGGAATCAGGATCGATGCCACGAAGAAAGACATAGTACACGCCTGCAACATGTTCCCGGTAGGAGTAGGATCTCACGGTCCTCCTGAGGTGCTGATCCAGCGCCAGGGTGTAGAGGTGATACTGCAGAATGTAGTAGTCCTTCCTCATGACTTCCTGGAGACATTCTCCGGTGTAATCTTCTACAGTATCCCCCAGGAAATTCGATTTCCAGTCCACGATGAAGAACCTGCCGTTCGAGCTGAACACGAGATCGATGAACCCCCTCAGATACCCCTGGACAGGATCGAACGACAGGGACCTCATCATCTCAGGAAAGGCCGGGTAGTGCATGTCGAACCTCCGAAATATGTCAAACAGGGTGTTGGGAGTGGTTTTCTTGAGCGGCACGTAAAATTCCAACTCAGCAACTCGCGAATCACTGCTGATCTCTGAGAGTGAAACATCTCCGAATCGAACCCTGAGAACCTTTTTCACCATGGTGAAGATCACGCTGTCCCATTTCTCATCGAAGCCGAATTCCTCCATGACCCGGGTGATGCACGACATGATCGTGTCCTCATCTGCCTGATAATCAAGGAGTTCAAAAATGCGGTGAAGAAGTCTCCCGGTTCGCGCACCCCTGGGGAGACTGAACATGTCGAGGATCTGTTCAGGGGAACCAGCCGGAAAAGACGGCGCAATGGGAGAGAGTGCATCACGGTCTGCAACCTCTTCAAGGGGAGAGGTGCTGCCAGTCACCAGCGAGGTGAAGCTCGCGATCCCCCAGGATCTGTCAATGGTCCCTCGAAACGTCCTGGGTGTAACAGGCCCTGATGGCAGAGACTGGCCGATGTACTTTTCCGGCTTCCCTCTGGGAGGCTCTTCAAGAGAGACATCCTTTCCTGCATCGTCTGCAACCGCCTCGAGATCCCTGATCATCACTGCCTCATCCTCGAGAGCTGCTGTGAGCACACGGCCCCCCTCTGAATCGTGCCGGAGGTGCCCGCTATGGAGGAGATGTGCCAGCGAAGATGTCTCAGCCTGGTTGAATCTGCCCCAGACGAGATAACACCTGTGTTTCGCCCTGGTCACGGCCACATAGAGCAGCCTCATGTTCTCTGCGAGTGCTTCTTCCCAGGCATATCTCCTGTGCGCATCATGAGCCGCCGAGGAGAGATCGAAGGTTGGTGCCCAGTGATGTGTCGGATCGTGGAACAACATGTGTTCTCCATCTCGCAGAGTGGTTCCCGCCCATGAAAACGGACAGAACACGACAGGAAATTCAAGCCCTTTGCTCTTGTGTACAGTGAGCACCTTGACGGCATCCTCATCCGTCTCGAGCCTCAACTGGTGTTCATCTTGTCTCAGCATGGAAGGATCGCGCTGCTGTGAAAGCCATTTCAGGAGCTGATGCATTCCCAGTTTCCTGTCTCTCTCGGCCTGGTTCAATACCTCGCTGAGGTGGAGGATATTGGTGAGTATGCGTTCGCCCCTATGCTGGGAGAGAATCCTCTCCCTCAGACCGACCTCTGAAATGAATCTCCTGAACATGGAGATGAATCCTCTTGAGCGCCAGACTTCATGACAGGTCCTGAACCTGATGATCCACTGCTCCCAGATGTGCTCATTCTCCATGAGCGCATCGATGTCATGCGCGGTGAATCCCAGGATGGGGGTCGCAAGGGCGGTCCTGATGAGTCCCTCGGAAAACGGCTGTGAGATGGCTTTCAGAACCAGCTCCATGTCGAGCGATTCGGGGCTGTCGAAGATATTTTCATCGCTCAGAATCACACAGGGGATCTCGTGGGTTCGAAGGATATCACGGATCATCCGCGCCTGCCGGTTTTCCCGCACGAGAATGGCGATGTTTCGTGGTTTCAGCGGGCACTGACCGATACGGAGCTGACCGAGATGTCCCTTGTTGAGAAGTCGGGATATCTCACACACCATGGCCTCTGTCACGATGCCCTCACCATCGGATTTGGACATGGGCCTCTCTGAGCCTGACCGGAAAAACCAGACGGTGAACGGGGAGTTCTCTCCATCCCGGAGAATTTCCCTGTCTTCTTTGAGCGCGGGGGTCACTGGCTCAAAGCCGATCTCCTGAAATATGAAAGGGCCCCTGCATGATGAAAAGAGTGTATTCGTTGCCCGGATCAGACCCGGATCACTCCTGTAGTTCTCCGTGAGGGTGTGACTGTTGCCAGCCGGTATGGCCCGCGATGCCTCGAGGTAGGTGAAGATGTCGGCACCCCTGAAGCTGTAGATCGCCTGCTTCGGATCACCGATCAGAAACAGGGGGCCCGAAGGGAAGAGTGCCCTGAATATCTCGTACTGGATCGGATCCGTGTCCTGAAATTCATCGATCAGTGCAGCCTTCACCTGTTTCCGGACCGCGCGTGCCAGATGCCCTCCACTCTCGGATCGGAGTGCGTTCCTCATCTTCAGGAGCAGATCGTCGAAATGGATCAGTCCGTTTTTTTCCTTTCTCCCGGGGAGTTCCGCGTCCACGAACCGGAAGAGCTCCCGCTTCAGCCAGGTGATGCCATCATCCATGGCGGCGACGAACTCGTGAGCTCTTTCCATGAGCTCGTCGCCCAAAGAGAAGAATCTGTGTTCCGGTGCGCTGAATCCCATCTTGAGAGAGGATCTGATCTTTGAGGTGGTGAATCGATCGAAGTGGGGGAACAGCGGCAGGGTTCTGCCCCGGGATGATATGAACTCATCCATCTGACTGCCCCAGGTCGCAATTGATGATTGCTTGTAGATGGAGCGTTTCAGGCCGGAGTTCGACGACAGGAGGTTCAAGATTTCTTCACGGTCTGAATTCCAGCACTGCTGTACCTGTTCGAACGTGTGTCTGTACCGGGAACACGCTGCTTCGATATCCGGTTTCTCACCATCGGGCGTGATGGAGGCGTGAAGCGGAACCCGCCGTACAAGAGCGAGGAGACCCTCAGGGGTGACCCCCTTGTTTCGCGCATAGCGAATGAACTCGGGGTTTGACTGCTTCAAAACGTGCTGCCTGAAAAAATCGTCTATGACCTGGAGAAGGATCTCCGACTGATCGGTGATGAGTTCACTCGTAAAAGGGCTTCCGCTCTCGAATGCCATGTCGTTGAGCATTCTCTGGCAAAACCCGTGAATGGTGAAAATGGCCGCCTCGTCGAAGCGATGCAGGGCATCGGTCAGAAGCATGGCTGATCTGGAGAGATCTTTCCCGGATCCTTTCAGGCAGCAAATGAATTCATCATCACAGGAACTTTCGGAGAACGCGTCAATGGCACAGCGTATCCTGGCACGAATCCGTTCTCTCAACTCATCGGTTGCCGGAACGGTGTAGGTGACAACAAGGATCTGATCAACACTGAGCTCATGTTCAAGGAGATATCTGAGGTAGAGGGACGTGAGGGTGTATGTCTTGCCTGTGCCTGCACTTGCCTCGATGAGGTGGATTCCTTCGAGGGAGATGTTCAACAGATGAGTGCTGTTCACAGTTTCTCCAGTCGGGCGTGTTCCAGCAATGGCCCGAACACGTTCTCCGAGTTCATCATGAACTCGTCATCGAGGGGATCGACTCCCCCAAAACAGATGCGGTAGTAGATGTCATCGCTTTCTGGACGAAGGGCATAGCTACCCTCCCATGCTGCTCGTGCTGCCTTGAGGCGATCTTCTTGGGTCCTGTCTCCGGTCTTCGGTGAAGAAGAGAATTTCCACGAGCTCTGGGG
Organism: Desulfomonilia bacterium; assembly: GCA_049975365.1. Classification (GTDB taxonomy): domain Bacteria; phylum Desulfobacterota; class Desulfomonilia; order UBA1062; family UBA1062; genus DSBG01. The sequence continues at coordinate 7,710 of JBNGDS010000006.1, read as the reverse complement.
GAAGAAGTGGCTGGGTCTGCACAATCCTGACCAGTAGATCGCGAGAAGGTCTCCGATGATGCCCCTGGCATTGGGTACGGAATCGAAGCTGACGAGGGTGTCACGTGCCACGTGATGACTTTGTGCCTGCGAATCCTCACTCGCGGCGCACACCAGGAGGTGCGCGATCCAGATTCGGACAAGATCGTTGCCGGACAGGAGACCCGGCCTGTAGGCAACAATGGTTCGCTCTCCCTGGAGGGCGATGGGGCCCTTGACGAGAAAATCTCCCCACGTGAACTCGATGTCTGCGTAGTGCGGTTTGAGACCATACGTGAGTTTTCGGATGGTTCTCGCCTGGGATTGTATGTCCTGCGAAAGCTCATCCAGGTCACTTTCTCCCATGGGTCCGTGTGGGAGCACACCTTCAGCCATGAGCCGTTTCCGCGTTTCTTCGTGATCTATCCCGTTCAGTTCATCCTCAATGAGGATACTCCTCAGCTGATAGGCCTGGAGCGAATCGATCTCGAAAGGTTCCCTGTCCAGGAGAGTTCTCGTGCCTTCAATCACGGTAAGGCCGAGTCTGTTTCGCAGCAGGTACTGTGCAGGATTCCTGAAGAATGCGGACAAGCTCTCGATATCCAGGATCTTCCACCCGGGGCCAGGCTCCCTGAGAGCGTGCACCCCGAAATCCCTCGGCTCTCTCCCGGCACGAATGATGCTCATGGCTGCCCGTGCATTTTCCGTGGAGTAGCTGAATAACCCCTGCTCGCCTGTGAAGTATCTCGGGTTGAATGCCTGAAGCGGGTGTCTTTTTACCACGCGGTCCTGTATTCCCTTTCCCTCGTGAACCTGAAAAGAGCTCTCAAGATATTCCACGAGCGTGCTGACGACCACTGATGGTGGTATCGATGCATTGTCGTGAAGGCCCTGCCCAGTGTAGCTCATGCAGAAGACATCTCGAGCTGACAGCATGGCCTCCAGGAAGATATAGAGATCATCGTCACGCTTCGACCTGTCCCCTCTGTTCGGAAACGCTGATATGAGATCGAATCCTGTCCGACGAGCCTGTCTCGGGTAGCTCGAGTGATTCATTCCCAGCAGCCAGATAACCCTGAACGGGATACTGCGCATGGGCAGCATGGAACAGAATGTCACCCCTCGTGATATGAATCCCGTCCCCTCCCGGGACCTCTCCAGGCAGTCTTTCAGACAGCTTCTGATCACTTCCAGGGAAAGGATGTCTGAAAAACAGGAAATGTCCTGTGCCCTGGCAAGATTTCCCAGCGATGCTCTGAGGGTGTGCAGCGTTTCATGGGGAGCTTCATCTTCCGCAAAGAATGCATCGACCATGTCCATGAGGGTTCTCGACCAGTCCTTCAGCGGCCGTGCATGCTTCATGGAACTCGTGAATGAAAAGAGGGTCTGCACATAGTCGAGAAAATGTCCCAGGACGAGTGAATCCTCGCCCTGGATGTCACCTGAGGGAAGAATCTCCTCAAAGAGCCCTGTCCTTGAAGTCGGCATTGCGTACCCCAGGAGCAGTCTTCTGATGCCCCACTCCCAGGTATTCTGTTCGGGGCCGGGCGAGGTGCTGTCATCGCCACTCTGGTTCCTGCGCCCCCACCTGATGTTCGCATCACTGATCCACGTCTGGATCAGTGCGAGGTCTTCCTCATCGAGGGAGAATTTTTTTCTGACCGAACCGGCCTCCAGGATCGAGAATACCCTTGATGCCTCATACCGGCTCCCCGGGAGTTCGAGGAGGGACAGAAAGGTGTCGGTGATCTCGTTCAATCTCCTGAATGAACGGTCCGCAATGCTGAACGGAATGAAACACTGGTCACTCCGGGGGAGATCGAAGACCGCGTGAACCAGAGGTGCATAGGTCTCTATATCCGGTGCCATCACCAGGATTTCCTCAGGCCTCAAGTCAGGGGTCTCTTCGAACAGACTCAACAGAGAATCAAACAGGACCTCCACCTCTCGCATGGGGCTGTGGCAGGAATGAACCTGAATTGATCTGTCCGTGTCCCTCACCTCCCGCTTGCCTGTATCATGAGGATCCTTCAACTCGAGGATGTCATCCTGTACGCATCCGAGCATCGTATCAAGGCCTGTCGGGCTGTACCATTCACACCCTTCGAAATCCTGCTCCAGGATGATATCGAAGAAGTCCCTTCCCAGAGAGCCAAGGGCGGCGAGGAGAGGATTCCCCTGCTCGAGATGAAGGTCATTACCGACCTGATGACCGGTCGAGCGTTTCATCCTGGAGATCTGATTGCGCGATCGGATATGGGACCAGAATTCACTGCAGGGGTTCATGAGGAAGAGGTACACGTGCGTCACATGTGAGAGTGCACCGAAGATATCCAGATGAAACCTGGGCAGATAAGAAATCCCAAATACGGATATCCGCTCCGGCAGCTTGCCCGGATCACAGGAGTCCAGTGCCTGGAGAAATGCCATCCGGAGACGGGCTCGGTGAAATCCTGTGGTATGTCGGGCCAGATCTCTCCACAGGCAGGACTGCCAGTATTCTTCCTGTGCGTGATCTGGAACATGAGAGGCCCTGCCCTTCTCCCAATCGAGGATCAAATCCGGCCGGAAGATCATGTACTGATCGAAGGTATCAGCCAGGACCCGGGAGAGCTGAAAGAGCTTGAGTCCATCCGGGTCGTTCTCAAGATAGCCCTGTATTCCTGAAAATCCGGGATCCCCGAGATGTTTCGGGATCAGGTCCATGAGCCTCCAGGTCATGTATTCCACGTCAAACGACTCATCCTGAACCGTTGATGGCATCACCCGTGTGAAGAGATCTCTGAGCACTGCATTGGGAAAGGGAAAAGACGTATGTGTACAGATGCCGTTGAGTGCGGCGAGCTTCATGGAGACCCACCTCTGCATACCTGTGCTCTGGACAACCACGATCTCCTTGGTCAGGGGGGAAGCGAGCGGGGAGGAGAGTACTGCGGCCAGTTCGGAAGCGAGCGTTTCGAGCCTGTTGCTTACAAACACCTTCAATCCGGGCATTTCATCTCCATGACATGATCCTTGCAGATTGTTATACCATGGAACGCCTCTTTGATGAAGACACGACAGATCTCATGTTCAAAGATAGTGTCTGTGTATCACCCGGAACCGGATACTTTCAGAACATGTCGATTCCATTGGAACCTCCTGTCATCTCCAGGGGCACCGGGCATGGATCTGTCGACGAAATAAGAGCTTGAATCGTTGGCCCTCTTGATATAGCTACGGGGAGTACCATCGGGAATCCTTCCTGGACCTGGTCTCATGATACACGCAGGAACCCTGGTTGGAGAACGTGGGCAGAGTATTCCGGCATAACTGAAACACGATCCTGTGTGATTGCTAATGCAGGGTGACGGCGGTGTTTCTGACTGAGAGGTGAAAGGGTACTGCAACAATGTCGCGCTCAAGACAGATTTTCCTCGATCACGCAGCCACGACCCCGGTTCGGCCGGATGTCCTGGGGGTGATGCTTCCCTATTTTGGAAATCATTTCGGGAACCCGGGCAGTGCCTATGAGCTCGGCGAGCGTTCCCAGAACGCCCTGGAAGAGGCCCGCAGACGGGTGGCATCCCTCATACAGGCACACCCGGACGAGATCATCTTCACCAGCGGGGGCACAGAGTCTGCCAACCTCGCAATCATCGGGTATTGCTTGGCTCACCGGGAACAGGGCAGGCACATCATCACCTCAACCATTGAGCACAACGCCGTCCTGAAGTCCTGCAGGCACCTCGAAGAGATGGGCTTTGAGGTGACCTTCCTGGGAGTAGATGCCCACGGCGTGATCGACAGTGCAGAACTCGAGGGGGCCATCCGACAGGACACCATCCTCATCTCCGTCATGCACGGCAACAACGAGACTGGAACACTCCAACCCGCATCTGAGATCGGGCGCATCGCGCGCAGCAGGAACATCGCCTTCCATACCGATGCCGCCCAGAGCCTGGGGAAGATTCCGATCAACGTGGACGACCTCGGGATAACCCTCCTGAGCGCCTCGTCCCACAAGATCTACGGCCCCAAGGGTGTGGGTGCCCTGTATGTCAGGAGAGGCACTGCCCTTGACCCGATGATCTTTGGATCAGGTCAGGAGAAGGGGCTGAGACCCGGCACTGTGAATCTCCCCGCTATCGTGGGCTTTGGGAAGGCATGTGAACTTGCCTCGTCCGAACTCGACCAGTATCCAGGCACGGTGAGAACCCTGAGGGATATGCTCCAGGACACCATCCTCACCAGGATCACGGGAGCACGAATCCTGGGGCACCCCGAGCAGAGACTCCCCCACTTCCTGTGCATTTCCCTCCCTGGTGTCGAGGGAGATTCCATTGCAGCCTGGCTCGATATCGAGGGGATTGCTGTGGGCTCTGGGGCATCGGTGTTTTCAAAAAGCCCCCCCACGTGTTTACTGCCATGGGCATCCCTCCGGAGCAGGCCTTCGGCACCATCCGCGTGAGCCTGGGGTGGGAAAATACCCAGAGAGAAATCGAACGAACGGCCCGTACCCTGGAAAAGCTTGTAACAGCGCTGAAGGGGTTTTCAGAGGATTCCTCAAAAGAACACCTGGGGGTTATCACCTTCCCCTCACGGAGGGATGCAGTCCGGACTGCGAGGATTCTCGGACAGAACAGCATTTCCCATGCCGTGATTTGCCGCCCGAAAGAACTGAGGAACACCAGCGGTACGCATATCGCCATTGCATACCGTCTCGGCGAAAAAGACAGGATCGGGAATCTGTTGGGTACAGCAGGGATCGAGTTTTCAGGTATGCATGTGCTGAAGACCCTGTGCAGAGATCGGAGCGGGAAAGAAGAAGCGTTCTGGAAAAAGGTGAAGGAGATACAGCTCAAGAAAAGAGGAGAGTGACACAGAAGGACCGTTCATCACTACCTTCTCAGCAATCACCTACACGTGCTCAATTTTTGGACTGCACCTGGATGTGCCTATTTGATCTTTCTCCAGTGCCAGATCCTCTCGAAGATGTTCTTTTCCGAAGCAGGCATCCTGAAGGGAGTCACCCGTTCGCTCACGAACCTGACATCTTCCACCGAGTAGAATGCCTGGGGATTGAACCTCTTGACAATGTCGAGAAAGTTTTCAAGATCCTGCCGCTCGATAATGGAGAACAGCAGCTTCACCGGGCCTGTAGCCCCCTGTGCATCGATTGTAGTGAGCCCGTATCCCGAGGATTTGAGGAATTCGACCAGTTCCTCTGCATCCTTCCTGGTGATGATCCGGATGATGACCCTGCCGATGGAGAGCTTGTTTTCTATGAAGATCCCGATGAAGGTCCCTGACGCGAACCCTGCCCCATACATGATGAAACACACGGGATTACTCAGGTTCAGCATGATCTGGCGGATCACGAGCAGCCAGACCAGCACCTCGAAAAATCCGATGACTGCAGAATAGTACTTCAGGTTCCGGGAAATGAATATGATCCTTATGGTTCCGAGGCTCACATCCAGTATGCGGGCGAAAAAGATGAGCAGGGGCAACACGACCCACGTATAGAGAGCGGAATCGAGAAAAGCCGTGAAATCCATTTCCTCACCTGTTCCTTCACTTCAGCAGAACCGGAGAATTCCTACCCCCCGGACGATCGTCTGCATGGACACAGTTCTAGCACGTCTGAGTACACATGAGAATAGCCTCCTGGAAGAGGCGACGATTCTCGTGCGGTCTTGCTCTTCTGGTTTCTCTCCCAGTACAGACAGAATACCCCACTGGGCCGGGCAGATAATCTGCTCGAAGCCATTTTCTCCTTGCAGAGCACACCGGTTTTTTTTACGGTAGCCATACAGAACATATCGACACCAGGAGAGGATCGTGTTCGACTTCCACAGAGGCAGCATCGGGTTCATCAAGGGGGGCCGGTATCCCCACTCCCACACCGTCGTGATCGATGACGAGAAACGAGGCCTGATCGATGCAGCGAGCGACAGAGAAAAGCTCCTGGCCTTCGATCGGGAGATACCGGTGGATATCCTGATCACCAGCCACGCCCACGAAGACCACCTCATGTACAACCACATCTTTGCCCATGCTCAATTTCTCGCCCACGAGGCGGATGCCAAAGCATTCGGCGACAGCAGGACCCTGGTTCTCCAGTATGCCCCGAGCGAGGAGGAAATCCCGATCTGGGAGGATTTCCTCACAAAGGACTGTTCGTTTGTCCCACGGTATCCCGACAGAACGCTCACCGACGGCGATGTCATTGACTTCGGCAGCACGCAGGCCCGGGTGATCCACACCCCGGGCCATACCCCAGGGCACTGCGCGTTTCACTTTCCAGAAGAAAATATCCTGTTCCTCGCAGACCTCGACCTGGTGAAGGCAGGCCCCTACTATGCAGATATCACTTCGAGCCTGGAAGACACCATCAGTTCGCTGGAGAGAATCAGAACGATCGAGGTAGATACCTATCTCACCTCTCACGGGCGGGGCATTTTTGATGGAGACCCGGCCCACGTGGATCGCTATCTTCACACCATCTCCACGAGAGAAGCTGCCCTCCTGGAGTTTCTCTCCTATGGACCGAAGACGCTGGACGAGATCATCCGCAAGGGGATCATCTACGGACCGCCGAAATCTCTCGGGGCATGGGATCTCTCCATTTCAGAAAAAGGCATGATGATCAAGCATCTGGAACGCCTCACGCAATCAGGTAACATCGTCTTTGAGGAAAATCGCTACCACCTGATCGATTGAAACCGGTTCTCTAGAATCCACCTTCCAAGTGTTTCGTCGGTGAAACTCAGTATCCTCGTCGACGTCCCCCTCCAGTTTGCTTGTTGGAGCATAATAATATCATTACTCATTCTTTTAATTTTTCTGTCCTTCACGCCGATGAGAAACACCATGATCGGGAATGATCTGTGGAATGAACAGCACTGCTATGGGACGCGAAGAGAGAATCCACGCCCGTCATTGAATGTTCGATCCATATGCACAGAAAGGAAGCACAATGCAGAATGTCTACCAGGAGATCGTTGAAGGGCTGCCAGTCCTCATCTGCCGCTTTCTCCCGGTAGATGGTACCATAACCCTGGTCAACGAAGCATACTGCAGGTATTTCAGAAAAACGAGAGAAGACCTGATCGGCACGAGCTTTCTCTCACTGATCCCCGAGGGGGACCGTGCTGTGGTGAAACAGCACTTCACGTCTCTGACCCGTGACAATCCCCTGACCACCTCTGAACACCACGTGAATACGCCATCCGGAATCAGGTGGCAGCGTTGGACCCATCAGGCACTCTTCGATGAAAACGGCATCATCCGGGAATACCAGTCCGTCGGGCAGGACATCACAGAGCAGAAGACCTATGAACAGGCGCTTTCCCAAAAAGAGGAAACGCTCATTGACGGCGAAAGACGCTACCGTGAGATCCTCGAAAACATCGAGGAAGGCTATTACGAGGTTGATTTGAAGGGGAATTTCACCTTTTTCAATGACTCCATGTGCAGGATCCTCGGATACCCCTGCGAAGAACTCCTGGGCATGAACAACATGGACCTCATGGACAGCGAGAATGGTGAACGCGTGTACAGAACCTTCAATTCGGTTTTTCGCACCGGTATTCCCTCAAAGGCATGCGATCTGAAGCTCACCAGGAAGAATGGGGCCACATGTTTTCTCGAAGCATCGGTCTCACTGGTTCGCGATCGTGACGGAAACGCACAAGGATTCCGCGGAAT
>JBNGDS010000005.1:17540-76995 GCA_049975365.1 Desulfomonilia bacterium | reverse complement strand
GGCCGTACCTCGTGAAACGCACCGTACAGGGCCGGTCGGATGAGATCGTTCATGCCTGCATCCACGATGATGAATGTCTTGTTCGGGGTCTCCTTCCGGTACAGAACCCTGGTCACCAGAATCCCGGCATTTCCCACGATCACCCTGCCCGGCTCGAATATCAGCTTCAACCCGAGGCCGCTTACCGCATCGATGATCGCCTTCCCGTACTCCCGCGGGTGCGGTGGCTGTTCGTCGGAATAGGTGATGCCGAGGCCACCCCCGAGGTCAAGGTACCTGAATTCTATTCCCAGGGCCCTCAGATTCGTGACGAGCACCTTGAGCCTCTCCACGGCATCGATGAATGGCTTGACCTCCGTAAGCTGGCTTCCAATGTGGCAATCGATCCCCACGATCTCAATATTCTCCATCTCTTGCGCCCTGAGGTATTGGGCCGTGGATGCCTCGATATCAATGCCGAACTTGTGGGACTTGAGACCGGTGGAAATGTACGGGTGAGTCTGCGGATCGACGTCAGGATTCACCCGGATTGATATGGGCGCCCGTGTCCCCAACTCGCCCGCCCGGGAGTTGATGACCTCGAGTTCTTCCCGGCTCTCGATGTTGAACATCATGATTCCGGCCTGTATGGCCGTATCGATCTCGTCGGTTGTCTTGCCGACACCGGAATAGACGATCTTGTCCGCAGGGATGCCTGCCTTCATGGCCCGGAACAGTTCCCCTCCGGAGACCACATCAGCACCGAGTCCGGAGCGTGCCATGAGGGTGAGGATGGCAAGACTGGAGTTTGCCTTCATGGCAAAACATGTCTGGTGATCGATATCTTTCAGGGGGTCCTCAAATGCCTTGATATGTCTCCTGAGGGTGGGGAGACTGTAGCAATAAAAAGGAGTGCCCAGCTCCTCTGCAATCTTTTCCAGAGGAACCTCTCCACAGGCGAGTCTCCCGTCCAGATAGGTAAAATCATGCATGTCCGTCTCCCCCTTGCATGAATTGTTTCACTTCTCTGTCCTCCGTACAATCCTCGGGCCTGTACGCCAGGAGAACGAGTTGTCCCTGATCGAAACCCGGTACACCATGTACTCCGCGTCCGGGTTGCGGTCTTTCAGAAGTAGTGTCCCTGGTTCCTGTATCTGAACTTCATCCCTGGAAACGAGGTCTTCAATACATGCGGGACAGATGCCTTTTGGCTTCCCCAGAAGAGTCACCGTTCTGCTCTGGACAGCACACCGAACCCGGACAGTAACCTCGCCCTCGGTGAAACCAATGGACACGATCTCAACAGGATCCGGCTCTGAAGGGGGGAGCGGGGGGAGTTTTCTCCCGCAGCACAGGATTGCGAGGAGGAGAATGCCCACGGCCAGGACATATCTAGGTCTCACGGGCCTGATCATCGAGAAATGACCTCGCCTCTTCCAGGGCTTCCCGCACACGCTGTCTGGAGGTTCCCCCTTGGCTCGTTCTTCGGTTCATGGAGACCGACGGGGTGACGATCGTGAGAATGTCGGATTCAAAGAACGGGCTGTACACTTTGAAATCCTCAATTCCGAGGTCCGCAAATGTCCTTCCTTCAAGGATGAGTGCAGACACAAGCTCTCCAGTGATGCGGTGGGCATCCCTGAACGGCAGCCCCTTTGCCGTCAAGTAGTCAGCAACATCGGTTGCAGTGATGAAGCCTCCGGCCAGCGAGTGATCGATGGCGTCCCTGTTGAGCTCCATACCGGTGAGCAGCCCGGTAAAGACAGTCAGGCATGCATGAAGCGTGTCCAGGGAATCCAGAAGCGGGTGCTTGTCTTCCTGGAGATCCCGGTTATAGGCAAGGGGAAGAGCCTTCATCATGGTGAGGAGTGCCATGAGATTGCCGTAGACAGATCCCACCTTTCCCCTGACGAGCTCTGCCACATCAGGATTCTTCTTCTGAGGCATGATGGAACTCCCGGTACAGTGCGCATCAGACAGTTCAACAAAAGAGAATGGCTGGGAATTCCAGATGATGATCTCTTCTGCGAGACGGCTTACATGCATCATGATGACCGCACAGACAAAGACCGTCTCGATGGCAAAATCGCGATCGCTCACCGCATCAACGGAATTCCTGCTCGGTCCGGAAAAATCGAGCTCGCGGGCGGCCATTGCCCGGTCTATGGGGTGCGCTGTTCCTGCAAGGGCGGCACTGCCCAAGGGGCTCACATTCACCCGTTTCTCCATATCCGATATACGCTCCAGGTCTCTTCGGAACATCTCGAAATAGGCGAGCATGTGATGGGCAAAAGAGAGCGGTTGTGCGTGCTGGAGGTGAGTCATGCCTGGGATGACGGTATCGATGTGGTCTTCAGCCTTTGCGAGAAGTGCCTCCATGAATGATCCGAGCTCTCGTTTCAGGGTTTTCAGCTCCTTTCGGACGAAAAGCCTGAGGTCGGTCGCGACCTGGTCATTCCTGCTCCTGGCCGTGTGGAGCTTCTTGCCAGTTTCTCCAATCTTCTCAATCAATGCTGTCTCGATGTTCATGTGGACATCTTCCAGGGAAGGATCGAACCGGAATTTTCCCGAGACAATGTCGTCCCTGATCTCCGTGAGTCCGTCACGGATGGCCTGAGCCTCTTCGGGCGCGATAATCCCGGTGGCCCCCAGCATGCGTGCGTGGGCCATGCTCCCCTCGATATCCTCCAGCGCGAACCGGGAATCGATGCTCACCGATTCCGTGAAGTCCTCCACCTCAGGGTGTGTCTGTGAATGAAACCTTCCTGACCAGGGTTTGTCCGTCATGATTTCACATGTGCCCTCATCTTGAGGCGAAGTGCATTGAGCCGAATGAACCCAGAGGCATCCTTCTGATCGTATACCTCATCTTCGCCAAACGTGGCGATCTCGGGGTTGTAGAGCGATTTTTCCGCCCTCCTGCCGGTAATCATGCAATTCCCTTTGTAGAGTTTTACCCTGACGTCTCCGGTGACGCCCTTCTGCGACTCGTCTATGAGTTTCTGGAGCACCTCCCGTTCCGGAGCGAACCAGTACCCATTGTACACAAGGGATGCATACCGCGGCATGAGTTCATCCCGCAGGTGCATGACCTCTCTGTCCATGGTGATCTGCTCGATTCCCCTGTGGGCAATCTTCAGGATGCTGCCCCCAGGAGTCTCGTACACTCCACGAGATTTCATCCCCACATAGCGGTTTTCAACGATGTCCACCCGCCCGATACCGTTTTCTCCCCCGAGCTTGTTGAGCTCGGCAAGGAGTGTTGCAGGACTCATCTCTGTGCCGTCAACGGCAACGGGATCACCATCGAGAAAGGAGATGACCACGTTTTTCGGAGTGTCCGGAGCCTGCTCCGGTGAGCAGGAAAGCACAAACATCTCTTCGTCCGGTTCGTTCCAGAGATCTTCCAGTATTCCCCCTTCAAAACTGATATGGAGGAGATTCCTGTCCATGCTGTAGGGCTTCTTCTTCGTGACGGGGACCGGTATGCCGTGCGTCTGGGCATAGTCGATCATCTTCTCCCGAGACCTCAGGGTCCACTCGTCCATTTTCCACGGAGCGATTACCTTGATCCCGGGATTGAGTGCCCAGAAGGTCAGCTCAAATCTCACCTGGTCGTTCCCCTTTCCGGTTGCCCCATGTGAGACGGCATTGGCTCCTTCTCTCCTGGCAATCTCAATGATCCGCTTGGCGATCAGGGGCCTGGCGAGAGAGGTTCCCAGGAGATAGTGTCCTTCATAGGCGATGTCAGCACGGTATGCGGGGAACACGTAGTCCCTCACGAACTCTTCCTTCAGATCCTCGATGTAGATCTTGGATGCCCCGGTCTGTTTCGCCTTCTCCTCCAGGCCATCGAGCTCCTCTGCCTGCCCGACATCCGCCACGCAGCAGATGACCTCGTAGTTGAACTCATCCTGGAGCCACTTCAGAATCACGGATGTGTCAAGTCCGCCAGAATATGCCAAGACTACCTTTTCCGATGCCATAGCTACTCCTTTTTCTCTCGTAGTAAAAAATCCAAGATGGCTTCCTGAATGTAGAGTCTATTCTGCGCCTGTTCCCACACGATGGATCGGGGTCCTTCCAGAACATCTTCCGTGACTTCCTCACCCCGGTGTGCCGGCAGACAGTGCATGAACACCGCATCAGGAGCAGCGAAATCCATGATGCCTTCATTTACCTGGTAGACGGAAAATGCCTTGGCGCGTGATGAGGCCTCGTTCTCCTGTCCCATGCTCGCCCAGACATCGGTATTCACAGCAACCGCGTCCCGGATGGCTTCTTTCGGCTCCCGGACTACCTTCACCCGCGCACCGTCTCTGAGGGCTGCGTTCAGGATGGACTCATCGGGCTCGTATCCCTTCGGGCATGCAAGCACGAGTTCAAATCCCATCAGAGCGGCCGCATTGATCCATGAGTTGGCCATGTTGTTTCCATCCCCGATCCAGGCGATCTTCCTGTTGGGGAGATCTTTGAACCGCAAGGAGAGGGTGAAGCAGTCAGAGAGAACCTGACAGGGGTGCAGCAAATCCGTCAGAGCGTTGATGACGGGAATGTGTGCGAACTGTGCCATTTCCTCGATCCTCTCGTGCCCGAATGTCCTCATGACGAGTGCATCACAGTAGCCTGCGAGGATCCTTGCCGTGTCCTTCAGGGGTTCTCCCCGACCCATCTGAGAACCTTCCGTCGAGAGCACGACAGGATGTCCACCCAGACGGGCGATGCCGACCTCAAAGGAGATTCGAGTCCTGGTAGACGCCTTCTCGAACACGAGTACAACAGATTTTCCTGCCAGGCTTCTGGCAGGCAGACCGAGTCTGTTTTCCCGGGCGCGTTCAAAGATGAGAGCGATCTCATCACGCGTAAGGTCTCGTATGGAAAGAAAATCTTTTTTCTTCATCACAACCCTTTTTCTCCCAGCAGTGAATGGATGATCTCAACTGCACGATCAAGCTCCTCATAGGAGATGACCAGCGGGGGAACCATCCTGAGAATATGCCCCTGGATCACGTTGAGGAGAATCCCCTGTTCAATACCGGCAATCGGCAGGAACGATACATCGTGGTCGAACTCTACACCTACCATGAGCCCCCGGCCTCTGATCTCACGGATGCCCTGGTGGGCAGACTTCATGCCCTCGAGCCTCTCCTTCAGATAGTCTCCCTTTTCCGCAGCCGTTCCAGCCATATCCTGATCAAGAATGACGTTCATCGTTGCAATGGAACATGCCATGGCGAGCGGGTTTCCCCCGAAGGTGGATGCATGTGCGCCGGGACTGAATGCCCTGGACACATGCTTTTGTGCACTCATGGCACCCACGGGGAATCCGTTCCCCAGCGCCTTTGCAAGGGTCATGATATCCGGCTCGATCCCCTCGTGCATGTAGCCGAAGAGCCTGCCTGTCCGTGCGAGGCCGGTTTGCACCTCGTCGAGGATCATCAGGAGCCCGAGACTGTCGCAGAGTTCACGGACTTGCCGAAGATAGCCTTCAGGAGGAACCCGTACGCCCCCTTCTCCCTGGATCGGCTCCAGCATAACAGCCCCCACGTCATCAGTGACAGATGCCTTCAGGGCTTCGATATCGCCATAGGGGACACAGGAAAATCCCTGGGGTATGGGATCGAATCCCTGCCTGAATTTATCCTGGCCGGTGGCTGCCACCGTAGCCAGTGTTCGACCGTGAAACGAACCCTCACAGGTGATGATGTTCGGCCCCCGGCTGCCCTGGGAGTTGCAGAACTTCCGAGCAAGTTTGATAGCTGCCTCATTCGCTTCGGCCCCGGAATTGCAAAAGAATACATCAGCATCAAAGCTGTTCTCTACAACCAGGGCGGCAAGGGTCTCCTGCTGGGGAATACCATAGAGGTTGGAACAATGGAACAACCTCCCCGCCTGTTCTCTGAGAGCGGCAACCACCGCGGCATGGGCATGGCCAAGATTGCACACAGCGATCCCTGCGACCATATCGAGGTAGGTCTTTCCAGACTCATCAAAGAGCGTGCACGATTCTCCCCGAACAATTCTGACAGGAAGCCGCGCATAGGTATGCATCACGTGCCCTGTCACTGGTCCTCCTTGACGATCTGCGTCCCGATCCCAGAATCCGTGAACAGCTCCAGCAACACGGAGTATGGGATCCTGCCATCCACGATGTGCGCCTTCTTCACGCCGCTGTCCAGGGCCTTCATGCAGCACTCGACCTTGGGGATCATTCCCCCTGTGATGACTCCTGAGGAGATGAGGCGGGGGATATCGGAATACCTGATGCTCGAGATGAGCTCCCCGGTGGCATTGAGTACACCCTGTTCATCCGTGAGGATGATGATCTTTTCCACCTTGAGGTGACCTGCAATCTCAGAGGCCACTGTATCGGCATTGATATTGTAGGTGAGTCCGTCGGCACCCACCCCCGATGGGGCGATCACGGCCACAAAACCCGCCTTCTCCACAGCATCGATGATTTCGGTGTTGATCTCGGTCACCTCACCCACATGACCCATGTCGATATCGGTCATTGTGACACCATCGGGCCCCTTCCTGGAGTAGAAGAGCTTACGTGCCTTGATGAGCCCACCGTCCTTTCCCGAGAGACCGACCGCCCGTCCACCTTCTGTGTTGATGAGATTCACGATCTCCTTGTTGATCCCCCCTGCAAGCACCATCTCGACTACATCCATGGTCTTTGCGTCCGTGATTCTCCTGCCGTCGATGAAGCTCGACTTGATCCCCATCTGATCCAGCATCGTACTGATCTGGGGACCGCCCCCGTGGACCACCACTACCTGGATCCCGATGTACTGGAACAGGATGATCTGCTGTGCAAACAGCCGCTTCAACTCGGTATCGACCATGGCATGACCGCCGTACTTCACCACGATCCGCTTGCCGCGAAAGTCGCGTATGTACGGAAGCGCCTCCACGAGGATCTTCGATCGATGAATGGCCTGCTGGATTGCAGTGTCTTCTCTTTTCATAGGGGTTTTGTTCAACCTCCTCGTTCCCTGCGGTATTTCTCACGTGCAGGAAAACCGTTGTATTACCTAAATATGTGCAAAAAGTGAAGGGTAAAATATGGTTCATGCTGCAGGAGAGCCATCCCTGCAGCATGGATGCCTTCCCTGGGAGCTGTTGGAAGGATTCAGAGAAGAGGGTTCCTAGTGAGCCCAGTTCTCGAGAGCCCGAGTTCCTGCTTCAATCGAGCGTTCGATGATCTCCCTGCAGGTCTCGGATGTTCGCACGTGCTCCTGGAAATCGTCGAAATCTGCAAAAGTTTTCCCGGTGATTTCCCGGCATTCCATGCTGAGAGCTTTTTCCCTGCAGGCGTTCACCACCTCTCTGCCAATGGCAAATGTCTCCGGCATTCCTTTTGGATGTCTGCGGAGGAGATTGAGGTGACCATCCACGAACTTCTTTATCGTCACCGGCGGCAGCATGGACCGGATATCCCACCCGAAGACAAGATTGACGGCCATCACAGCACCGGCCATAGCCCCGCATATTCCTCCCCTGAGCCCGACCCCGCCATCCAGCACAAACGCAATGTCTTCAAGGAGACCATATCCAATCCCGCTGTGCTCACGGATACCCTTCAGCACGGTGGTGGCACAGTGTACAGGCTCACCATCTCCGGATTCGAGGCTCTCGGGAAACGGATCAGGATCTACTCTTTCCCTCACGTAGATGTACTGCATGGCCTGGCTGATGTGCCACATGCATCGAATCACCCGCTCACCGGGCAGGAAGTAGCTGAGCTGCCCTTTCGGCTCATAGAAATCAACCCCGGTGCGCTCCCTGCACAGCGTGGTCCCGAATCTATCCTGAAACCAGTCGATGTATTCTCCTGCCCGTTTCAGCACGTCTTTCTGGGCAGCGACACCCCGCGCTCTCACCTCGTCAACGTGCATGAGTGCAATGCCGAGAGAACCCCCGCTTACCACCCCGCATGTTGAACCGCGTGCCACAAGACCGCCTTCCAGTCCTGTTGCCGCCTTGAGCACGGTGTTTTCCTTGTGAGTGTTCATGTCCTGGATGACCTCCAGGGACGCAAGCGCTCAATTCAGGTCTTTGAGGAGAAAAAAACTCCCCCGCACTCCCCATGCAAAAGGATTACTCATCGCTCCTCCCTTCACGGTGATGTCATACGCTTCTCACTTGATGTCGATGTACCATCACCACTGATCTTTTATCCATTGTATGTGTTTCTATCTCGGATATCTTTGATGCAAAAAGCAATAGGGAAGTCACGATTTCTGAGAAAAGTTCATTCACCTTTCCATGGTTCACAGACATATCCCAAGAAAAAACGTGCTGATTCCTACTCCCGACACTCATGCCATAAGGCTCGCTCAGGATAGCCAGGAGGCAGGTTTCGATACCACACAGGCCTTGCCGTCGGTAGTTCACCTGGGATATGGCTATGGAGAGGAAGTGGTCCCATCAGGCACGGGATTGGCATTTCTATACTATTGTCCATACTATTTGCTCAGCTTCTTTTCAGTTGAGTTCTGTAATGAAAAGCAAAGGCAAGCAGTGGAAGTACGATAAAGAAATACGGTCCGAGCAGAAAAAGGATGACCAATTCGCTCCATAGGCTGCTTTCTTCGTGTGGCGCACCTTTCACTCGACTGAAAAAGGCATCGATGGTGTTTCCTGACAGATTGCCAAAATAAATAATCTTTATGTTGAGCAGTATGTCCCTAGAAATTTCAGGGCCATAGAATTCATAAAACCGTTGTTCTGTCTGTATTTGAGGTTTTCCACCTGTTTCACTGTAATGCTGAGCAAAGGCGAGAGCAACCGCTTGTTCCTGCGGGAAATCACCAAGTTCATTTGAAAGGATCTTCTGGAGTTCTTCAGATTTGACACCATGTGAAAGTGCCATCTCTGAGTGCAGCCATGAGCAATACCGGCAACCAAGGACACCAGTTACAGCCATACTCAATTTTTCACGAAAGGCCTTGTTGACCCTACCGGAATAAAAAGCGACTATCAACGCGATACTATCCTTCCCCAATGAACCAACATCACGAAAGAAACTGCCCAGATCATATACCCGCTTTCGAAAGCAATCACCCATATACCCTCCTTCGCGTCAATAACAACTCATGCCATCTTCAAATCAAAAAGTCTACTCCATGATAGGGAAGTTCCCTTGATTTTCCTTCAGCACAGCGGGATGATGGCGTCATCCAGAAAAAACAAGTTGTGTGAACCCGAACTTCATTTTTTACCGTGAAGGTGGCATGGGAGAAGGAGGTGGAGTATACTTCTTCCTGACTGGAAGGTGCACACTCGGTCGGGGAACCTGGCATCCTTCGTGGTTCTCATGCTCCAGACCGTATTGTTCATCTCCCCTCCCTGTCCTCCAAATTATCGCATTCACTCCATGAGGGGCAACCAACGAGGCGTTCACGTTTCCACGCCCTGGAGACGAAGACATACATTAAATTCAATTCTTCTGGGAAGAAAAACCATCCCCATGCCCCAGACGTCCACTCAGCTGTTGACACACCTGCGCAGGGCATGCAATATTCGTGGCTGACAGTTCCGCATGGAGAGGGAAGATTGTGTTCAAGGATCTCGATGGTACAACCAAGCTCATCATCATCGGTGTCGCGGTTGCTCTCGGATTTATCTTCATCCTTCAGAACTTCGAGCAGACCTCATTCCAGTTCCTCATCTGGACGCTCTTTACCGGTCCCAAGTGGATCGTGATCAGCTTCTTCTTCCTCATCGGGCTTGCATTCGGGTACCTCCTGGCCAAGAAGAAGGCATAGACCGCCCACCACATCCACTTGAAGTGTCTTTGTCCCATCACTGTAAAGCTGTATCCGTGTCCAGGGTACTGATCACCCATGTCTCCCGCGCGTTCGTGATTTTTCACTATGTCCCGTGGAATGAGGCCCCGGACATCCTTTGCATGTACCCGCCCGCCGTCACACATCAGTGAGAATCTGTTCTTATTCCATGCGGTCGATGATGGCCCGGCCGAACTCGGAGCACTTCAGCAGTGTTGCGCCCTCCATCTGACGCTCCAGGTCATAGGTGACCTGTTTGTCAGAAATGGCCTTTTCGAGACCGTTTCTGATGAGATCGGCAGCGTCGGTCCAGCCGAGGTAATCGAGCATCATTGCTCCGGAGAGGATCAGGGACCCCGGGTTTACCTTGTCCTGTCCCGCATACTTGGGAGCAGTACCGTGGGTGGCCTCGAATACAGCCGTGGGAATCCCGATATTCGCACCCGGCGCCATACCGAGTCCGCCAACCTGCGCTGCCAGGGCATCGGATATGAAATCGCCGATGAGATTCGGCACTGCGAGCACATCGTACTCGTCCGGCCTCAGGAGCACCTGCTGGAACATGGAGTCGGCGATCCTGTCGTTCACCAGGATCTTCCCTTCCGGGAGGTGTCCCCCCCAGGTCTTCCACACCTCATCTTCAGTGGTGGCGACGTCTCCGAATTCCTCTTTCACGAGCTCGTAGCCCCAGTCCCTGAAGGCCCCCTCGGTAAACTTCATGATATTTCCCTTGTGGACCAGCGTCACGGTCTTCTTGCCGTGGGCCAGGGCATACTCGAACGCCATGCGTACCAGGCGCTTGGTCCCTGAGATCGAAATGGGCTTGATCCCGATGCCGGAATCCTCCCTGATGTGTGTTCCCATCTCAGCGTTCAGGAAAGAAATGACCTTCCCGACATCAGGGCTCCCCTCCTTCCATTCGATCCCGGCATAGACATCTTCGGTATTTTCCCGGAACACAGTGATGTCCACGAGCTCCGGTTTTCTCACCGGCGCTGGGGTCCCTGTGAAGTACTGCACCGGCCGTACGCAGGCGAACAGGTCGAGGATCTGCCTCAGTGCCACGTTCAGGCTCCTGATCCCCCCTCCAACCGGAGTGGTGAGCGGTCCCTTGATCCCGACAATGTAGGTCCTGAATGCTTCCACGGTCTCATCCGGCAACCAGGTATTGAACAGGTCGAAGGCCTTCTGTCCGGCATAGATTTCTTTCCAGACGATCCGGTTGTTCCCCCCAAAGGCCTTCTCCACAGCAGCATCAAGAACCCTTTGAGCGGTCTTCCAGATATCGGGGCCTACACCGTCTCCCTCGATGAACGGGATAATCGGGTCATTCGGGACAACAAGCCGATTGTCTGAAAACTGGATCTTTCTCCCTGTCATTTCAGCCATTCTTCTCTCCTCATGGTTCATGCACACTGACACTCTCCACGCGGAGCCGCGTTTTCACATCTCCCGATGAACTGGGGCTATTTCTTCTTCGGTGTGTAGGCATCCTTGGGGATCTTCTCCGGCTCCGGTGCGCCCGCCTCCCTTCTTGCCTCGATGATCTCCTCAATGGTTATCTCTCTGGGGATCTTCAAGTCCTGCCCAACGTAGATGATCTTCGGGTCCTTGATCTGGTCCCTATTCGCCTTATAAATCAGCGGCCACATGAACGAATCGTTGTAGATATCATGCCGTGCTGCGATACTGGGCAAGGTGTCTCCCTTTTTGACGACATAGATGGTGGTGTAGACCTCAAAGATCTGTGCATCACCCTGTTTCTTGATCTCCTCCTGTTTCTGGGCAATCTCGATACCGAGTTCCTCGAGCCGCTTCTGCTTCTCTGAAACGGTCTTTTCCTGGGCGAGTTGGATATTCTTCTGGAATCGCTCCATGAGGGCTCTCAGTGAATCGATGTCGTCATCCATGTAGTATCTCTGCATCTCGAGGTAGGTGACCAGGAGATCGAAGGACTCCTTCTTCGCATACTCGAATCCAGAGATGTCCACGATCTTCCTGAGCTGGACAGATGCCGTATTCATGATTGCCTTACCCTCTTCATGGGATTGAATGCCCTGAGGGATATCTCCGGTGGCAGGCTCCTCAATCTTCGGTGGCTGCTCCGGGACGGGGGCGGTATGAACTGTGACCGACTCTGTCGGTGCACACCCTGACAGTAACACCGCCGCGAGGATAAGGATCAGTATCCTCATCATGCCTTATCCTTTAGCACGGTTAGGCCGAGGTCTGCAAGCTGCGCCGGATCCATATCAGACGGCGCATCCGTCATGATGCAGTATGCCTTCTGCGTCTTTGGGAATGCAATCACATCCCTGATGCTCGTTGTTCCTGCCAAAAGCATTACCAGCCGATCGAACCCAAAGGCGATTCCACCATGGGGGGGTGCGCCGTATTGAAGGGCCTCCAGGAGGAACCCGAACTTGACACTCGCCTCTTCTTCAGTGAGCCCAATTGCCGTGAAGACCTCCTGCTGGATATGCCGCGAGTGGATACGGATACTGCCGCCCCCCACTTCGTACCCATTGATGACCATGTCATAGGCCTGTGACTTGACCCTGGCCGGGTCTTTCTGGAGAAGGGGAATATCTTCATAGAGTGGTGCGGTGAAGGGATGGTGCACTGCGACAAGTCTCCCAGCCTCTTCGCTGAACTCCAGGAGAGGGAACGAGGTGATCCAGAGTGCGCTGTAGGTGTCGGGAGGTATCAGGTTCAGTCTCTGACCGAGGTGGATACGGAGTGCCGAAAGGCTCTGGTTGACTATAGCGACAGCGTCTGCAACAAAGAGGGCAACATCTCCCGGCTGCATCTGGAGACGATCCTGGAGGGCTGAGAACTGTTCGGGACCCAGAAACTTTGTCAAGGTGGACTTCCATCCATCATCATCCAGACGGGCCCAGAGCACGCCTTTTGCCCCAAAATCCCCAACAATGTCCTGCAGGGAATCCAGGTCTTTTCTGCTCAAGGCATGGGGCGCCTTGACGGTCAGGGCCTTGATTACGCCTCCTGCCGAGGCGACAGACGTAAACACCCGAAAGCTGCTGGAGGCAAGGATGTCAGTGACATCCCTGAGCACCATGGAAAAGCGGGTATCAGGCCTGTCCGTACCATACTTATCCATGGCCTGCTCATAGGTGAGCCTTGGAAATGGTCTTTCAAGCTCAGCCCCGATGGTTTCCCTGAACAGCGTCGCGATCATCTCTTCTGTGACATCGAGGATATCGTCCATCGTGATGAAGGACATCTCAATATCGATCTGGGTGAACTCAGGCTGACGATCTGCCCTAAGATCTTCATCACGGAAACACTTCACGATCTGGTAGTACCGGTCAAAGCCTGAGACCATAAGGAGCTGTTTGAAGAGCTGGGGGGACTGGGGAAGGGCATAGCACCTGCCGGGATAGATCCTGCTGGGAACGAGGTAATCCCGTGCTCCTTCAGGAGTGCTTTTCGTCAGCATCGGTGTTTCCACGTCGATGAAGCCCTTCGAATCCAGGTATCTCCGAATGCTCGAGGCAGCTGAGTGTCTGAGGAGAATATTCCTCTGGAGACTCGGCCTGCGGAGATCGAGGTACCTGTACTTGAGCCTGAGGGTGTCGCTCACCTCAACACCATCCTCCACCACGAAGGGCGGGGTCTGAGATTCGTTGAGTACCCGGACTCCATCGGCAATGATCTCCACGTCACCGGTGACCATGCTGGGATTTCTCATCTCTTCCGGTCTCTTCTGGAGTTCACCCTCTATGGCGATACAGAATTCCGGCTTCAGGATATGTCCCTTGGCATGAGCCTCAGGCTGGGTTTCAGGGTTGAACACGACCTGGGCAATTCCTGTTCGGTCGCGGATATCGATGAAGATGAGTCCTCCAAGGTCCCTCCTCCTCTGCACCCATCCCAGGAGCCCTACACGGGAGCCCGGGGCAGCGTGGTGGACTTCACCGCAGTAGTGTGTCCGTTTCGGTATCTGATGTGTATTCACGCTTCATCATCCTTTCCAGAAAGCAGTGCGTGTATCTCCCCAATGGCATTCCTGCGATCGATCGTGCGCTGCGTGGCTGTATCCATGTCTTTTATGGTGAGGGTGTGTGTGGCAACCTCATTCTCACCGAGAATGATGCACAGCGGGTAGTTCGCCTTGTCCGCCCTGCGCATCTGGGCCTTGAAGCTCCTGCCGAACGCGGCTTCTGCCCTGATGCCGCCTGCTCTCAGCTCAGCGATGAGCGAGAGGGCCTTACTCTGTATCTCTGGGATGGCCTGAATCACGACAAAACAGCCGTTCACCTTCTCCGTCTGTCTCTCCATGAGCAGGAGAAGACGCTCAATGCCGAAGGCAAACCCGATGCCTCCCACCTCCGGTCCTCCCAGGATGGCCAGCAGATCATCATATCTGCCGCCGCCGGCGACCGCATTCTGCGACCCCAGGCCCGATGCACTGATTTCGAAGGTTGTCCTGGTGTAGTAATCAAGGCCCCGAACGAGCCTGACATTTTTCGTATAGCTGACCCCAAATGCATCCAGAGAAGCCAGGACAGCATCGTGATGTGTCCTGCAGTCAGTGCAGAGAAACGCTTCCATCACCGGCGCATCCTTCACGGCATCCTTGCAGGAGATCACCTTGCAATCCAGCACCCGTAACGGATTGCTGTTCATTCTCCGCCTGCAATCCTCGCAGAGCCGGTCCTGCTGCGAAACGAGAAATGTAATCAGAGCACTCTTGAATGCAGGCCTGCAGCCTTTACACCCCAAGGAGTTCACCTCCATGAGAAGGGAATCTCTGCCGAGGAGTGATGCAGCGAGATCATACGCCAGTGCAAGTGTCTCTGCATCGGCGAGGGGGCTATCTTCTCCCAGGCGTTCGGCATTGATCTGGTGGAACTGTCGGTACCTGCCCTTCTGTGGCCGCTCATAGCGGAACATGGGGCCGATTGTATAGAGCTTCTGAATGGGGTCTTTATTCAGCAGCCCGTGTTCAATGACTGCCCGGAGAACACTCGCTGTGGCCTCGGGACGGAGGGTGATCGATGTCCCGGATTTGTCCGTGAAGGTGTACATCTGTTTTTCGACGACGTCGGTCTCGTCCCCGATTCCCCTGAAAAAGAGATCGGTCCTCTCCAGAATCGGGGGCCTCACCTCGGAAAACCCGTAGCGGGAAAAGATCGTTCGTGTGATCTCCTCCACCTGATGCCACTTGGGTATATCTTCGGGAAGAATGTCGTTCATCCCGCGTATCGCCTTAATCTCCACAGCTCACCTCCCGAAGGGTCCTATCAGCTCAGTCATTCGAACATCCGTCGTCAGAGTCCCCGTGCCCACTCGGGCCTCAGCAGATCCGAATCCTGTTGGGCAAGGGCCTGATCTATGAGCCTGAGGATCTCTTCCTTGTCGCCAGGAAGATACCCGCTGATCGGCAGGTAGTTCGATGCATGCTCTGATCCGAATTTGCAGCCAGTCAGTTCGAGGTCTTCAACAAACCACCTCAGTTCCTGAAGGCTCTGCCTCATGTCGATAAGCTTGAAGCCACCGCCCATGATCTTTTTCTCATAGATATCCTCGTAGGGACCGAGCATGAGGGTGAGCGTTGCCAGGAAGTGAGGATCTATGGCGTTCGCCACCCGGGCAGAATCCTTCGCGTGCTCATAGCTCCCGTCAACACCCCCCAGACCCAGAATGATGAACGTGGACATGCGAAGGCCCGCATCAATGGCTTTTCTTGATCCCTCGATGATGTGCGAGGACGTCGCTCCTTTTTTGATCTTCTTGAGCAGGGCGTCGTTTCCGGTCTCGATTCCGAGGTAAACAACGTCAAGTTTCCGTTTTCTCAACTCCTTGAGTTCTTCAAGGCTCTTTTCCTTGAGGTTCGTGGGCCCGGCATAGGTGCTCACCCGCTCAAGGGAGGGAAACCGTTCGTTCAGGAGGTCGAGCACCTTGATGAGAAAGTCTGTAGGGGCATTCAGTGGATCTCCGTCGGCGAGGAAGACCTTCCTGGTGCCGGGATAGAGCCATGACATCTCGATAATATCCTTCTCGACTTCCTCCCATGGCCTGACAACGTACTGTTTCGTCTTGTACATGGCACAGAACAGGCACTTGTTCCAGGAACAGCCCAGTGTGACCTGGAAGATGAGTGACCGCGCTTCCGAAGGGGGCCTGAACAATGGCATGTCGTACTGCATAGGATTCTCCTTACTTTATCCCCGACAGGGATTCCGCGATGTTGTATGCGTGATCTCCTATCTTTTCAAAGCTGGTGAGCATATCGACATATACCAGACCGGCGTCTGCATTGCACACCGAAGTTTTGAGGCGCTCCATGTGGTTCACCCGCATCTCCCACCGCATGGTATTGAGCTTGGGCTCGAAGCTCCTGACAAGATCCATGAGGTTTTCTGGGGATTTCTTGAGGGCCTTCATGATAGTCCTGAGGTACTCAAGGGTATGGTGGTAGATCTGGTACATGTCCTTGTTCCCGTCTTCAGAGAACACGATCCCGAATTCGTTTCTCTTCTTGCAGAGCTTGGCAATGCTCTCGCAGTGATCAGCGATCCTCTCGAGATTGCTGACCATGTGCATCATGGAAAAGATTTCTTTGGACTGGTCTTCGGTGATGTACTGTCTCGAAAGCTCGGTGAGGTAGGTATTGATCTCCTTCTGGAGGGCATCTACCAGGTCCTCCTTTTCCATGACTTCTGAGAGGATCTTGTCTGTTCCGGTGTTCTCGATCAGGGGCTTTTCCGTAATTTCCAGCATGGAAAAAACTTCTTTTCCCATATACTCGATTTCCTGTCGAGCCTCGTCGAGGGCGATGGATGGGGTTTCGAATATCCGTTCGTCGAGCGATTCCAGGCGGAAGACCCTCGAGATGATCTCTCCGGGGGCAAGATATGTCGACAGCCTGGCGAGCACGCCCATGAGCGGAATAAAGATGAAACTGTTCGTGACATTGAACAGGGTGTGAAAGTTCGCAATATGACGAGCGCTGTAGGGAAGATTGCCGTTGATCACCTGCATGGGATCACCCGGCGTGATGAAATCAACAAACCGGACATAGGCCGGGAATATGAGCAGAATGATGCAGACGCCGAAGAGGTTGAAGAGCAGGTGCGACCTGGCCACCCGCTTTGCGGGAACATTGGTGCCGATGGAGGAGAGCTGGGCCGTGATCGTTGTCCCGATGTTATCCCCCAGCACGAGAGCGGCTGCTCCCGTAAACTCGAGGACTCCGCTGGAGGCAAGGGCGATTACGAGCCCCACGGTGGCAGAACTGCTCTGGAAAAGCATCGTGATAAGCGTGCCCACGAGAACTCCCCACAGAGGATTCTTGGAAAAATGGATAAAGAAATCACTCACCCAGGGAGCTGCCTGGAGCGGTTGTACACCCTCCTTCATGACCAGCAGGCCATAGAAAAGCAGCCCGAAACCGAGGAAGAAATCCCCCCAGTATTTCACCTTTTCCCGCTTGCTCAGGAGTTTCATGAACATGCCCACTCCGATGAGGGGCAGTGCAATATCGGTGAGCTTGAAGGCAATGATCTGTGCCGTGATCGTCGTGCCGATGTTCGCACCGATCACGACACCGATTGCCTGCTTCAAGGTCATCAGCCCGGCGTTGACGAGACCTACGGACATGACCGTCGTGGCAGAGGAGCTCTGAATAATGGATGTAATGGCCGCCCCCGCAAGCACTGCAACAATACGGTTCGTCGTGAGTTTTTCTAGGATTCTCCGCAACCTGAGGCCCGCAATCTTTTGGAGAGAATCGGACATGATATGCATGCCGAAGAGGAACAGCCCCAGGCCGCCGAGCGTAGCGAGTAGCATCGTATAGATCAAGTACACCCCCAGCTGCCAGGAATCATCACAAGCTTAAAACCACATCAGGCTGAAAAATTCAATCCATATTCGAGCACTGCACCATGGCACGGCGTGGAAAGAGCTCATTGGAACGGGGTGTACGGTTTGATATCCAGGATCGGGGTTCCATCCACCATGTCCACTCCTTCAACGAATACCTTGCATCCCTGAATGGAAACAAGCTTCAGAATGGACATGCCGATGGGATTGGGGCGCATCGGGGAACAGAGATTGAATACCCCCGTGATCTCTCCCGCTCCCCTGCGTCGCTGCAGGAGTTCATAGCCCTGTGAGAGGTGAAAGTGGAAGAGCACGACGATCTGATCACGGGAACCAAGACCTGTAAGGCCCTGCTCGAATGCTGGATAGACCTCGATAACCCCGGAGTAGTGTGACTCCGTGTAGAACTTTGGGGCATCGGCGAGCCCCGTGAGTCCTGTGTGCAGAATGCCGATGGGCTCGTAGCAGATCTTCACGTATTTCCTGTACACCATCTTCCATCATATGTGAACAAAATGATCGTACCGGCCTTTTCAGGGAACTTCAGCTTCATGCAGGTGTGTCTCCTCTTATTTTCACTTCGATGCCACTGACCAGGCCTTTTCCAAGGCACGTATCTGCTCAATTGATCCGCTCCCGGATCATTGCTTGACCAAAAAATGTCTGCACCCTATAACAAGACAATGCATATTCCTGAACAGCTGGTCATTCGTCCACCGAGTGAGGCAGGCAGTCTTCTGATTCGCACCGTACGGGGGTGCAACTGGAACCGCTGCCTCTTCTGCGGCATCTACGACCTCTTCGGGGTCCAGCATTCCGAGCGTGCACTCGGCGATGTGATCGCGGATATCGATGCATTCAGGGACATGTACGGCGATGTGTTCACCACTGCGTTTCTGGGTGATGCAAATCCATTCGATCTCTCCACAGAGTTTTTGGTCACGGTTCTGACCCATCTGCGAAAAACATTTCCCTCCCTCAAACGGGTGACCTCCTATGGTAGGGCGTCCAGCCTGTGGAAGAAATCTCCTCAGGAACTCATAGATATTCACTCCTCCGGGCTTGACAGGGTTCACGTCGGGATGGAGAGCGGTTCCGACATGGTCCTGCGGTTCCACAAGAAAGGAACACGCTCAACACAACTCATTGAAGCGGGGCAGAAGACCATGGAATCCGGTCTCGAACTGAGCTACTACTTCCTTTTAGGCCTCGGTGGACAGGAGATGTGGAAGGACCATGTGGAAGGCTCTGCACAGGTCATCAATCTGGTGGCCCCGCACTTTGTTCGAGTCAGGAGACTCTGGATTCACCCTGCCTCCCGCCTCATGGAAAAGGTCCACGCAGGGGAATTCACCGAGCAGACTCCAGAGGGAACCGTCATCGAACTGAGAGATCTCCTCTCGCTCCTGAGAGCGGACAGGACATACTTTACCTGCGATCACGCCAACAATTACCTGCAGGTGGCAGGGCGTCTGGGAACGGAGAGGGAGACTATGCTTCAGGTGATCAACTCGTTCCTCGCTCTGTCTTCTCACAAGCGGGAGGCTCACTACCGGTCTGTCCCGTCCGTCATCTGACAGATCAAGAGGCCACGGCAAACATGTGCGGAATCACATTTGATTCTACATAAAGACCATATGGATGCGTCTGCTCCACGAGGAGCCCTCAGTTCTCAGCCCGTGCACCAGTACCAGGAGAATATCTGTGGTCTAGATTTCACTTGACTTCTCGTACTGAATTCTTTAAGGGATCATGTCTATGGCAGAAAAGAATGTAGATACACCCGTACAGGGTTTCTTTAGCTTTTTCTTTTTCGAATAGGTCTACCTGCCGGGCTGAGATCTAATTCGAGAGAAAAAGCCGTAGGTAGACCGATGGCGTCTACCTACGGCTTTTTTTTTATGCACGTTGCATCGGAAGGGAGAAGAACATGGGAAGCAGTGAAAAAACGCGTTACAGGAGGGGAAAGATGAGCAGGTGTGTGAGACAGGATGTATCTATCGGGCTACTGGCGGTGATGCTCTGCTTGCTGATATCAGTGACTGTCCATGCAGAGAGCATCAAGGTTGGGGCAGCTATCAACCTGACTGGTCCTGCATCCACGTGGGGTCAGTTCCATGCAAAGGGACACCAGGACTACTTCAGGTACGTGAATGAGGTCAAGGGAGGGGTCAATGGCCAAACCCTGGATCTGATCCTTGTAGATACCGGGTACAAGATACCCGAGGCGGTTGCTGCAGTGAAAAAATTCGCTGTTCAGGACAAGGTTGACATGATCGCCACCTGGAGCACAGGGGCGGGTATCGCAGTTAAACCCCTGATTCAGAAGTACAAGATCCCCACCATCAACTATTCCACGGGGTGGGAGATCCTGGAACCACCCATCGACTACATGTACCTCCCGTTCGGCAGCTACAAGCTCGACTGTT
The DNA here is from genome assembly GCA_049975365.1 of Desulfomonilia bacterium. Taxonomy (GTDB): domain Bacteria; phylum Desulfobacterota; class Desulfomonilia; order UBA1062; family UBA1062; genus DSBG01. Next base: position 56,939 of record JBNGDS010000005.1, on the reverse strand, counting down.
CTGCAGTTCTGGAGTACATCTCGGCAATCCATACCGGTGGCACGCCTCCAAAGGTGGGGCTGCTCACCTGGAACAATGCCTACGGCCGATCCATCCACAAGCCCAGTATGGAGTATGCGAAGCAGAAAAACATTGAAATCGTCGCTGTCGAGGAATTCCCTCCCCAGACCGTAGATCTCACGACCGAGATGCTCCGTCTCAAGGCGAGTGGGGCTGAGTACGTCTTCATGCAGATGCTTCCCGCAGCAATCATCAGTGCACTGAAAAGCGCCGATCGTATCGGCTACGATCCAGTGTTCATGGGCACCTGGACCTCCACTGATCCCGACTTCTTCAAGATGGGGAAAGACCTCCTCCGTGATCGGGTGAAGATGCAGTTCCCGGGAGGGCTCCCCTCTGACGACACCCCCGGCATCCAGGTCCTGAAAGAGCTGTGGCAGAGATACAAGACAGTCGAGTCCTTCGATGCCGCTTACTGGGAGGGGGTGGTTGTCGGCATGATCATGGAGCGTGCGTTCCTGAGGGCGCAGGAGAAATTCGGTGAGATTACGCCCGAGACTGTCAATAAGGCCCTCGAAACCTTCACCGGAGAGGATTTCGGAGGAATTGTCCCCCCTGTCACCTATACCCCGGAAGATCACGGTGCATCCTTCACGGCTCGGATCGTGCAGATTCACGAAGATGGAAGTTTCACTCCGCTGACCAACTTCTTTGTCCCCGGCAAAGACACGATCGAGCTGGTGAAGTAACGGGAGATTTCTCTGTGAGGGCATTCAGGGGGCAACCGAGAATATTTACCGGTGAGGCCGGGAAAAAGACGGCAGAGCTCGTCATCAGCGGCCTGTATCTCTCCTTTGGGGGGATACAGGCCCTGAGTGACATCGATCTCCAGGTCCACACCGGCGAGTTGTTCGCCTTGATCGGCCCGAACGGTGCAGGGAAGACAAGTCTGCTCAACTGTATCACCGGATTCTATCGTGCCAGTGGGGGGGAAATCACCTTTAACGGGGTTCCAATCTCGACTCTCCATCCCCACAAGCTTACCCGGCTTGGGATTGGTCGGACCTTTCAAAACATCGAGCTCTTCCCCGGGATGACTGTGCTCCAGAACATGCAGCTGGCCCGTCACATCCACTGCAGGTATACCCTTCCCGGTGCAGGGCTCTTCCTGCCGTCTGTACGAAAGGAGGAAATACGCCACCGTGAGATCCTCGAGGAGATCATAGATTTCCTCGAGATCCAATCCGTCAGAAAGGAGCTGGTTGGATCTCTCCCCTATGGCATGAGGAAACGCGTTGAACTGGGTAGGGCGCTTGCCCTGGAGCCCAGTCTGCTGGTCCTCGACGAGCCGTTTGCCGGGATGACTCTTGAAGAAAAGGAGGATATGGTCAGATTCCTCATGGAACTCCACGGCGGTTGGGGCCAGACCATGATCTTGGTAGAGCACGACATGTCTATCGTTATGAGCATTTCCGAGAGGATCGTTGTATTGAATTTCGGAGAGAAACTGGCAGAAGGTCTTCCGGAAGAAATCCAGGATCACCCGGATGTGATCAAAGCGTACCTCGGCGAGACAGCCGATGTGGGCATAGAGGCCAGTGTATGACGAGTTACTCCACCATGGAATGTGCATCTGTGCAGGGGGTATCCCGGGGATTTCCCGCATGCATTCCTCTGAACACTGCTGTCCCCGTTCAATTCAAGCCTTCCTCGTCCCTCGCTGGTGGGAGATGTGTCGCACACGGGATACCCTTCTTCGGACACCGCCAATGAACAACACATCCCCTCACAGACGTATACCACGGGACATCATGGATTCGTATCTGCAATCCACCCTTCCCCAGATACTCACCAGTCAGGCAAACTACCTGGGACGGCATGAGACTGCCCTCAGGGAAAAGGCATACGGCATCTGGCAGACCTATTCCTGGGAGGAGTATCTCTCCTATGTAAAATACACGGCACTCGGCCTCCAGTCTCTTGGGGTGAACCGCGGGGACAACACAGGAATTGTCATGGACAATCACCCTGAGTGGCTGTTCAGCCAGTTGGGAGCTCAGTGCATAGGTTCGGTGACCCTGTGCCTTTTCACCTCGGCGGTCTCTACCGAGCTCAGCACTGCCTTGAACCGAATCCAGGCCCGCATTGTCATCGTGCAGGATCAGGAGCAGGTGGACAAACTCATCGAGGAAAAGCACCGGCTGAACACTGTCAGCAAAGTCGTGTACGTTGATCCCACAGGCATGAGGTCCTATGCGGACAATGACTGGCTGATCAGCTTCAGGGATCTCCTCGAGCTCGGGAAAACCCTGGACACGAAGAGGCCGGATCTCTTCGAGCAGGAACTCGCCCTGGGAAGGATTGACGATGTCGCCCTCATGATCTTGACGTCCGGCACGACCGGAATCTCCAAGCTCGCAATGCTTACACACCGGAACTTCTCGTCAATGGCCTGTAAATGGATCGACGCGGAGTCTCTTTCCATCGGCTCAAATTGGCTATCGATGAGTCCCCCCGCGTGGATCGTGGATCAGATGTGGGGGGCAGGCGTTTCGCTCCTGGGGGGCCTCACCATGAACTTTCCCGAGACCGGAGAAACGATCTCCGGAGATTTCCGGGAAATCGGCCCTAACACCATCATCACCTCCTCCAGATTCTGGGAGGATCTCGCTTCGTCGATCCGCGTGAAAATAGACGACGCAGGCTTCATCAAGAAGACCCTCTTTTCCCTGGCGGAAAAGGTCGGCAGGGCCTGCGAAGAACGCATCTCAAGAAAGGAATCCATTCCGCTTTTCTTTAAAACGCTCAATATGCTCGCATCACAGCTGGTGTTTCGGCCACTGCTCGATCGTGTGGGGTGCTCCCAGTTCAAAAGCGCCTACACGGGAGGTCACCCCATAAGCCCTGATGTCATCAGATTCTTCAGGGCGGTTGGCCTGAACCTCAAACAGTGCTACGGCATGACAGAGACCTGCGGTGTCTTCCAGATTCAGGAGAATGGAGACGTAAAGCCGGAGACAGTCGGGAAAGCACTTCCGGGGATTGACGTGAAGATCTCCCCGGAACAGGAGGTCCTTGTATCCAGTGACATCGTCTTCACCGGGTACCACAACGATTTCGAGGCCACGGAAGCTGCCTATGAAAACGGCTGGCTGCTCACGGGAGATGCCGGGTACTTCGATGATGACGGTCATCTTGTCATCATCGGGAGGAAACAGGATATCATACGGGATAAGGAAGGGAATGCCTTCTCTCCCGACTTCATCGAAACCCGTCTCAAATTCTCTCTGTTCATCAAGGAAGCGGTCATCTTCGGTGAAGGACGACCATTCCTGACTGCACTCATCAATATCGACATGGGAAACGTGGGCAACTGGGCGGAAGATCGCATGATCCCATATACCACCTACACGGATCTCTCCCAGAGGCCGGAAGTGGAGGACCTGATCCTCGGCGAAGTGATCAAGGTGAATGATCAGCTCCCTGAGGTCATGCGGATCAGGAAATTCATCCTCCTGTACAAGCTGCTTGATGCAGATGACGAAGAACTCACCAGAACCGGAAAAGTACGACGCCGTTTTGTGTACGGGCTCTATATCCAGCTGATTGAAGCCATGTACACCGGGGAGGACGAAGTGAATGTGAGGGGGAAGATCCGCTATCGGGATGGACAGATCGGCATGATCGAAACCAGGGTGAGGGTGATACATCTGTCATGAATCTCAGACACACTGGATACGACACAAACGGAGGACGGGAATGGAATTCTTTTTCCAGCTTTTGATAAACGGGCTGAGTATCGGCCTGCTCTACGGGCTTTCCGCCATGGGATTTGTCATGATTTTCAAGTCATCAAGCGTCTTGAACTTTGCCCATGGTGAACTCATGGCCATCGGCGCCTTTGTCTTTCTCGTGCTGGTCTCCTGGGCTCACGTGCCGATCCTCGTAGCCTTCCTCATCACCCTGGCAGGCAGCTTTGTCCTCGGTTTCGTGGTTGAACGGGTGTTCCTCCGCCCCCTTATCGGAGAATCGCTCATCTTCGTCATCATGCTCACAGTGGGACTGGCGTCAATGTTCAAGGGACTCCTCTTGTTCGTCTTCGGAGGGAACCTCCACACCTACCCAGAATTCCTTCCCGCAGGCATCGGGATCACTCTTGGAACTCTGTTCATCCCACCGGTCTACGTTGCTTCTTCTGCGATCGGGATCCTTTTCCTTGTCCTTTTCGGGCTCTTTTTCAAATTTTCTTCACAGGGGATCTTCATGAGATCCGTTGCAGACAACCAGACGGCTTCTCTCTCGTTAGGCGTTCACGTCAAACGGGTATTTGCGCTCTCCTGGGCAATCGCTGCACTTGTCGCGGGCATGAGCGGGATCGTGCTGGGCATCATCAATGGAACCAATGTCCACGAGATCACCTCCATCGGGTTGAAGGTCTTTCCCGTTGTCATCCTGGGGGGTCTCGACAGCATCGGTGGCGCCATCATCGGTGGCATCATCATCGGGCTCCTGGAAACCTTTACCTGCGGGTACATTTCTCCGTCTCTTCGGGATGTCGTGCCCTATGTGATCCTGGTCTTCATCCTGCTCATCAAACCCTATGGGCTCTTCGGTCTTGTTGAGATCGAGCGGGTATAACCACGAGATGCCGATATGAAAAGGCTGCGCTTTCATCCCTGCGGAAACTACCGGGAACGCTACGCTGAGGAGCTGAGAATCTTTGAGACCGATTTCGGTCGGTTCTGGCTCTTCATAGGGCTCCTCGTCCTGTTCGGGATCATTCCCTTTGCCAGCAGTCCATACCTGCTCTATGTCATCAACATGACGGGGATCGCTGCTATCGGAGCTATGGGGCTCAACATCCTCATCGGATTCACAGGGCAGATATCCCTTGGCCACGGTGCTTTCTTCGGCGTAGGGGCATATGCGGGTGCAATACTGGCCACGCGACTTGGGTTTCCCTTCTGGCTTTCCGTCCCAACTGCAGGACTGATCACAGCTGGCATCGGCATGATCTTCGGAATCCCCTCAGGCAGACTCAAGGGGCTCTACTTGACCATCGCAACGCTGGCCGGCCAGTTCATCATCGAATACGTACTCCTCCACTGGGAGAGTCTCACTCGAGGGACGATGGGGATAACGCTGCCCACAGCATCTCTCCTGGGTATCGAAATGAGTGAAGACAGGCATTTTTTTTATGTGATCTATGCCATTCTCGTGATGGTTACCTTTTTAACGGTAAACCTGATGCGCACACGCTATGGCAGGGCGTTCATAGCCATTCGGGACAACGATCGTGCCGCAGAGGGCATGGGGATTCCGATCTTTCCCTACAAGCTGCTCTCATTCGCCATCAGCTCATTCTATGCAGGTATTGCGGGGTCTGTCTGGGCATACTACATGATCAGCATCACCACGGAGCCGTTCACGCTCTCGCTGTCAGTGGAATATATCGCCATGGTCATCATTGGAGGCCTTGGAAGTGTCCCGGGCGCTATCTTCGGGGCAATCTTCATCACCGGTCTGAACGAGGTCCTCCGGGGGATAACTGATACATTCATGAACATGGGTATCCTCAAGGGGTTCGGACTCAACCTGGCCTCCCTGAGGGAATTTGCCTTCGGGCTTGCCATTGTCCTGTTCATCCTCTTCGAACCGAAGGGACTGGCTGAACTCTGGCGCATTGTACGCTCGAACTTCAGGTTGTGGCCGTTCTCGTACTGAGGCAAGGGGGTGGTCGAGTGAAGGATACAACGGTTCTACAACTCAATAATATCAGCGTGGTGTACTCGGACGTGATCCAGGTGCTCAAGGGGGTGTCGCTGTCTGTTGAGAAACATCGAATCGTATCGCTCCTGGGGAGTAACGGAGCCGGAAAGACGACGACCCTCAAGGCCATATCAGGCCTCCTCAAACCCGAGAACGGGAAAGTGACCGAAGGCTCGATTATTTACGATGGTGTCCCTGTCCAGAATTCTTCCCCTGAAGAGATCACCAGACTGGGTATCATCCAGGTCCTCGAGGGGAGACAGCCGTTCAAGTACCTGACCATGGAGGAAAACCTGAGGGTCGGCACCGCCACCAGATGGACAAAACCATACAAGCGAGATCTCGAGATGGTCTACCACTACTTTCCGTCTCTGGTGAAACGACGGAAAACATTGGCAGGATACTGCAGCGGGGGTGAGTTGCAGATGCTCGTCATGGGCAGGGCCTTGATGGCCCATCCGAAACTCCTGCTGCTGGATGAACCGTCTCTCGGTCTTGCTCCGCTGGTGGTCAAAGAGATCTTCCGGATCATCTCCAGGATCAACGAGGAACAGGGCTCCACCATCATCCTTGTGGAGCAGAATGCGAACATGGCACTGCAGATCGCCCATTACGGCTACGTCATGGAAAACGGCAAGATCGTCATGGAAGGCGCCTCCCATGAACTGCGGGAAAACCCGGACGTGAAGGAATTCTACCTCGGCGTAGGGGCAGGGGGCACCGCCAGGTCATATCGCGACGTAAAATCCTACAAACGGCGCAAGAGGTGGTTATAGGGAGTGTGGTGATTGTCTCTCGGTGCGGTGTACAGGTAGAATTCTTCCTCCATTGACCACGTACCCGGGGCATTGTACAACTACCTTGTGAGGAGGAACGGTATGTCAACCTATTTTGATGAAAAAGAAACCCTGCCACGAGATGAACGCGATGCATACATGAACTCCAGGATTGCTGAAATGGTTCGCCTTGGGTATGAGCGCTCTCCACGGGTCAGAAAGATGATGGACGAGCAGGGAGTGACCCCATCAGATATTCAGGGAATACAAGACCTTGTACGCCTGCCGGTCATAACCAGGGAACAGCTTGTGGAACTCGAGGCACAGGATCCCCCCTTTGGAGGGCTTACGGACCCTGGAGCCCCCATCGAGAGAATATTCACGTCACCAGGTCCGGTGTATGAACCACATCTGGGATCTCATGATCCTCTGTGGGCTCGTGCCTACGCGGCAGCTGGTTTCAAACCAGGCGACGTGGTGCTCAATGCCTTCTCCTACCATATGGTAGCGGCCGGACTTACCTTTCATGGCGGCCTCGCCCGTGTGGGCGCTACTGTTGTTCCTTCGGGCACATCGTCATCCCAGCAGCAGGTTCAGCTCATCAAAGACCTCGGCATTACCGGATATACCGGTACGCCGAGTTTCCTCATTGCCATCATCGAAAAGGCCCACGAGATGGGCTACTCCTTCGCGACAGACTTTTCCGTGAAACGGGCGTGTTTTGCTGCAGAGCCTCTCCAACCATCGCTGCGGAAGCGATTTGATACAGAGTTCGGGATCGATACCTATCAGATGTACGGGGCCACCGAAGTGGGCGATGTCGCCTATGAATGTCCAGAAAAAAATGGATGGCATATCTGCGAGGAGGTGATCGTTGAGCTCGTTGATCCGGCAACTGGGAGACATGTCGGTCAGGGAGAGTTGGGCGAGGTGGTGGTGACCCGCCTGAATTCACAGTTCTTCCTGTTTCGGTTCGGGACCGGGGATCTTTCACGGCTGATCGTAGAACCATGCCCCTGTGGCAGGACGAGTCTCCGGCTTGCCGGCATCGCGGGACGCGTGGGGGATGCGGTGAAAGTACGCGGTATGTTCGTGGCCCCGAGCCAGGTGAAACATCTCGCAGAAACGTTTCCCGGCACCTCCATGCAGCTTGTCATAGAACGGGAAGGTCACCGGGATATCCTGACTGCACGAATCGATCCGCGGGACACCCAGATCGACAGAATCGGTTTTCCTGAGCACTTTGAACGGATGTTCCAGGAAATCTGTACGGTCAAGGTTGACCGGGTGGAGTTTGTTGCGCCGGGAAGCATCGCGGGGGATGCAAAGCCACTTGTGGACAAGCGTGAATGGACATAGGAGAAGAATCTTCTCCTGAGCTGTTCCGGCATTGAATACCCTTGCCCTCTCGTTTCTCTCACGCTATAGTCCATCAGTACCCATATTCTGGAGGTCGTTGTATGTCTGACATCATCATCTACGGAAAGGCAGGTTGACCGTATACAGACCAGGCCAGGTCGGCCTATGGGTCAAAAGCTGCGTACTACGATGTGAAGAAAGACAATTCCAAGCTTCAAGAGATGCTCAAGCTCTCGGGCGGGAGACGTGTTGTTCCGGTCATTGTGGAGGGAGGAACCGTACAGGTCGGGTACGGCGGTTCTTGAGGAGTGTGACGGCTCATCGGTGATGGGCAAAAACAATCAGTTCAGTCGACCCTGGGCACGAACAGGGTATGAAAAAGGCGGAGAAACCCTGAATCAGTCAGGCTTGCGATGTAGTCCCGCACAGTCTCATATGGGCCATGTTCCTGGACATACCGGGGGCCAAGCCGGCTGATAAATTCTGTGTATACCGGAGATTCTTTTCTCGAGGCTATGTGGTCTTCCACGAGCCTCCCGAACACGAGTCTGTACATGGTCCTGATCTTTGACGACTCTGCCTTGACCCTGGTGTCGAGGTAGATTTTTTCGTAGTTGAATGTCTTCAGCCTCTTCAGGGCAAAGAATACTCTCTTGGAATACACGATGGCCTCGTCATTTGAATGGCCGATCAGATCCTCCACCAGTGCATAGACGATCTTTCCATTGGTATCTCCGAGAACGGCGGTCACGTCCTGAGGGATCTCCTCCCTCTCAATGATCTTCAGAGATATGGCATCCTCGATATCTCTCCCGATATAGCTGATGGTGTCTGCGACCCTCACCAGGCATCCTTCCATGGTCATGGGGACGGGATTGCCGCCTTCCCGGATTATCCCGATCTTTCTGTCCAGATCGTCAAAGCTCGCGCCCTCCTCCGGGGAGATCGACTGCTCGGTCATCTCACCGTTGTGACAGAGTATCCCGTCGAGCACCTGGAGGGTCAGGTTCAGTCCAGATCCTGCTTTTTCTATCTTTTCCAGGGCCTGAACGGCCTGGAGGTTGTGTTTGAACGGACCTATCCCAGCCCCTGTGCAGAGCTCGCTCAAATACTGTTCCCCATCATGGCCGAAGGGAGGATGCCCGATATCATGCCCGATGGCAATCGCTTCGATCAGGTCGTCGTTGAGACCCAGCTTTCTCCCAATGGTCCGCGCGATGCGGGAGAGCAGCTGGACATGAATGACCCGGTGTGAGATCCCCTGGTGACCCACGAGATAGAATACCTGGGTCTTGTCGATGTAGGATGTGTACGCCTGGGAGTGCAGGATGCGATCCACGTCAATGGAGAAGGCATCCCTCATGTCTCTCCTGCTGGATTCGTCCCGTCTCCTTCTGATTCCGTGTGCAGGCAAGACCTTTTTCATTGCTGGGGTGTTATCTTTGAGAACTTCGCAACCCTGTCGAACAGTTGGATGAGGGATTTCAGGAGTGCAATTCTGTTGTTCCTGACGTTTGGGTCATCGCTCATAACCAGAACCCCCTCGAAAAACCTGTCTATGGGATCCTTGAGGCTTGAGAGCAGCTTCAAGGCAGAGGCATAGTCTCCCTTTCCGGCACGAACAATGAAGGAGTTTTCTATGTCTTGGAAAGCCCGGAAGAGATCCCGTTCCTCGTCCTGAGAGAACAGCTCCTGGTTCACCTCATTGCCGGCCTCGGTTTTCTTGAGGATATTTTCCACGCGCTTGCTCGCCGCACAGATGGCGGGGAACCACTGCTCCCTTCTCACCAGTTCTATTGCCTCAGCGCGCTTGAACGTGTCGAGGGGATCATCGAAGGATGCAATTACGGACTCGATCGTATCTCCAGGGATCCCCCGCGCCTGAAGAATTGAAACGAACCGGTTCGCAAAAAAGGTGAGCACATCCTGTTTCACCTCGCCCTCAGGTCTCTTCAGTGAATGTTTGAGGTGTGTGAGGGACTCGCCGATGAGCCACGGGATCGAGATACGGTACCCCTTCTCCAGGAGGATGTTCTCGATGGCAATCGCCTGCCTCCTGAGGGCGTAGGGGTCTGAGGTACCACTCGGGACCATACCGATGCCGAAAAAGCCGCAGATGGTATCGATCCTGTCGGCAATACCCACGATGTCACCCACAACCCCTGAGGGAAGTGCATCTTCAGCAGAGGCCGGCAGGTAGTGCTCATGGATGGCTATTGCGGTTTCCCTGTCGTGGCCTTGGCGGAGGGCGTATTCCCTCCCCATGATCCCCTGAAGCTCGGGTAGTTCATAGACCATGAGGCTGTTGAGATCGCCTTTGCACAGGGAGGCGACCTTTTTCACGATCTCTTTTTTTTCAGGATCAAGTTTTTCCGCAAGGCTGATGGCCACCGCGGTGAACCGCGCGACCTTGTCCGCGGATGTCCCGAGGTCCTTGTGAAAGATTACATTCTCGAGTCTCTGTGCATACGTCTCAAGGGGGGTCTTGAGATCCTCGGTGAAGAAATATCTGGCATCGTCGAGCCTGGCCTTGAGCACTCGTTCATATCCTGTTCTCACAGTGCTGTCGTTCGTGGGCACGACGTTGCTCACAGCGCAGAAGTACGGAACGAGACGATTGTTCTCAGTATTTGAATACAGGGGGAAGTATCTCTGATGATGCTTCATCACGGTCACGAGCACCTCTGGCGGGAGGGCGAGAAAATCTTCGCTGAAGGACCCAACGATCACGTGGGGAAATTCGAGCAATCCCGCAACTTCGTCAAGGAGGTCTTTGTCCTTCACCACAGCGCCGATTGCCTGTGCCTGGTCTTCTATCTCTTTCCAGATCATCGCCTTTCTCGTGTCAATGTCTGCAATCACAGCGTGTTCAGCAAGAAGGTCCTCATACTGCTGTGGGCTGTTCAGGGAAAACGGAGATGGCGACATGAACCGGTTCCCATAGGTCGTATCAGATGCAACGATGGATCCGAATTTCACCGGGAGGACCGTGTCCCCGAACAGGGCCAGGAGCCAGTGCACGGGACGGGCGAACCGGACCCCGGGATTCGACCACCTCATGGTCTTGGGAAAGGGCATGGCAGAGACCATCTCTTCCAGAAGGGCCGGGAGAACGTCCACTGCCGGCTTGCCTGGGATGGTCCTGGTGACACTTAAATACTCCCCCTTCGGCGTTGTCTGGATTACGACTTCGGAGATATCCACCCCCGCTGAGGCAGCAAATCCGATTCCTGCCTTGGTGGGATTTCCCTCCGTGTCGAAGGAGATGTTCTTGGGAGGGCCCATCCGTGTTTCCACTGTGTCAGGGAGCGTCTCAGAGAGGCCTCTGACCCTCAATGCAAGTCTCCTCGGGGTACCGAAGACCTCTACAGGGCCTCCCTCGATCTTGATGGCGGAAAGTCTCCCTTCTACAAAGGTCTTCATGAACCTGAGCGCTGGTGGAATGAACCCGGAAGGAATCTCCTCGGTGCCGATCTCGAAAAGCAGGTCTTTCGTGCTCATGGGTCCTGATTCCTTGTCTGGATATCATCGAGGTACAGCTTGGCCGACAGCCTCGCCAGTTCCCTCACTCGCAGGACATAGGACTGACGCTCGGTCGTGCTGATGGCGTTGCGCGCATCCAGCAGGTTGAACAGATGGGAGCACTTGAGGCACATGTCATAAGTCGGAAGGCACAGGCCGATCTGAGCCGTACGCTTGCCTTCGTCCTCATAGAGCCGGAAAAGATCAAGCAGCATCGGGACACTGGCGTGCTCGAAATTGTACTTCGACCACTGGACCTCTCCTGCATGGTGAACATACCCGTATGTGACCTCTCCCTTCCAAAGGATGTCATAGACAGAGCTCGCGTTCTGAAGAAACATTGCGATGCGTTCGAGTCCGTAGGTGATCTCGGTGCACACCGGATCGAGGTCGAACCCGCCCACCTGCTGGAAGTACGTGAACTGGGTGATCTCCATACCGTCAAGCCATACCTCCCAACCCAGGCCCCATGCCCCAAGGGTCGGGGACTCCCAATCGTCCTCCACGAAACGGATGTCGTGCTCCAGGGTGTTGATTCCCAGATGCCTGAGACTGTCCAGGTAAATCTCCTGGACTTCAAGGGGAGAGGGCTTCAGGATTACCTGATATTGGTAGTAGTGCTGCAGCCGGTTGGGGTTTTCGCCGTACCGTCCGTCTGTAGGCCGTCGGGATGGCTCAACATATGCCACGTTCCATGGGTCAGGCCCCAGCGCCCTCAAAAAGGTGGCGGGGTTGAAGGTCCCGGCCCCCACTTCGAGGTCATATGGCTGAGCGATCAGGCACCCGTATCGTGACCAATAGTCCTGCAATTTGAGGATGACGTCCTGAAATTCCATGGCTCCCTCATGTATCACTGGTTCATATCGAGGTCAAGCAGCTTTGCCAAGAAGGCCGCGGTCTTGAGAGGTTTCTCGGAGATTGTCGTGCACACCTGAAGAAGACACCTCGTGATCTCCCGTTGAGCTGAATGGCCAACAGAGAGCTTGGTGAGCACCCCGGGATCGAGCGCCATGCCTTTCTCCAGACACACGAAGGCCTCAGGAGAAAGCCTGGAAAAGGGGGACAGCGTGTCCCCACATTCCTTTATGGGTCCTGTAAGATCTATTCCATACCCGAGGGTTCTGAGGATGCTGAGGAGGGCAATGCTCCATACGGAAAACCAGTGCCGGGCGCTCTCCATGGATGTGAGGGCCCCCTTGAGACACTCAAAGGCTTCTGGGCTCGGATCCTGTGGGCCGAGATGCTCCCGAATCACCTCCAGCAGGATGGATGCATGGGCGAACAGCGCGAGATCCTCCCGGATGCCGAGGTTCGCAGTTCGCAACGTGGCAGATTCAATCCGGTAGAGATCCATCCCCCTGCGGGAAAAGAGCTCGAGTACGACTTCACAGAAAGGCTCGAGGGTTCCCGGAAAGCGTTTCTTGCTCCGCTTTGCCCCCCTCGCGATGGCGTTGATGATCCCGTGATCTCGAGTGAGTGCACAGATAATCTTGTCAGATTCTAGGTAGTCGATGTGTCCGATAATGATGGCGTCCGTGGTAACTCTCGGCATGTGCTCCTTAGAAGAGAAGGGCCGCTGCAATGAGAAAATAGGCGAAAACTCCCAGTAGATCCATTGCCGTGGTGACAAATGGGGCAGAGGCGACCGCAGGATCTTTGCCGAATTTGTAAAAGAGGATAGGCAGCGCTGTCCCAAGGAAAGCCGCCAAGGTCATGGAGTTCAGGATCGCAAGCCCAACGACGATGCTCATCTTCATATCCCCGGGGTAGAGCACAAAGGCGATACCCCCCAGCATGATACCATATAGTGCTCCCAGCAGAATACCGACTCCGATCTGCTTGAACACGATATCCAAGAAGTGCGTGGAGGTGGACACACCGGTGGCTATCCCCCTCACGATCAACGCTACCGACTGAGCGGCCACGTTTCCCCCCATTCCCAGGATGATGGGCATGAACGCGGCAAGACCCACGAGCTGAGTAAGTGTCGACTCAAAGCCCTTGATGAGGAACGTGGTGAGCACTCCTCCTAGCCAACAGACAAAAAGCCATGGTATCCTGGTGGACGCGTTCTTCATGATAGAGGAACTCAGGATGTCCTCCTCGGCACCTGCCATCATGAACATGTCCTCGGTGGCCTCCTCGTCCATGATGTCCACGATATCATCCACCGTGATCCTGCCGAGCAGTGCCCCTTCATCATCCACAACCGGCATGACGACCTTGTCGTACTTTTTGAAGAGCCGGGCAGCATCCTCCTGGTCCATGGCCACAGGGACGGTGAGTGGGTCCACATCCATGATCTGGGAAACTGCAGTGTCCGGTTTCGAGAGGATGAGGTTCACTAAAGGGACAGTCCCCACGAGGATGCCCTTGCTGTCCACGACATAGACCAAATGGATGTTGTCGATCTCTTCGTGAAGCTGTCTGATCTGTGCGATCACTTCATCCACGGTCGTGTTGGGGTGCACGGAGAGAAGCTCCCGCTGCATGATCCCGCCCGCTGTATCCTCGGGATAACCGAGCAGCGCCTTGATTTCTGATGATTCCTTGGGGCCCAAGGCTGCAAGAACCCGTTCTGCCCGTTCTGTGTGAAGACCTCCCAGAAGATCTGCAGCATCATCCGAATCCATATCTTCTATGATTCTAGCGAGCTCTGTGTCCGTTATATCATCGAGGACATCCTCAACAGACTCGCTCGAGAGTTCTGCAATGACCTCTGAAGCGGTGTCAACGTCAAGGAGCAGAAAGAACTTGCCTCTGGATTCCTCGTCCAGTGCCTCGATAAGCTCCGCGATCTCCACCGGCTCGAGATCATAGAGCATATCGATGATATGGAATTCCCATCCCTTTTCGATGTACTCTTTCAGTAGCTTAACATCGGATGGCTTGACCGGCATGCCGCCCCCCTTGGCAGATAGCTCTTTCAGAGGTTTTACAGGAAAAATGTGGTCTGGTTGAAAAATCGAGGCTCTTCATCCACAGAGAAGGAGGCGTATGTCTCAAGGCTTCCCTGTTCCTGAGGATCTTTGCACTGTTTCATGGTGATGCCGACTATGATTGCGAGGATCAGAATCACCACCGCGCCGGTGATGAGTGCAGTCAGGTTTTTTCCCCGTGGATATGTCAGATCGTGGAAAGGCTTTGCAGAGGCCGTCTTTACAGCGATCACCTCTTCAAGACGAGTCAGCAGTTCTTCCTCATTGAAGTCGAACTCCCTGCTGATCACCTGGAGGAATCCCCTGAGAAACACCTTCGGGGGGAGCATGTCTATCTGATCGTCTTCCAGAAAGCGCAGTGTCTGGGCAGGGATCTTTGTCCGCTCTTCGATTTCCTTCAGGTCGAGACCCTTCTCTTCTCTCTCTCTCCTGAAATATTCCCCCAAGGTGAGCTTGTCTTCAGACATATCCCCTCCTCTTTCATCCACTTAGCATGACATTCTGGCAGTGGCAAGGAGGAAGAACCTGCAATGATGGAATTGACGAACCTGCCTGGAAAAGGTAGCCTCTTCTACCCATGGGCCGGCGGGACGTGAACCGTTCAGAGGGTGCGGCGCATCCTACAGAGGAAAGGTGCCGTGTATCCTGGGAAATGGCCCCTCACAGAAACAGGAAAAGGGGAAGAAGAAATCTTGACAGAGGATGATGTTCGGCTCTTCAGTTCTGTTATCAGGCCTGGCAGATACATCGGTGGTGAAGTCAATCAGGTCGTCAAGAATCCCTCTGACGTGAGGGTTCGTTTTGCCCTCGCGTTTCCTGATGTCTATGAAATCGGCATGTCCCATGCGGGCATCAAGATCCTCTACAACATTTTGAACACAATTCCGTCCGTGTGGGCGCAGAGGGTGTTTGCCCCCTGGCATGATATGGCTCGAGAGATGCAGTTGCGAAAGATTCCGCTGTTCAGCCTCGAAGAGAAACGTCCTGTCAGGGACTTCGATGTTCTGGGTTTTTCGCTTCTCTATGAACTCTCCTACACATCACTGGTGCGGATGCTCAAGCTCTCCGGTATCCCTGTCCATGCGAACGAACGGAGCGAAAAAGACCCCATCGTGATCGCCGGCGGAACCTGCTGTGTCAATCCCTTGCCTGTACTCGACTTCATTGACTTCGTTGTCATCGGTGATGGGGAGGACGTGGTCCGGGAAATGGCCAGCATCTGCCTGGAGACACCTGACAGGAACGAGCGTATCGCAGCCATGAGCAGGATTGAGGGGGTCTACAGACCAGGGGGCACAACCCAGCCCGTTCGGCGAATCCTCGATGATCTAGACAGGTACCCCTTTCCCCGGAGCCCGGTAGTTCCCAACATTTCCATTATCCACGACCGTGTAGGCGTTGAAGTTGCACGGGGGTGCACGAGGGGGTGCAGGTTCTGCCAGGCCGGAATGATCTACCGCCCGTACAGGGAGCGTTCTTTCTCTTCTGTGGTGGAATCGTACCGGGACGGCCTCACGTCGACAGGATATGACACCCTTGCCATGCTTGCATTGTCCATGACGGACTTGTCCTATCTCAACAGTCTGATTGAATCCATCCACTGTCCGAGCAGAGAGGTTTCCGTGGGAATCCCCTCGCTCCGGGTGGAAGGGATTACCCAGAAGGTGGCGAAAATCGTCGCCTCTGTACGGAAGCCCGGCTTCACAATGGCACCGGAAGCTGCAACTGAACATCTCCGGACTGTCATCAACAAGGGAAACACCGAGGAGGACCTGTTCAGAAGTGCGGAGATCATCAGGGATCTCGGCTGGAGATCCATGAAACTGTATTTCATGGTGGGCCTGCCACTGGAGACGGACACAGACGTGGCCGCCATCGACTCCCTGTCACGAGCTCTCCAGAAGATTTTCCGGGGGAAGATCACCATCAGCATCTCGGCCTTTATCCCGAAGCCGTTCACCCCGTTTCAGTGGGAAGGGCAGATATCCATGGACCGACACCGCCAGATCCTTTCTTTCCTCCAGAAGCATCTCAGACAGAGGAATCTTTCCCTCAAGTGGCATGAACCCAAGCTGTCATTCCTGGAGGGGGTCTTTGCCCGTGGTGACAGCAGGCTCTCAGAAGTGATCGAGGCAGCAGAGACACTCGGTGCCTACCTCGATGGGTGGGGTGACAGCTTCGATAGCCACGCATGGGAAAAGGCCTTCGAAGCACGGGGTATAGACCCGGCATCATACCTCGCTCCACGGGACACCGGGCAAGAATTGCCCTGGGAATTCATAGACATGACTCTCGACAGGGAGTTCCTCCTGAGCGAGCGATCTCGTGCATACGCCGGCCAGTCCACACAGGACTGCAGGGATGCAGGGTGTACAGGATGCGGGGTGTGTGGCAATGACCTGAAAAACATCATCCGCGGTGATCAAGAACCTGTTCTGCTCTTCACCGAGCACCCTGGGCAGTGTGCGGTTTCGTATGTTCTAGGAATTACCAAGCAGGATGAGATACGATTCATCTCCCCGAGGGAATTCTCTGAAATGATCAAACGCTCACTCCGTCGGGCAGAGCTCGACGTAGTGTATTCAAAGGGGTTCAGCCCTATCATGAAGCTCAGCCTTACCCCCCCGACGACATTTGGAATCCCCTCGAAGAGCGAATACTTCCAGGTTGAATTCAGACAGGAATACGATCCCGATCCCCTCATGAAGAGGCTGAATGCCCACCTCCCGAACGGCGCACAGGTCTTTTCCTGCAGACAGGAATCTTTGAAGCCGGTGAAGGCATACGTGTATGTCGTGAAGAAGCCCTTTCGTCTTGTCGTTGAACCCGACACCACGATCCTGAAAGAGGGAATGCCTCTAAAGGCGTCAGATTTTCTGGTTTCCTGGGATGAGAGGTCTCTCACCATTGCGTTCTGCCAGGGCAGGACTGTATCACCGCTGTTGATCCTGAACCAGTGTTCAGACGGAATTTTTGGCCCAGAGGACCTCATCAAGGTGGAAACCATCTTTTCACCCTCCTGATCCGCGTTCTCCACTCCCCTGGATGGGACGGGAACCTCCTGGTTCCTTGATATCTCTTGCACCTGACATTATGTATCACGGTAAGACAGAACGCGGATTCTGGCAGAGAGCATGACACACGCAGCAAAACAGAGGACCAAGAACCCGCACGCTCGATGAAGGGAGCGGCCATGGAGGATACCGAGAAGACCAATCAGTGCTGTCAGAGTCATACAGCCGAGGAAAGATCTGAATTTGTGGATCCGGTGTGCTCGATGAGAACACATGACAGCACTGCATTTCACCCCCTGGAGTACAAGGGAAAGACCTATTATTTCTGCAGCATGCAGTGCATGGAGGCATTCCGCAAGCACCCGGAACGCTATCTTGGCCGAATGCATGGATCATCCTCTGGAGACCACGCCGCTGGAGCATATACCTGTCCCATGCATCCAGAAGTCCATGCCCCCTCATCCGGTTCGTGCCCAAAGTGCGGGATGACCCTGGAGCGTGAATCTCCGGGTCTGTTCCTGGGAGGTTCTCGCTGGACATGCCCAATGCACCCGGAGATCGTGCAGGACACTCCGGGATCGTGTCCGAAGTGCGGCATGGCCCTGGAGCAGATTTCTCCATCCGCCGGAGAGGAGATCTCCCCCGAATACGAAGACATGAAGAAACGCTTCTGGTTCGGGCTTGTGTTCACCATCCCCGTGTTTGTCATCGCCATGCGGGACATGCTCGGGCTCGCAATGCTCGAATCTCTGCTCTCGGGAAGGATTCTTTCTCTCCTTGAAGGGGTTCTCGCAACGCCGGTTGTGATCTGGGCAGGATGGCCTCTTCTCGAGCGTGCATGGCAGTCCCTGCTCCATCGAAGCTTGAACATGTTCACCCTCATCGGGCTCGGGGTCCTAGTCTCCTTCACCTACAGTACCATCGCCCTGCTCTTCCCCTGGGCCTTCCCCGAATCTTTCAGAAACCCGGAGGGCCTGGTAGGGGTATACTTTGAAGCCGCATCCGTCATCGTAACCCTTGTGCTCCTGGGGCAGGTCATGGAACTGAGAGCCAGGAGCAAGACCGGTGAAGCCATCAGATCCCTGCTCGGACTCGCTCCGAAATACGCGAGGAACGTAAACCCCGATGGATCAGAAGAGGATGTGCCTCTCCAGGATGTACGCCCTGGTGATCTGTTGAGGATACGTCCGGGTGAAAAGATCCCGGTGGATGGAGTCGTGGTGGAAGGGACAAGCAGCGTTGATGAGTCAATGATTACAGGAGAGCCCATCCCTGTGGAAAAGTCATCCGGCGCTTCGCTGGTGGGCGCCACGGTAAACACAACCGGATCTCTTTTGATGAGGGCCGAAAAGGTCGGATCAGACACAGTCCTCGCCCAGATCGTCCAGATGGTCTCCGAGGCGCAGAGGAGCAGGGCTCCTATACAGAGGCTCGCCGATGTAGTCTCCGGGTATTTTGTTCCCGCAGTGATCCTGGTCTCGGGGATCGCGTTTCTTATATGGTCACTGATCGGACCTGAACCGCGGTTGGCCTATGCAGTCATAGCGGCGGTATCCGTTCTCATCATTGCCTGCCCGTGTGCTCTTGGACTGGCTACCCCCATGTCCATCATGGTAGCCACAGGGAAGGGTGCGACACTCGGGGTCCTGTTCAGGGATGCAGAAGCCATTGAGACCATGCGGAAAGTCGATACCCTCGTTCTCGACAAGACCGGGACGCTGACTGAGGGAAAACCGCAGCTGACGGAAATCGTCTCATCACCGGATTGGGATGAGCGGACACTCCTGGGGCTTGCCGCGAGTCTGGAACGCGGGAGTGAACACCCGCTTGCCAGCGCCATCATACAAGGGGCAGAATCACGTGGTGTTTCTCTGGCAACTTCAGAGGATTTTACCTCACACCCAGGTAAGGGAGTCACGGGGACGGTGAATGGACGTCATGTCGCTGTTGGAACTGCCCGATTCCTCTCTGAACTCGACATGAATCCAGATGATCTTGAAGAACGCACACGGCATCTTCGGGATTCCGGTCAGAGCGTCCTGTACATTGCTGTAGACGGCATCGTCTCCGGTGCCATCAGCGTCTCGGACCCCATCAAGAAGACTTCCCCTGCCGCAATCGATCGCCTTCATCAGGCAGGTATCAGGATCGTGATGCTGACTGGGGACAATGCCGCGGCTGCCCGCTTTGTGGCTGAACAGCTTGGGATTGACGAAGTAAAGGCAGAAATCCTGCCACAGGACAAGGCCTTTGAGGTGAAAACCCTGCAGGACTCGGGAAAAATTGTAGCGATGGCGGGAGACGGCATCAACGATGCTCCTGCACTTGCCCAGGCACACGTGGGAATCGCGATGGGGACTGGTACCGATGTGGCCATGGAGAGTGCCCGGGTTACCCTGGTCAAAGGTGATCTCAGGGGTATCGTGAACGCACGCGTCCTCAGCATGGCTGCCATGCGCAATATCAAGCAGAATCTGTTCTTCGCATTCTTTTACAACGCCCTGTGTGTGCCGCTGGCTGCAGGTGTTCTCTACCCCGTGTTCGGACTCCTGTTGAGCCCCATGATCGCTGCAGCAGCCATGAGTTTCAGTTCGGTATCCGTGATTGTAAACTCTCTCCGCCTGAGGGCGCTCAGGATCGAGTGAAAGATGTCTCTGGCGCGTGCAGCAGATACGTATTACTATACGTGAGGGACACCCTGACGATACACCAGGGAGCGTGCACGAGATGTACGTAGTCTGAAAGGAGTCCATGACAGTGCAATCGCCTGAGAGACATATCGACAGGGTACACGGCGCAAAGAAGCGGTATGTGCTCATTGTCCTGATTGCCTTTGTATTTCTCTGCATTCTGGTATGGGTCAGTGAATTCTTTGACATACCGAATCTCTTCCTCGGAGCCCAAAAGACCCCGTTCAACTGGCACGAGGCCCTTATGGAGACCTGTATCATCATCACGATCGGGACCATCTCCATTCTTCTCCTCTACCGTTCCATCAAGCACCATGAACAGGCCACGGAACGATTCACCCGTGAAAAGGCATTCTCACACACCCTCCTGCAGGCATCTCCGACTTTCTTCGTCGCCATCGATCCCGATGGGCGCTCGCTCATGATGAACGATGAAATGATAAGAGAACTTGGATACACGCGGGATGAGATTATCGGAAGGGACTACCTGGCAACTGTCATTCCCCCTTCAGAGCGTGAGGCTGTCGTTTCCATTTTCGAAACGCTCGCACGAAAAAAGATCGGCACCGTCTCGGAGAATCATGTCCTGACAAAGGACGGGAGAGAGCTCCTGGTGGAATGGCACGGAAGACCTTTCTTCAAGGAGAATGGGGAGCTCTACTTCATCTTCGGAGTGGGCACTGATATCACCAATCGAAAACACGCAGAGGAAGCACTCAAAAGGTCCCGAGAACAGTTGAGAAACCTTCATAAACATGCACAGGACCTCAGAGAGAGGGAGCGAACCAGGGTTGCCAGGGAGATCCACGATGAACTCGGCCAGGTTCTGACCGTGCTGAAGATGGATCTCTCCTTTCTTGTAAAGAAGATCCCCCCGGAGCAGACCGTCTTACGAGGGAAAATATCGAGCATGCTTACATCCATCGAAACCTCCATTGAATCGGTCAGGAGAATTATCATGGACCTCAGGCCAAGTCTCCTGGATCACCTCGGGCTCATTGCTGCTATAGAATGGCAGGCGCAGGATTTTCAGAACAGGACAGGAATCGTGTGTTCCCTCACTGCGGGCACGGATGAAATTACTCTCGAACCTGAAGTTTCAACATCAATATTCCGCATCTTCCAGGAGGCTCTCACGAACATTGCACGTCACTCAGGGGCAACAGCAGTGGATATCACCATTCGGGAAGAAGGAGATTCCCTGAGTATGACAGTCAGGGACAATGGCAGAGGGATTCACAAGAAACAGATTGATAATCCCCATTCCTATGGGTTAATGGGGATACGGGAGCGTATCTATTTCTGTGGAGGAAGCTTTTCCATTACAGGCGAAAAAGGCAGGGGAACGACACTGACCATTTCGATACCCAACACCAACGAGAGGGAGTGCGATGATACGAGTACTGGTAGCTGATGATCATCCCATTGTCAGACAAGGGATCAAGCAGATCCTCGCAGACACAGACGATATCACGGTAGCGGCCGAGGCTGCAAATGGGCAACAGGTCCTAGATGCTGTCTGGAAGAATACCTTCGATGTCATCCTGCTGGATATTTCCATGCCCGGCCGGGATGGACTGGAAATCCTCCGTGAGCTGAAAGCACATTCCCCGAAACTCCCGGTACTCGTTCTGAGCATGTACCCGGAGGAACAGTACGCCATCCGTGTCCTCAAAAGCGGTGCCTCCGGATACCTGACGAAATCGAGCGCCCCGGATGAATTGATATCAGCCATCCGGAAATCAGCCTCAGGAAGCAAGTATATCTCCCCCTCAGTGGCAGAACGCCTGGCATTTGAACTCGATAAGGATTCTGATCGTCCCCTGCACGAGATACTCTCTGACCGGGAGTATCAAGTGTTTCGAATGATCGCGTCCGGGAAGACCATCACGGAAATCGCCCAAGAATTATTCCTGAGCGTCAAGACGGTGAGCACCTACCGGTCGAGGATCCTCGAGAAGCTCAATCTCAAAAACACAGCAGCAATCGTCCTGTACGCTGTGCAGCACAAACTGCAGGACTGAAACACATTGATGTGAACCGCACTGCTTTCCATCCTTGAACATTTGCACATGCACGACCTTCTTGTGGTCAGCCGTGTCGAGAAAACCGCACTGCAGAAAGTGATATACCCAGCACAGTCAATCCTTTTTTAAACTGGAAACACGGCTTCAGAAAGAACAGAAGAGCCGGCCATAAGAATTTTCTTACATGAAACACAGCCGTCCTCCTATTTTCTCCGTGACATGTGTGTGGTTCTATGCTAACAACAACAAGTGTTGTTCTGACCTCCTTTACGCCAGAAGAGGGGACAAGTCCTCTCGTGCTTTGTCCTTACACCTTAACTTCTTCTGGCTTTTTTTGTCCGCAATCCATGAGGCTTTTCCTGAAGGTCCGGTATCCGTTACCATGACAGCAGCGATGATGATCCCTGCTGTCTTCAGGATGGAGGGTATTCCCTGATCAGCTGGGGAGAATTCAGGGCCAGGAACCCGGCCTCGATGAGGGCCTCGATCTCGTCTTCCCCGGGATATATCCTGATATCACCCAGAAAACCAACCATCTCGCAGATCCACCCCGTGAACATCTCAGACTCGGCGAGGCCGCCTGTAAGGATGATGGTGTCAGGATAACGAGTGAGGACAACTGCCATAGCCCCGATCTCTTTTGCCACCTGATAGGCCATTGCCTGGTAGACGGCTCGAGCCTGTTCATCTCCGTTCCTGATCCAGTTCTCTACTGCTCTGGCGTCCCGCGTCCCAAGGTACGCGTACATGCCGGAGCCACCCACAAGGAGTGTCCTCGCCTCTTCCATCGTGAGACCAGATTCAAGCACATGCTCGATGAGCGCAAGGGTGGGCAGTGATCCTGCCCGCTCTGGTGTGAATGGCCCCTCGGCCAACCCGTGGGTTGCATCGACAACGGATCCCAGAACGTGTGCGCCCACGGTGATGCCGCCTCCCATGTGTGCAACAATGAGATGTGCATCCTCGTATGCCATTCCCATCTCTCGGCATGCCCGTCTGGCTGCCGCTTTCTGATTCAGGGCATGAAAAGCGCTCCTGCGCGGTATATCCGGCATCCCGGACATGCGGGCAAGATCTGAGAACTCGTCAGTACTCGGAGGATCGACGATCACTGCGTCTATTCCAATGTTTCGAGCCATCTCAAAGGCAATCAGAGGACCAAGGGCAGACGAATGTGAGCCGAAGCGTCCATGCTCCAGATCGTTGCACATGATTTCATTGACCCGGTAGATGCCCGAAGGGCCGGGTTTGAGCAGCCCCCCCCTGCTGACAATGAGATCTACTTCTTCCGTGTTCACCTCATTCCTTGCGAGAAAGTCCTCGATGGCCTGCTTTCTCGCGGGGAGTTCATGCATGGGGGTTTTCCCTGGAAGAGATTCGTGCCTGAACACTCCTCTGATGATTCTCTCTCTTTCCAGGGACACCGCGATGCGTGTCGTGGTGGAGCCTATGTCGATGGCAAGAAGCATCGTCATGCTGATTCAGCGTACCCACAGAGCCTGCAGGAGAGGGCTACTGCGGCTATCCGCCCAAAGACCGTGTCGTATGGCATCGTGACGATCAGGGGCGAGGGGTATCCTGCCACAATCCCACAGAGTTCCATCCTCCCGAAGAAAGAGAGGAACTGGAGAAAACACTGCCCTGATTCCACATCCGAGACCAGGAAAAGATCCACTTCACCGGTGATGATGCTCTTCACCTTTTTCCGTGTGCACGCGTCTCTGCTCACCGCGCAGTCGATATCCAGCGGCCCCTCCACAAAAGCCTCCCCGAACTGATTCCTCTCGGCCATCTTTGAGAGCACTGCAGCATCCACGGTTGATTGAATCGAGTGATTCACATACTCCAGTGCTGCAAGGGCGGCGACCTTGGGATAGGGGGCGCCGAGAATCCTCGCAACAGCGAGCGCCGTGTTGAGAATTGCTTCCTTGTTTTTCAGGTCTGGGCGCGGGTGCATGAGCGTGTCTGCAACCATGAATACCTGCCCTCCCGCTCTATCATCAACGACGGTGATATGTGCAGGGCACTGAATGCCCCATCGTGTGTGGCGCTTTTCCTTGAGGATCTCCTGCAGCAGGCTTCCTTTTCCGGATTCCATGACAATTGTCGCCGAGTCCTGACAGGATAGCTCAAGGGCCCTCTCACATGCCTTGATTCTGTCAGGCTCATGGATGATCTCCCATTCCCCGGGAGAAACACCACAGCTCGCGAGGACCTTGTGGATGGTGTCTTTGTTGCCCACGAGAACAGGCTGAACCATGTTACACACATCGGGGAGCACCGAGAGGATTCTCTTCTCCTCTGCAGGCACACAGAGCAGCCTGGGTTTTCGGACAGCGTGGGCAGCATCGTGGATGAACTCTGTAAGAGCCCTCATGGAGACGCCTCCTGGAGTCGCTGTGCCACGACTACACCCAAGGCGATCTCCCCCACGATGGTCTGATGGGTGTCAGATCTCGACGGAATGATCACCGGTCCCCGCGAGGTCATCACAAGAGACCGCCTGATCACATCCAGGATGAAATCGAGTTTGGAAAGGATGTTCCCGGCATCCAGGTGAGGCACGAGAAAGACATGGGGGGCCGGAACGGGAGAGGCATCTTTCATCGCAGGCGCAAGAGATTCCCGTGGAAGGGAGAGATCCCACAGCGAGGTGGCTTCAAGCACTTCGCACGGTCCGAAATCACCGTGCTCAGCGTCAGCCTTGAGAGATGATCTATCACCCGAGAGTCCATCTCTGCCTTCTCGTATCCCAGTTGCAGAAAGGACCAGTACCTTTGGGAGCTCATACCCGAGGAGCCTCATGAGATTGACCGCATCGGCCAGGATTGTTCTCTTGGTTTCGTAGCCAGGGGCAATGCTCACCCCGGTATCGGTAATAGTAATGAGGTGCTCTGAATCGGGAACATCCCAGAGTGTATTGACGCTTATGGTCTTTTTTCCACCGATCTTTCGCTCGTTTCGTATGATGGACCGGTATACGAACGCGGTGGGTATATGCCCCTTCATTGCTATGTCGACCTGTCCTCCAAAGAGGAGCCCGATGCCCGTATCCGCGATTGTCTGGGGATCCTTCACTTCACTGATTTCCACTCCCGAAAGGTCAAATGCGATATCCTGTGCTGCCCTCAGGATTTTTTCTCTCTCTCCGATGATCCGCGGAAGAACATAGCCTTTCTCCGCAGCGATCTTGACGGTCAGCAGGAATTCCTTCTCGTCCGCGGCCATGGCTGCAAGCCTCAGCGGGCGTGTTCCTTCGGCAATGGCATCAATATCAGAAAAACTCTTTATCATATCAATTTGTTGCATTGTTATCACAGGTTCCTCCTCCAGGTCAAATGCTCTCCCGGGAAAAGCGTCCGCATGTTCAGAACCACAGGAAATGAACAGGAAAAGGTTGCCATGTATTCTCTGAGTGATTATTAAGCAGGAAGCATGATACACCATGACCGAACGATCATCCCAGGGCCTGCCTGTTCTCTTCCCTCACGCTGTGTCCCTGGGACAGGATCCGTGGGAGTGCACCGGGGGTAGATCACATGAAAAAGAAACCGAGCTACGAGGAACTTCACAGCCGGGTAAAGGAGCTTGAGCGGGAGGCCGTGCTCCGCAAACGGGCCAAAGAGGCCATCAGGAAGTATGACCTTATCGTGTCTGCCGTGCAGGACCCCATGTCGTTCATTGATACATCCTATCTCTATCAGGCGGTCAATGACGTCTACCTGAAGATCTTCGACAGGACCAGGGAGGACATCGTCGGGCACCCGGTAGAGGAACTCGTGGGAAAAGAGGTCTTCGACACACAGATCAGAAAACACCTCGACAGGTGTCTCTCTGGAGAGGAAGTCTATTTCGAGGACTGGTTCGAGTATCCCAACTGGGGGAGGCGGTATCTGATCATGAATTTTTACCCCTTTTTCGCTGAGGATGGGACAGTTTCAGGGATTGCCCAGATTGCCCGGGATATCACCAAGAGGAAAAAGGCTGAGGAAGCCCTTAAAAGAACGACTCAGGCCCTCATGATCAGAAACCAGATCGACCAGATCTTCCTCTCAGCCCCCGATCAAGACATGTATCCGGAGCTGTTGAACATGGTGCTCGAGGGGACGCAGAGCTCTGTAGGGATTTTCGAGGACATCGGTTCCGAAGGCTGGAACGCCATCACGTCCATGAGCAAGGGGCCGACCGGCGAATGTAGGATCTCACATGCCATCAAGGAATTCAGTCCGGAACAGTGGAATGACATCAGGAAAAAGGCGACCCTGTTGAAGAAGATCTTCTTCATGAACCGGCCGGCGGGGAATCATGCCCCTGATCTTAGAATCCTGGTTGCTCCTGTCATGTACCACCAGGATATGATCGCCACCATCGTGGTGGGGAACGTCCAGCGTGATTACACCGATGAAGACAGCTCTTTTCTCGAGCCCATCGTGAACCATATCGCCCCTATCCTCCATGCCCGCCTCCAGAGAAACCGGGAAGAGAACGAACGCAAGCTCGCACAGGAAGAACTTCGCAAGGCCCACTCAGAGCTGGAAAAGATCGTGGAAAAACGCACATCGGAACTGCTCAAGGCCAATGTGAAGCTCACCGGGGAAATCGAGGAGCGTTCGCGTGTTGAGGCAGCCCTTAGGCAGAGCGAAGAAATGCTCAGGGCTCAGTACCGGGGGATCCCTGTCCCCACGTTCACCTGGAAACGATCCGGAGATGATTTCGTGCTCGTGGACTACAACAAGGCAACAGAGGATTTCACTCGCGGACTCATCCCCAACTTCGTGGGGAGGACCATAAGCGAACTCTACCACGACAGGCCGGATATCATCTCCGACGTCAACACCTGCCTGAAGCAGAACAAGTTTATCCGCAGGGAGATTTCGTATCGAATGTTCACCACGGAAGAAGAGAAATTCATCGCTCTGTCGTGCGCATTCGTCCCCCCTGACATGGTTCTGGTCCATATGGAGGATATCACGGAGAGCAAGCTGGCCCAGGAGAAACTGAAACGCTCGGAAATGAATCTCCGCATCCTCTCCTCACAGCTTATGAATGCGAAGGAGGAGGAACGGAAACGCATCTCCCAGGAGCTCCATGACAGTGTCGGGCAGTATCTCACCTCCATCAAATTCAATACGGAGAACATCATCAGCCAGATGGAGAGGAGATCCCGGGAATTGAGCATTCAGGCGTTGAAAGACAGTATCCCGGTCATTCAGGCCACCATCGACGAGGTGCGTCGGATATCTATGGACCTCCGTCCATCAACGCTTGATGACCTGGGGATCCTCGCCACTATTTCCTGGTTCTGCAGGGAATTCCAGACAGTGTATTCTGATATCACGGTGACCCAAAAGATCGGCCTTGATGAGGAGGATGTCCCTCACCACCTCAAGATCATCATCTTCAGGATCATTCAGGAG
Organism: Desulfomonilia bacterium; assembly: GCA_049975365.1. GTDB lineage: Bacteria > Desulfobacterota > Desulfomonilia > UBA1062 > UBA1062 > DSBG01. The sequence continues at coordinate 29,426 of JBNGDS010000005.1, read as the reverse complement.
GCCCTCAATAATGTTGCAAAACACAGCAGGGCAGACACCATTGATATCACGCTGATGAAACGTGACGGGTGTATCGAGCTCAGCATCTCTGACAACGGACAGGGATTTGACGTCCAGGAAAAACTCATGAGCGAGGACTACAACAAGGGTCTCGGTCTGGCAAGCATGGAGGAGCGCGCAGAGCTTTCAAACGGATGCTTCTCCATCGATTCGGTCAAAGGACTGGGGACACTCATCATGACAACCTGGAGACTGGAGTAAGACTCAGGGCTATGTCTCCACGAGCCCGTGCTCAATGGCAAAGGAAGTAAGGGCCGAGGCACTGTGCAGATCGAGCTTTTTCATGAGGTTGTCCCGATGCTTCTCCACGGTCTTGACGCTGATAAAGAGATACTCCGCGATCTCCTTGTTCTTGTGCCCCTCTGCAATGAGTTTGAGAATTTCTTTCTCCCGGTGGGTGAGGGTGTCGTACACCGATCGGACCTCGTCTTTCTTGCCGGCGAGATAGCCTGAGATGATCTTGTCCGAAACCCCGGGGGAGAGGTAGGGCTTCCCCTCCAGAACGTGGGATATGGCATTGAGGAGTTCCTGGTGCGTGGATTCCTTGAGAAGGTAGCCGTTTGCACCTGCCTTGAGGCTCGCGAGGACGTATTCCTCTGTCTTGTGCACCGTGAGGACGAGGATCATCGTGTCCGGACAGGTCCGTTTCACTTCCCGGATCGCATCGATCCCGCTGAGTTTGGGCATGGAGAGGTCCATAAGGACAAGATCCGGCTTTTTTTCATTGATGACCCGGACCGCTTCGAGTCCGTCGGATGCCTCTCCGACGAGTTCAAGATCGGTATTGAGTGAAATGAGGGCCTTCAGCCCGTCTCGAAGAATCGTGTGATCCTCTGCAATAACTAATCTCTTCCTGGTTCCCATACCTCTTCCAACTGGTGCATGATCTCTCTTTTCTCGCTTGTTACTATACCTGAGGAAACCCGGATTGTAAATGGAGCACAGGCGTGGATCCACCATTCTCCACCCTAAGGACAACCGCAGTGCTGCTAGGTCCTCCCCCTGGGTGAAATACAGTGTCTGTCCTGAGAAAATACGGTGTGGGCCTGATGTACATCTTCCATGGTTTTCCGTAGAGTACATATGCTGATGAAGAAGACAGAGCATACGGGAGGTACACAACCATGGCAATCATCAGAAAAAATCACCTGATGGCAACAACCTTCACCTTGATGGGCATTGGATTCGTTCTTATTCTCGGGTTTGCCCTGTAGGGAGTAGGCACGTCAGATCGTGGTGCTCATCACCCGAGATCGGATCGAATCTCTCTGAGAAATCCAGAGGGGATCTGGAACGATTCCCTCCCGTACAGGGCTCGAACGCGTGCCCAGGACAGGATCACATTGCTCCTGGCTCGGGTAATCCCGACATAGAGAAGCCGCCGTTCCTCCTCGATGTCCAGGGTGGTGTCCAGGGAGCGGGAGTGGGGCAGCAGGCCTTCCTCAACCCCGATGATGAACACGCTGTCGAATTCCAGGCCCTTGGACATGTGAAGGGTCATGACACTGACGCTCTCCCCTGGATCGACATCCGTGTGGTTCATGAGGGCCTTTTCTTCCAGGTAGTGAACGAGATCGGTCTGTCCGGAGGCGCTCGCGATGAGTTCCTGGAGATTCATGAGCCTGTCCGGGCCGTCGAGCTCCTGCTCGAGCGCCTGCTTCAATCCCGATCTCTCAACAATCCGCTCGATCATGAACCCGATATCCATCTCCCCCGATTGTCTTCTGAAGTCTTCAATGAGCGCAGCAACATCCCTCACTCCCCGTGCCCTGACCCCCTTGACCACCGAATGTTCAAGGGCTTGGTTCAGCGCCAGAGATGTTGCGGTTCCCCTGCTCCTGGCGAAGAGCTGCAGCTCCGCAAGGGTCTTCTCCCCGATTCCCCTCGGTGGCGTGTTGACGACCCGGGAAAATGCCTCCTCATCGTGAGGATTGGCTATGACTCTCAGGTATGCCAGGACATCCTTGATCTCTCTGCGTTCATAGAACCTGATGCCCCCGTAGACTGTATACGGGATTCCTCTCCTCACGAAGGCCTCTTCCACGAGGCGCGACAGGGCGTTGATACGATAGAAGACACCGATCTCAGACGGGCTCACCCCATCGTGAAGCGCCCTGTCGATGGCGTGTGCGAGGGACGCTGCCTCGTGTTCATCATCGGAATATTCGAGGATATCCAGGTTCCTTCCTTTCCCACGAGCGCTTCTGAGACTCTTCGGTTCGCGATAGATGTTGTTGGCGATCAGCGTGGATGCCGCCTTCAGAATATCTTCCGTGGACCGGTAATTCTGCTCAAGGATGACAACCTCTGCCTGGGGAAAATCATGTCTGAACCGCAGGATGTTTCCAACATCCGCCCCTCTCCACCCATAGATGGACTGGTCATCGTCTCCGACCACACAGATGTTCGCCTCCTGTGAGATGAGCTGCATGAGCAGGGTATACTGTGCGGTGTTCGTGTCCTGGTACTCATCCACGAGGATGTGACGAAATCGGTTCTGATACCGTGCCCGCACGTCAGGCATCCGTGAGAGAAGATCGCACGGGACTGTGAGGAGATCGGCAAAATCGAACACCCCAGAGAGCTTCTTCTTCTGTTCATAGAGGGAACTCACGGGCATTGGATCGAACCGGAGACGGTGTGGAATCTCGCTGATATCTCGAAGGGTATCCTTGCTCATGTTGATGAGCCAGGCCATCGTGGTATCGAGCCCCCGCTCTGTCTTGAGTCCCAGTTCTTTCAGGCACTTTCCGATGAGCGATCTCTGGTCGGCCTCGTCATAGATCTGGAAGGAAGCCGGATACCCGACACGATGGGCCTCATGGCGGAGAAGCCACGCCCCGAACGCATGGAACGTGCCTGCCCACACCCCTATGGGTTCCCTGCCGAGGATACCCTGGAGCCTGTGTTTGAGTTCCTGGGCTGCCTTGTTGGTGAATGTCAGGCACAGGATATCCGAAGGGTGAACCCCGTGCTCGATAAGGTATGCAGCCCGATGAACGATGACCCGGGTCTTTCCTGATCCTGCCCCTGCGAATATGAGCAGAGGGCCTCTTTCATGACAGACCGCCCTCCTCTGTTCGTCATTCAGTCCATCGAGGATACGCGATCTCACCTACTCCCTCCCCTCCAGGATCTTGTCCCCCTCACTTAATGGTTTCCGAACGAGTTCCCCGGGCTTTGGAACAAAGGGGGTTTTTATCTCGAAGAGTTCATTGGGGCGGATTCTCTTCACAGGCGTTCCCTCTCTGATGGCATCGGTGAGCACGAAACTCTGCCTCTCCCCTCCTGATGAGAGCCACTCCAGATCCATCCCTTCAATCAAGGGATTCCTCGCCTCGAACAGGACGGAATCACCGTGAACGGAGAGAACCTTTGCGGCGAGGTGGTGGGTATGGGTATACCCTTGGAACTGATAGTGTACGCCGCTCTCATCTGGCTCCTGACTGAAAAACCCCGTGAAATACTCCCTGTTGCTGATCTTCCCGATCTCCTCCAGCCAGTGTCTGCGGACACAAAACCGCTCGGGATCCCTGAGATATGTGTCCCGCGCCGTTCGGTAGACGCTGGTTGCGGTCGCAACGTACAGTGCGGTCTTATTTCTCCCCTCGATCTTGAGTCCATTAACACCGAGCCTCATCACCTCTCCCATGACCGGCAGGAGGCAAAGGTCTTTCGAGTTGTAGAGAAACGTATACCCGTCTTCCTCCATCACGGGCATGTACTGGCCCTGTCGTGTCCGTTCGAGGAGGGCATAATCCCACCTGCATGGCTGGGTGCATGAACCCCGGTTCGCGTCCCGGTTGCACAGATAGGCGCTGATCAGGCACCTCCCGGACATCGAGATGCAGATACTCCCGTGAACGAATATCTCGATTTCCACCGGGCATTGTTTACGAATATGCTGAATTTCCCGGGACGAGAGCTCCCGGGCCAGGATCACGCGGGATACCCCAAGCCCTGCCCAGGCGTTGACGGCACAAGAGTTGACCGCATTGGCCTGGGTGCTCAGGTGAATCTGCATGGACGGGGCATTCTCCCTCACCATGGTCAGCACCCCGATATCCGAGACGATCATGGCATCCACTCCGGCCTCAGCTGCAGCACGTATGATTTCGGGGAAGCCCGAGAGCTGATCATCGTGGGGATAGGTATTGAGAGCAAGGTAGACCCTGACCCCTCTTTCATGGGCAAAGGAGACGGCCTGCGCAAGCTCCTCGATGCTGAAATTCCGCGCTGCCGAGCGAAGGTTCGTTTCCCCCTTGAGTCCGAGATAGACGGCCTCCGCACCATAGAGACAGGCGGTCTCCAGGGTCTCCAAACTCCCTGCCGGGGCGAGTATCTCGGGGGTATTCATACCAAGGCTGGGTATACCGCAGCCGTCCCTTCCAGCACAAGGTAAAATCACCCGTCCCAGTGTTTGGGAAAGACTGCCCACCCATCTCCCCTGAGAAGAACCTCGAGTTTCCCGAAGGGCTGGGGATATGTTAGGGAGAACGCTAGCTTCCCTTCGGTCATTTACGTGCGGCAGAACGGCTCCTGAAGCGCATGCAGGCCCTCTGCTGCACAGAGCTCAAAGAGGTATTTTCCCCTTGACTCCTCCTGCCAGGGAGTTTAAGAAAGCCGCATGCCCCCGTAGCTCAGGGGATAGAGCACGGGATTCCTAATCCCGGTGTCGCAAGTTCGATTCTTGCCGGGGGCACTTGAAATAAAGAAAATGCACACCGACCCTGATTTCCTTCACTACCCGTAACCAGCCCGTTCCTTCTGAAACCTGGCAAAGGCCATGAGTCGGGCATAGGCTCGCATTGCCCTCTCCGGTGTGGTGTACACAGGGATTCCCTGCTCGTACAGGGGCACGAGAACCTCTTCATCCTGGATGAATCCCGGGTACGCGATGGCAATGATGTGCTTGTCCGAGGTCTGTTTCACCCTGAGGATTCCCTCCACATACGCCTGATTCAGTTCGTCGGTCGCCCCTCCCCCCAGGACCATGATGGCATCGATGCCCGGATCTTCGACAAGGATCTCGAGGGCATCCAGGTAGTAGCCCAGCTCAAACGATGCCCCGAGCCCCACGTCTACGGGATTGGCCAGAGATGTCCCCGTAGGGGGGAGAATCTTTTCCAGCCTTCGTCTGGTGGGTCCAGAAAGAGAGGCCATCGTCAAGGCATTCCGTTCCACTGCATCGGCCGCGGAAACGGCGGGGCCACCTGGCCCGGATACAATGACGACCCTGCCGGAGCCAGTCAGCGGGAGATGGGAGAACGCCATGACACTATCCGTCATCTCCTCGATATCCGAGACCTGGATGACGCCGAACTGCCGGAACATCCCTTCCCAAAGATGGCTCTGTCCTGCAATGGATCCGGTATGAGACGCCGCCGCCTTTCTGCCTGCGTCTGTGTTTCCCACTTTCCACATGATGGGGGGTTTTCTCCCGGAGAATTTCCGGAGCACAGCCTGCAGGGCCCCGGGATCATCCACCCCCTCGCAGTACGAGCAGATCATGCCTACCTTCTCCTCGGAATACATCCACTCGATGAGATCGATCAGATCGATATCGCAACTGTTCCCGATGCTGATGACCGAATGGAAGAAGAGTTTTTTTGCAGAACACGTATTGATGAAGAGAGTCATGAGGGATCCGCTCTGGGTGAGAAACCCGATTCTTCCTGAGTGCTTCGGCATGAACGGGAACGGGGCAAGCCTAGCCTCCGGGCAGTAGATCCCCATGCAATTCGGGCCGATAATCCTGAACCCTCCAGAGTGCGCAATATTGCGCATACTCGCTTCATCCTCGCTTCCCTGCTCCCCTGACCATTCAGAGAATCCCGATGTATAGAGCACCACGACCTTCACGTTTTTCTGTGTGCACTGGTGAAGGACATCCCAGACACTCTCCCTCGGGGACAGAACAATGACCATATCAACAGATTCCGGCACATCCATCAGGGAGGCATGCGCAGTCATTCCATCGATGACCCCGGCACAAGGGTGCACCAGGTGGATCCTGCCCTGATACCCCTGATCGAGCAGTCCCAGCAGAAACACTTTTCCCGGTTTGAATCCCCTCGGTATTCCCACCAGTGCAATGGACTCAGGGTTGATCAATGCTCGTATTGTCTCCTGATTCATCCTGATTCTTCTCCCTCCCCAATACAGGCTCTCTCTATACACATTCGGTTTAAGCGTATCCACTGATTTCATAGGCAGTGTACCACAGCCGGGGGTGTTTGTCACAGAGCCATGTATCCGACGTCGTACAGCTCCCTCATGTTTACCATGGTCAGTGGGGCATTGCATTTTTTCATGCACGGCGTATAACAGACAGATATCCATAGTGCTGGAAAGGTCAAGCGTATGAGCAGAAAGAACAAACGAATCGTCCTCATCTGCCAGTGTCTCGTCAATCCCTACTGCAGGGTTCACATCCTTGGCCAGAATTTTCCCTTGTCTTTGGAACTGATGAACTATCTGTTGAGGAAGAATATCGGCATCATCCAGTATTCCTGTCCTGAGACAACGGCAATGGGCTTGATGCGCAACCCTCAGGGACGTCAGCAGTACGACAACATCTTTTTCAGGGATCACTGCAAGGAACTCCTCAAGGTTCCTCTGCTCATGGTCAAGGAATTCATCAAGAACCGCTACACGTTAAGCTGCTTCATCGGCCTTGAGAACAGCCCGACCTGCGGCATTCACTGGGGGAAGCACAAGGTGAACAAGTATGGAACCGAATCCCCCAACCCCGAAGACAGACCGGGAAAGGATGATCCGGTTCTCATGGGCATCATGGCAGAGATTCTCTCCGAGGAATTCCTCCGGGAGGGCATTGACGTGCCGTTTCTGGAATTCCCTGCCCTGTCCGATCCCACATCGGAGAAACGAGCGCGATTCTGGGAGGATCTCGAGGCAGCATTATCTCCTGTTCCCCCCGTTCAGGAGTCAGAGATCTGAGGGTTCAGGCCAGATCGATCTTTTTCCCTCTCCGGGTGATGAACCCCTCTGTTTCCAGTGCCGTAATGATCTCTCCCACTCTGCGGGGATCTGCCCCTATTCCCCTGGCGAGGTCATCACCTTCCCTGGGAGATTTTTCGAGGAGAGCTGCAAGGATCCTTCCCCTGATCTGCCTGGTAGAGTGTTCAAATGCCCCCTGCCGCGCGTAGTGTGCGCTCCTCCTGTTGGGGTTGTCCGTACGTTTCCTGAGCATGACGCCGTAATCCATGAGGGCGGTATACCACTGGCGGGGGTTGTCCCTGTCCAGGGTAACGTCCACTAGAGGCAGGATCTCCCTGTCCCTGATCCCCTCCTGGCCCGGAAAGAAAACGTGGATGTACACCCTGCGGATGTTGGTCTCGATGAACACCTCCGGTACATTGTGGGCAAAGGCCATGATCGCCCCTGCAGTGGATGGTCCGATCCCGGGAAACGAAAGAAGTTCCTCTCTGGATGCGGGAAGCCTGCCGGAACAGTCTTCCATGACCTTCTGCGCGATCTCCAGAAGCACAAGGGCCCTTCGGTTGTATCCGAGCCCTTTCCACAGGGCAAGCACTGACCTCTTCTGTGCCCGTGCAAGTGTCGGAAAATCCGGGTAGGCATCCAGGAATTCCAGGTACTTCGGAATGACCCGCTCGGTCTGCGTCTGCTGGAGCATGATCTCGGAGACGAGGATGCGATACGGGTCTGTGGTTTCCCTCCAGGGAAAGGTTCTCCCCTGCTCTCTGTAGTAGTGGTAGACGAGATCTCGGAATCCCCTGATCATGCCAGGCGAAATGGCTTCCGGGGTGCAGATCATGCTGCGGGGAACACCCTCATCACCGGGCACTGTGCTGTCCAGCCCCATGACTGACCTCTATCACGGGCAGGGCTCGTCTAGCAACTGATCGCTTCCCCGTGCATCCCCTCCATGACACGCCATAAAAAAAGCCCGGCATAAAGCCGGGCTTTTGCTACGTGATACCTTCTTTCAGGCTAGTTCTTGGGGATGTAGCCTGATGGGACCGGATTGGTGCCGCCGGACCAGGAGCCCCTGGTTCCCTGCCTCACCGTGAGTTCGATGGTCCTATCCAGGAATTCACTGCCGATGACGTCATTGAAGGTGACTGTGATCACACCGGTCTCAAGATCGCCAGCCGGATCAGCATCGACATCCTGACCATCAAACTGAACCGTGCTGACATAGGTGGGCGGGATCGTGATACCGAACGAGTTGTCAATCTGCGCGATCGTGGTGACCAGATCGGGCATGTTCCCGCTTGCCTGATAGATCTCCACCGCTGCGCTGCCCAGGGCACCCATCGCGTTGGTGACCTCACTCATCCTCGCTCTCTTCACATAGCCCGAGTATGCGGGGATGGCTACGGCAGCCAGAACACCGATGATCGCCACGACGATCATCAATTCGATCAACGTAAAACCTTTCTTGTCAGATCTCACCATTTTTTGCTCCTCCTTTAGGTATGAATGATTCGCTTAACAGGGTATGTATTAAGCCGGTTACAAATTTGCATCTCTGGAGTCCGTTTTTGTCCTTTTCGCATTTCTCTATCTTTACGGATGTTTTCAAAAAAACTTTAGGGATAAAAATATCAGGCTTGATGCACTGAAAAATCCGTGCGCTCACGCCTTGAAAGGAGGGTTGTTGAAAGAACTCTTACAGTGCTTCAGTGTGTTCCTCATACCATGGCCGAACAGCGTGTTCAAGGTATATGTTCTAAGCCGTGTGTCTGATCTCTTGATTACAGGGTATTCTCATCGATCAGAGACTATGAGTGAATGTGATCTTCAGCCTTCATCTGAATCTGCCTTCACGAACAGGATCCGCTGGCACACCGGACAGTTGATGAGCCTGTCGCCCCTGACAAGGTCGTTGAACAGCTGGGGCGGAATGTGCATGTGACATCCCCTGCAGACCCCGTCGATGCATTCCACCACGGCAAGGCCCTTTTTGCTCTGTTTGATCCTGTCGTACTTGGATAGGAGTGGCGGGTCCACGGTCTTTCTCAGGTGATCGTCCTGGCCCTTGTATTCATCCCGCACTGCCTCGAGCTGTCTGATCTGTTCGAGGAGCTTTTCTTTCTTCTCATCCAGGATCACCCTGTCCGCGTCAAACGAGTGCTGAATCCGGTCACGTTCCACGATTTTCTTGTCGATCTTTTCCATAATGGCCAGCACGTGGTCTTCGAGATCCGCCTTCCGCTTTTTCGCGAGGTCTATCTCCCGCTGCAGGGCGAGGTATTCCTTATTCGTCTTGATCCGTTTGATCCGTGCGTCTGCTGCATCGAGAATCGCCTGATTTTCCTTCAACTCAGTTTCGAGCTGAGTCTTCCGCTCCTCGTGGGACGCGATCTCTTCATCAATGGCATCAAAAGATTTTCTGCGAGCAGCGATGATACTGTCTATCTCTTCAATTTCACTAGGGATCTGTTTCAGCCCTTCTTCAGCCTTGTAGATCTCGATCTCTACATTCTGCAGGGCTATCAGGTCAGCTAACAAATCTTTCAATCCTCTCTCTCCTTCTGTGTTATGAACTCAAAGACATCCACTCCGTGGTGAACATTGATGTCCATTCCGGGCAGCATTTCTCGGAGCCGTGAGGAAAGCGGCTCCACAATAATCTCTTCACTGGCAAAATGGCCGGGATCTACAACGTTCATGCCCGCCTCCTTCGCGTCCAGCGCAGCATGGTACCGGACATCCCCGGTGAGGAAGGTGTCGCAGCCCAGATCAAGGGCCTGCATCCAGGAATCCATTCCACTTCCGGGACAGAATCCGACGGTCTGCACTGCCCTGGAGGCGTCGGCAATGCGCACGTGACGAAACGGGAGTGTTCGAACCCAGGCATGGAGACCAACAGGAGCCGATGTGGTTCCCACTCGCAGCATGCCGAAGTGTTTCACATTCTGCAGAGATAGACTCCTGGCAAGCTCATCGGCTACCCCGCCCTGGGCCTTGTCAAGGTTCGTGTGCATGCTCACCAGGGAAATCCCGTGCCGAATGAGCTCAGCAATCTTCCTTGAAACAACTCGGGAAAGGTCAATCCGCTGCAGCGGCTGAAACACCAGGGGATGGTGGGTGATGATAAGGTCGATGCCGCGTTCACACGCAGAATCGATGACATCGAGTGAAGGCTCAAGGGCAACCAGTGTCGACCGGATCTCCTGTTGAGGGTCTCCCACCATGAGACCTGTAGAATCCCATTCCTCGGTGGTCTCAAACGGGGCAATCGCATCAAGTATCTTCAGCACATCCTTGAGCACCATCTTCTGCATAAAAAAAAGGGATGCTAGATTTAGCACCCCTTGTCTCTTTTGTCTCCTTTCTCAGTGTGGCACGCGTCTCATGTATATATCCCTTACTCACGCCTTCTTCCCCAATATGTGGGCCCACCTGGAATCGAACCAGGGACCTACCGGTTATGAGCCGGTGGCTCTACCAATTGAGCTATGGGCCCATACCTTAGGGTTCTTAATCCAAACAAAAACAGAGTGTCAAGCTCTTAATTCCCCGACAGATTCTCCAGGATGTTCACGATTTTTATGTTTTCCTCTATGGCGTGGATACTGGAATCGATCTTTTGAATCTGCTCAGAGAGTGCAGCCTTTTCCTGCTCGCTGCTCTCCCGATCCATCTGCTCCTGGAGATATGCCTTGAGTCCGATGAGATAATCGAGCTCTTTCTCTGGGAGAGATAGGAATTTGGGTACCTCAGTCTGTGAGCCGGAGGATGTCTCTCTGAGAAACTCCACCACATCCGGAGATTCGGATCGGGTAAGACCGTGCTGCATGTCTGTGTTGATGAACGAGATGTTCTCGTAGTAGAAGTTGAACACGGCCTTGATCAACCTCGCCCTGTGTGCGACGAGATCGCCTAAAAATCCATTGAATTCGGCAAATCTCTTCTCAATCTTCTCTTTCAGATCAATCTTCTCTGCTGCTTCCGTGCAGGTGTAGTAGTCTTTCATGACCGGGAAGAAGTGCTCATAGTAGCAGTACAAGGCGAGAAATATGATGAAATCGCCTACGATATTGCCATTGGTGGTACAGGAGCTCGTGGACATTGCCCCGCCTCTCCTGATGATCTCGTCCGGGGCCTTGATCATCCAGTCAACACCAAATAGTCCTGGGATATTGGTAACCGCCTCGTACCGAATCGAATCGCTCCTGATTGTGTCCACCAGTTCGGTGTTCTTGTAGAGCAGGCCAAGTGCCTTGAGATTCGGGATTAGGGATGCGCAGATGAACCCGTACTCGTTGTCTTCATAGAAGGAAAAGGTGATGTATGTTGGAGATGTTACCGTGAGGAAGTTCGGTGGAAAGTTCACGATGATCTCTTCTCCATCGATTTCCCTGATGGTGGACGGCTGCTTGGGCAGGATCTGTGCGAAATTCTGAAACTCCCCTGTTGAGATGATCTGTTGAACGATGCGTTTAAAGTATGTCTTGAACATGTCTGAAGCTTTACCGAGTTCGAATGTGTTGTAGCTGAACAGCGGCTGTTTCAGGGCTATCCCTGTCCGAAAGAGCGTTCCTGTGGGGCTGTAATTCCGTGAACACAGAACGCTGATCTCGTTCTGTCGTGACAGGAGCCGACTGTCCCACCCCTTCGCAGGCGCAGACTCCAAGTAGGCAATTGCATACTTCTTTTCATGGATCTTATCCAGCCACATGGACATCCTATCCGCCTTTTTTGCCGTATCCCCAACGCACGCGAGGAGGACATTCGCTCCCAGATCGTTGGCCGTATCGAGGACCCTGTCCATGATGGCCTCTCCTGAGAGTTCTCCGAGTCTGATATTGGTGTGCCTGATCGTTGAAAGAACCT
>JBNGDS010000005.1:0-17530 GCA_049975365.1 Desulfomonilia bacterium | reverse complement strand
CCTCCTGCTTGTCCTTCGAGAGGATCTTGATCGCGGGCAGCCCTTCCGGGGTGTCAACGATTTCCTGCCGGTCGAACGGAATGACATGATCTCTTTGAGGTTCCTCATCGAGGGTCTGTTCCACGTATTTTGTTCTCAGTTCATGCTTGCCGTCCGATTTCAGACGATAGATCGGTTTCCCGAGCTTGTCGTATCCTTCCAGAATCTTGGATTTTTCCGATCTCATGACCCCTGCGAGCAACTGCTGCACCGTTGGGATATCGGCTGTGAATGCTCCGTAGACGACATCTATCCAGACATCGTCGTCCCTGATCTCCTTTTTCCTGGCTCGATCGAGAATGCCCTCATTGTTCTCCATCGATGCATAAATGGCTTGAAGGCCCATTCTCCCGTTTGCACCACGTATTGCAACTCGAATTACCGGAATTTTATCCCTGATATCCATGGAATCCTCCCCAATGTTGTGTGATCATCCCAGAGGTTTTTCAAAACCACGAATCGGTATAGCAGATCCGCCAAGCAGAGGCAAGGAAATCACGGGACGTCTTTCCGTCTGTATACACCCCTCCTTCCTCTTGCCTTCATGCAGAATTGCTGAACACCCGAGTCTGTATTCCAGCCTGGTAACAGTGACTGGATGCACCAGCATTTTCTTCCACGGTACAAGCTTTCCTGATATACCTTTCCCCATGCTCAGCGTGTATGCGACGATCATCGGGGCCGGTCTGATCGGTCTTTCCGTGGCATCTCATATCAGTGCGCCCGGAAGGACAATCGTCATTATCGAGCAGGACACAGGCCCGGGCAAAGGAATCAGCTCCCGGAACTCAGAGGTAATCCATGCAGGGATCTACTATCCGAAAGGATCTCTCAAGGCCATCCTCTGCGTTGAGGGATCACGGATGCTCTACAATTTCTGCAGATCTCACGAGATACCATCGAGAAAAATCGGCAAGGTGATCGTGGCCGTGGATGCATCAGAGGAACAATCCATTGAAGACCTTGTCCTGGCAGGGACTGAGAACGGGGCTGAAGGCTTAACGTTCCTGACCAGGTCGGAGCTGAAACACCGCGAACCGCATGTCGAAGGCAGGTGCGCCCTGTTTTCCCCGAACACAGGTGTCGTCGATACCCATTCTCTCATCAAGAGACTGGAGGCGCTCTGCCTGGACAATGGATGCACCATTCTGTATCGAACCCGCCTGCATGGGCTCGACCCAGCCCAGCCCGGATTTGTCTGCTCAGTGTGCGGCCCCGATGGCAAGCCTTACTCGTTCTCGTCTCGATTGGTCATCAACGCGGCAGGGCTTGACTCTGACCGTATTGCAGCCATGACTGGAATACTCCCTGATGAGGCCGGCTACCGGATCTTCCCTGTGAAGGGAGAATACTTCCGTATTCGCGGGAAAAAGCAGCGACTTGTACACGGGCTCGTCTATCCAAGTCCGGAGAAAAGCCTTACAGGGCTGGGAATTCATGTGACCAGAGACCTCTCAGGATCCATTCGACTCGGGCCAAATGCATTCTATGTCAATACACTCTCATATGATGTAGACCCTGCTCATGTGACCGACTTTCTCGCACACACCGCAACCATGCTGCCTTTTCTCCAGAAAGATGATCTGATGCCTGACATGGCTGGTATTCGACCGAAAATCCAGGCCCCAGGATCACCTGTGCGAGATTTTATCATCTGTCACGAATGGGACCGGGGTCTTCCCGGGCTGATCAATCTGATCGGCATCGAATCCCCGGGACTCACCGCGTGCCTTGCCATTGGCAGAAGAGTACGGAATATCATCGACGAAGACGGACTCCTCTAGGTTTCGCGAAAGACTACACGTCCCTCCACGATTGTCTGGATCACCTTTCCCGTGAATCGCTGCCCGATAAAGGGGGAGTTCTGTGACTTTGATCTGATACTATCTTCTGTGAACACCCACTCTGCATCAGGGTCGACAATGGTGATGTCCGCCCGGGATCCTTGCGAGAGGGTTCCGCCGTCTATCCCGAGTATGCGTGCAGGGTTACAGGTGACAGCTGCCAGAAGCTGAACGATGTCGATTGCATACTCGGAATGGATCTTCAAGAGAGCGGGAAGCAATGTCTGGAGGCCAATGATTCCGAAGGGAGCGGTATCGAAATCGAGATTCTTCTCGTCCCTGGCATGGGGAGCATGGTCTGAGGCGATGCAGTCGATTACGCCGTCTTTCAGCCCGCCCAGAAGGGCTCTCCTGTCTGTCTCGGTGCGGAGAGGCGGATACATCTTGGTGTTTGTATCATAGGTCATGACCTGCTCTTCTGTCAGGAGAAGGTGATGGGGTGTGACATCGCAGGTAACCTGGATGCCCTGCTCTTTCGCAGACGCGATGAGTTCGAGGCTTGTCTGTGAGGAAACATGGGTGATGTGAATCGGTATCCCGGTGATCTTGGACAGGAGGATATCGCGAGATACCATGATCTCTTCTGAAACCGAGGGGATGCCTGGAAGTCCCAGTCGTGTGGACAGCCCCCCCTCGTTCATGACTCCTGAAGCGCTCAACGCCCTATCCTGGCAGTGGGATATGAGGGAAAGCCCAAAGGTGGAGGCATACTCCAGAGCCCTACGCATGAGGGAAGAATCCTCTACGGGCTGACCGTCATCGGATACTGCGATGATCCCCGCCTGTTTCATGAGTCCCATCTCGGAGAGTTCTTTCCCCTTGAGACCCCTGCTCACTGCACCGACGGGGAGAACCCTGACGAGAGCCACCGTCCGTGCCTTCTCTACGATGTACTTGGTGACCGAAGGATTGTCATTGACAGGATCCGTGTTGGCCATACAGACCACCGTAGTCACACCACCCGCTGCAGCTGCGAGGCTTCCCGATGATATGTCCTCCTTGTACTCGAATCCCGGCTCCCTGAGGTGGGTGTGCATGTCTATCAGCCCGGGCAGCACCCACTTTCCCCGTGCATCGATGCTCTCTGAATCACTTTCAGAGGATCCTCCAGGATAGACCCCCGCGATTCTGCCCTGGGAAACATGGACATCGCCCGGTGAATCGATCCTGTTTTCCGGATCGAGAATCCGTGCACCCTTAATCCACATGGATACTTCCTCCCAGGGACAGATACAAGAGCGTCATTCTCACCGCCACACCGTTTTCCACCTGATTGAGGATGATCGACCGCGCTGAATCTGCAGCGTCATAGGTGATCTCTACACCCCTGTTCATGGGGCCCGGGTGCATGATGACGGCATCTGGTTTCATCATGTCCACCCTGCGTTTGTTGAGTCCATAGAAGACAGAATATTCCCGCTCGTCTGGGAAAAACTGCTCTTCAAGGCGTTCCTTCTGTACCCTCAGCATCATGATCACATCAGCATCAGGGATGACGGAATCGAAGTCCGTCTCACTGGTCACTCCCCATGAGTCCACACCCGGGGGAATCAGGGTTTTGGGTGCAATGAGAATCACACGGGCCCCCATTTTCTTCAGTCCATATGCATTAGACCGGGCAACCCTGGAATGAAAAATGTCTCCCACGATAGCGACACAGAGCCCCTCCAGTCTCCCGAAATGTTCCTTCATGGAGTACATGTCAAGCAATGCCTGGGTTGGGTGTTCATGGTATCCGTCTCCCGCATTGATAATGGAGCAGGGAAGCTCTTGCGCCAACTTCTGCGGAATTCCTGCATACGGATACCTGATCACGATGCAATCCGGAGCCATTGCCATAACATTCAGGGCTGCATCCATGATCGTTTCTCCCTTGGTAAACGAGGATCCGGAAGCTGACAGCGACGTTGTATCTGCACTGAGGCGTTTCGCAGCGATCTCGAAGGAGAGTCTCGTCCTGGTGCTGGGTTCATAGAAGAGCAGCACTACGGTCTTTCCTCGAAGAGTTGGAACCTTCTTGATGTCGCGCTTTGATATCTCTTTGAACGAGGTTGTCATGTCCAAGATGGTTCTGATCTCATCGTGTGTCAGATCCTGAATCCCGATGATGTCTTTGCGAGGCCAGTTCATCGGGGCACCTCGCTGATTACAACCCCTGCTATGGACTCGCCGTCAGGAGAGACGTCGAGCTTGATGATTCGATCGTCGGGCAATTCGATATGCTCCCCCACAAAATCTGCCTGGATCGGGAGTTCCCTTCCTCCCCGATCGAACAGGACCAAGAGGTATATCCTCCCTGGTCGTCCGAGATCCACAATATGATCGATGGCTGCCCGAACCGATCTTCCGGTGTGGAGTACGTCATCCACCAGGATGATATCCTTGTTGTCCACCGAAAAGGGGATATCCGTACTTCTCACCTCGGGATAGAATCGCCGCTTGGAGAGATCGTCTCGATATAACGTGATGTCCAGCACACCCAGGGGTATCTCATTGCCTGTCTTTGCCTTGATCAACTCCACCAGACTGCGCGCAATGAGCTCACCCCCACTGCGTATCCCGATGAATGCCACATCATCCCACGAGGTGAATGCCCCAATAAGTTTCCCAGAGATCTGTTGGAAAAACCCTTCGATATCTGATGCGCGAAACTGATGCACCATATGACACTCCTAGTGGATCAGATTGCCGATCCTCCAGAACCTGACCCATGGTTTCGCATTCGTCCAGGAAAAATAGATGATGAAGGCCTTGCCCTTGATGTTCTCAAGGGGTACCTGCCCCCAGAATCTGCTGTCATAGCTCTGATCCCGATTATCCCCCATGACGAAGACATGTCCGGGCTTGATCGTCACAGGACCGAAATTATCACGCACCTTTCCCTGTCCATGGTTCAGGATAAAGGGATCGGTATACTTTTCTGTTCCGGTTTTGTAGAGCTGCTCATTGATGAAGACCTCCTTGTCTATGATCTCGATCGTTTCCCCCGGGAGGGCGATCACACGCTTGACAAAGTCCATGGAATGGTTCACCGGAAAAGTGAAGATGATGATGTCCCCCCGTTCAGGAACTCTGTCCGCACCCCAGATCTTCTTGGTGGTAAACGGAACTGTCAACCCGTAGGTAAATTTTGTTGCGAGGATATGATCCCCCTTGAGAAGCGTGTCCTCCATGGATGAAGAGGGAATTCTGTACGCCTGGAGAACGAATGCCCTGATGATCATCGCGATGACGAAAGCTACGATCAGGGCCTCGATCCAATCGCGGGCAACACTCTTTTTCCTTTCCTTGCTCAATATCAGCTCCTTTGCTCTCCTTTTTTAGGATGTCATGTCGGGAGGAGATGGACGCGTCTGCCTCTCCCTCTTCTGCCCCCTATGTAGCACCTCCAGGTACCATTGTACATGGTATTTCCTTGACGACTAGGTCTGGCTCGTCTTCCTCCACTGGAGGAGGTACTCCTTGATATAGTTTTCCAGAGAGATCTGCCACATCGGCATGAGTTTTCCAGTGACATCCGTGAACTTCTTTGTTGAAAGAATACTGTTCGCCGGCCTTTGTGCAGGTCTGGGAAACTCGTCTGATGAAACCGGAATCACCTCTGTATCAAGGTCGGCAAGCTCGACTGCTTTCTTCGCAAGATCGAACCAGGTGGCTCTCCCTCGATTGCAGAGATGATACGTTCCCCGGGCATTGAGTTCAACAAGCAGCCTGATGGCCTTGGCAAGGTCCTTGGCATACGAGGGAGATCCCCTCTGATCGTTCACTACGCGGATTTTTTCATTATTCCGCGCAATTTCGATGATCGTTGCGACAAAATTGTGGCCATGGATGCCGAAAAGCCACTGGGGCCTGATAATAATGTACTCCTTGGTGGTGGTCCTGACGGCGTACTCTCCTGCAAGCTTGCTCCTGCCATAGGCATTTATGGGATGAGGCAGATCTTGTTCCGTGTAGGGGTCTTCCTTTGTCCCGTCAAACACGTAGTCCGTGCTGATATGGAGAAGTGATACCCCAAACCGGGAGCAGGCCTGCGCGAGGTGTTCAGGTCCTTGGGCATTGAGCAGGAACGCCTGGTCCTCGTGTTCTTCACATGCATCCACATTCGTGTAGGCAGCACAGTTTATAAGCCAATCCGGTCGTTCTGCACTCAGGACTTTCCGAATGGTATCTGGCTCGGTGATATCGAGGTACGTCCCCTCGGGCATGATATCGGCCGCAATGACACTGTGTCCTGATTCCTCGAAGACATCGACAACATCATGCCCCAGGAGACCTTTTGCCCCGGTTACGAGAATCCTCATCGTGCGCCGTACATCCTCTCATAGTAGTCCATGTAGTCACCCGAGAGGATCCTCTCCCACCAGGCCCTGTTGGCGAGATACCACTCGATGGTGGTGCGTATTCCTTCCGAAAACTCTATCTCGGGCCGCCATCCCAGCGTGGTCGAAATCTTGGTGTGGTCCATTGCATAGCGGAAATCATGGCCAGGCCTGTCTTTCACGAAACGGATCAACTCTTCTCCTTTGCCCAGGTGGTGCAGAATCATCCGGACGATCTCGATATTCTCTTTTTCTGCATTGCCCCCCATGTTGTAGATCTCTCCTGGAACGCCCTTTTCCGCAACCGTGATGATCCCTCTGCAGTGATCCTCTACATGGATCCAGTCCCTCACATTCTTGCCATCACCATACACCGGGAGATCTCTATCGTGGGAGGCATTCACCACCATGAGCGGGATGAGCTTCTCCGGGAACTGATACGGCCCGTAGTTGTTTGAGCACCGGGTAATCACGGCATCGAGACCATAGGTTTTGATATAGGCCCTCACCAATAGATCTGCCGCTGCCTTGGTTGCGGAATACGGGCTATTCGGGGCTAACGGGAGATCCTCGGTGAATCTTCCGTCCTCCTCAAGGCTCCCATAGACCTCATCCGTTGACACCTGGACAAATCTCTCCACCCTATGCTTGATGGAAGCATCAAGCAGGACCTGGGCCCCGAACACATTGGTGCGAACGAACACGCCGGATGCCTCAATACTCCTGTCCACGTGCGATTCCGCAGCGAGATTCAACACAAGCTCTATGGCGTATCGAGAAAAGATGTCATCCATCGCCTGGGCATCGGCGATATCAGCCCGGATGAATGTGTAGCGGGAAGGGTAATCCCGTTCGAGATCAACCGTGTTTTCGATGTTGCCAGCATAGGTCAAAAGATCGAGATTCACCACCTGCCAGTCCGGCCTGCTCTTGAGAATTGAGCGCAGAAGATTGGTTCCTATGAAGCCGCATCCGCCTGTAACGAGAACCTGTGTCATGCCTCTTCCGTGACCCCTCCCGTATGCGATCTTCTCGTATTGGCACCGGTCTTTGCGACTAAGGTGCTTGCCCGAAGGAGACTCTCTATGGTCCCGGCGTCGGTCCACCATCCCGAGAGAACGGACCATTTCATGGTCCCTGCCTCGATATAGGCATTGTTCACATCCGTGATCTCGAGTTCCCCCCGTTCGGACGGCTTCAGTCCCGAGATGATGTCAAAGACCCGTGTGTCGTACATATAGATACCGATTACGGCATATGAACTCTTGGGATTTTTTGGCTTTTCCTCAATTCGTATAATCCTGTCTTCATCGAATACAGGCACCCCGAAACGCTCGGGATCCGGGACCTCCTTGAGCATAATCCGTGCCCCGTTTCCTTGTCTCCGGTATGATTCGACCGCCTCCGTGATCGACCCTTCAATGATGTTGTCACCCAGCACCACGCAGATCGGCCTTCCTTCCGCGAAAGACTCGGTGAGGCCCAATGCCTCTGCGATGCCTCCTTCACCCTCCTGATATGCATAGTGGATGCGGTTAAGACCAAATTCCTTCCCATTGCCGAGGAGGCGTAGAAAATCCCCTGCGCTGTTCCCTCCAGTGACCACCATGATCTCGCGTATTCCTGCATTCGCAAGGGTCTCGATCGGGTAGTAGATCATGGGTTTATTGTAGACTGGAAGCAGGTGCTTATTCGTGACTTTGGTAAGCGGATAGAGCCGGGTCCCCAGGCCTCCTGCCAAAACCACACCTTTCATATGCACCCCCTCTCCCTAATATTCTACACCAACCAAATAGAGGCCCTGGGGTGGCGCTGTCGGTCCTGCATGGCTGCGATGCCTCATCTCAAGAATTCGCCCCATATCCTCAGGGATCAGCGAACCAGTGCCCACCATCAGCAGTGTGCCAACTATGTTCCTTACCATATGTCGTAAAAAACCGCTACCTTGGATACGGTACATAATCCGTGAACCCTTGGTGAAGACGTCGGAAACCATCACCTCCCGAATGCTCGTCTTCACAGACGATCCCGCACCCTGAAAAGAGCTGAAATCTCTTCTCCCAGTAAGGCTCGCTGCAGCCTCCTGCATGGCAGTGATATCGATATTTCCCCGGACGGAAAGCGCGTACCGTGACAGCAGTGGATTGGGATGCACAGATGTGTCCATGACATACACATAGGTCTTGGATTGTGCACACGTCCGTGCGTGAAAGTCAGGGGAAACATCGTGTATCGAAAGAACGGAGACATCTCCAGGAAGGGTCGAGTTCAGTGCCCTCATCAGCCCGCCTGGAGGAATCGGATTCGGTGTGCGGAGATTGATGACCTGGTGGAGCGCATGGACTCCTGTATCCGTGCGGCCAGCCGCGATGACCCGTACCTCGTGACAGAGAATCCTTTTCAGTGCCGACTCACACGTCTCCTGAACAGTTCTGACACCAGGTTGTATCTGCCACCCCATGAAGGAGGAACCATCGTACGCGAGCACGCATTTGAGATTTCTTATTTCAGGCATTTTTCTTGCATACATCTATAGTAAATCCTGTATAACGAGGCAAGGAAAAAGATGTTTTTTGTTGGACCACCAATTCAGAGAGTCGAGACTGATTGTTTGCGTCTCTCCTGCAGAATCGGTGACTCAATCCTGGACGGGAGAATCAAGGAGATCACACGCAGCGAATTCTGTATGGAAGTTCCGACAACCCGGGTGAAATCATGCCTCTTGGAGATGATCCACGAGTCGGTATTCATTGATGTCGAAAATGTAACACTTTCCGGATCCATCATGTGGTACACGATTGACGGAGCCTCATATTTTATTGGCGTACGCGTCAAAAAACCGGACAGGTCTGCGTGGAGAAAACTGCTCCTAGGTCGAAGCAGGTGGGTATTTCACACATCAACGCACGCTGCTTCTGTCTGAGTCCTACATAGAGTCAAGTGCATTAATTTCGTCTCGGCCCATCTTTCCAAGAGAGACGAATGTCAGCTTTTCCCTGGTGAATATTTCATCTGCCAGTCGAACAATGTCATCACGGGTCACGGCCTGTATCTTGTCTATAACCTCATCAACGCCCACTTCTCTGTTATAGTACATCTCATTCTTGGCCATGGATGACATCCTGTTTACAGTACTCTCCCTGGAGAGCAGAAGGTTCCCTTTAATCTGTGCCTTGACGTCCTCCAGTCTCATATCCCCCAGCTCCCCGTTTTTGATCTTCACCATCTGGTTCGAAATGACGTCCATGGTCCTGTTTACATTATCCGGGGTGGTTGCAGCGTACATCGCGAGGACCCCGCAGTCGCGGTACGAACTGAGGTAGGAATAGATAGAGTATACCAAGCCTAGCTTCTCTCTGGCTTCCTGAAAAAGCATGGAGCTCATGGACCCCCCGAGCATAGTATTGAGAACGGCGTATGTCCACCTCTTCTCGTCATTCATGGCCGACCCGACGGTCCCCAGCGTGATATGCACCTGCTCGATATCCTTGTAGTGCGCTCTCTGCACACCGCTCAGCTCCAGAGACGTTTTACCGACCGAATTCCGAGTTTTCTGTGCCAGTCCCTCGAATAACGGTGCGGCTGTATCAACAAGCCTTTCGTGATCGAGGTTCCCCGCTGAGGCGACAATAATTGATCTGGGGTCATAGGTATTCTGCAGGAAAGAAACGACATGCTCCCGTGTAAATGCACTGACGGTATCCGAGGTCCCGAGAATGGCTGTCCCCAGGGAGGTGTCATGGAAAAAGGCCTCTGCAAAGAGATCTGAAATGTAGTCATCCGGAGTATCCTCGGTCATCCTGATCTCCTGGAGCACGACTTTCTTTTCCTTTTCCAGTTCATCAGGTTCGATCGCGGAGTTGAGGAACAGATCGAAGAGAATGTCTGCCGCCTTTGCAAGATGTTCATCCAACACCTTCGTGTAGTAGACCGTGTACTCCTTTGCTGTCTGTGCGTTGAGATGGCCTCCCAGTGCGTCGATTTCCTTGGCTATCTGCAAAGCACTCCTCGAATGCGTGCCTTTGAACATCATGTGCTCAGTGAAGTGAGCGATGCCAAGATCGTGAGGAGGGTCATTCCTCGATCCGACATTCACCCAGATTCCCAAGGTAACCGAACGGAATTCGGGCATGCTCTCGGTGATGATCCGAACTCCGTTGGGAAGGACGGTCGTCTTAATCATGTACGATGGTGGGTTGCGTCTTTGAGGGCTTCTTTTCGGCTCAGCCTGACTTTTCCTGTCTTGCTGTCAATCCCGATGACCTTCACGATGATCTCGTCACCCTCTTGAACAACATCCCGTACGTTCTTCACTCTCTCATACGCAAGTTGGGAGATATGGACAAGACCGCTCTCTCCGGACGGGAAATCCACGAAGGCACCGAAATCCATGATCTTGGAGACAT
The DNA here is from genome assembly GCA_049975365.1 of Desulfomonilia bacterium. Taxonomy (GTDB): domain Bacteria; phylum Desulfobacterota; class Desulfomonilia; order UBA1062; family UBA1062; genus DSBG01. Next base: position 6,919 of record JBNGDS010000005.1, on the reverse strand, counting down.
GTCCACTGTACACCCGTCCAACCTCGAGCTCCTCGGTGAGCTGATTGATCATGTCCACTGCCATCTTGGCATGATCTTCATCAGGGGAGAAGATATCAACCCGTCCGGAATCATCGATCTCGATCTTGGTTTCTGTTTTGGCAATGATCTCCTTGATCACCTTTCCACCCGTACCGATAACATCACGAATCTTGTCAGGGTTGATCTGCATCGTATAGATGCGGGGGGCAAAAGGTGAGATGTCTGGACGGGGAGTGACAATAGCCTGGGTCATCTTCTCGAGGATGTTCAGCCGGCCTATTCGCGCCTTTTCGAGTGCCTGCCCCAGCACGTCCCCAGGAATACCGGATATCTTGATGTCCATCTGCAGCGCGGTTATCCCGTCAGCTGTCCCTGCTACCTTGAAATCCATATCCCCAAGGTGATCCTCGTCGCCCAGGATGTCTGTCAGCACAATGTACTCGTCCTGTTCCTTAATGAGCCCCATGGCAATCCCGGCGACCGGCTTCTTCATGGGAACGCCTGCGTCCATCAGGGACATGGATCCGCCACACACCGTTGCCATGGAAGACGATCCGTTCGACTCAAGGATCTCCGATACCAGTCTGATCGTATACGGGAATGCACCCTCTTCTGGCAGCATGGGGTTGAGGGCGCGCTCTGCAAGGTTTCCATGTCCAATCTCCCGTCTGCTGGGAGCTCTCAGCATGCGAACCTCCCCCACAGAAAAGGGTGGAAACGAGTAGTGGAGCATGAATGATTTTGTTGTCTCTCCCAGGAGAGTTTCTACCCGCTGTTCGTCCCGGGGGGTACCCAGCGTCGTAATTGCGAGAGCCTGGGTATCACCCCTGGTGAAGAGAGCAGACCCGTGAGTCCTGGGAAGGATTCCTACTTTGCATTCGATGTTCCTGATGTCGTCAAACCCTCGTCCATCGATCCGGACGCGCTTCTCCCTCATAACCCTTCTCACCGTCTTCTTTTCCGCATCAGACAGTGCCATCTTCACCAGTGCAATTCGGTCTTCCCCATCATCGGAAAACCGCTCAAGGATCTCGCTCACAAGCTCTTCTATCAGATTCCTCCTCCCCTGTTTTGAATGAGCGGCCATGTGAATGTGCTCGAATCTGTGTTCAGTTAGACTCCTGATCTCCTCGAAAAGGAGTGGATCCTCCTGGATCTGAGGAATTTTCATTTTTTCCTTGGCTGTGAGTTTCCCGAGCTCTTCAATGGCATCGATGACCTCACGAATCCTCGTGTGTGCAAAGGCTATTGCATCCAGGATGGTCTGCTCAGAAAGCTCCCTGGCCTCACCTTCCACCATGACAATGGCATCTCTGGTTCCCACCACCATCAGTTCGAGCTGACTGTCCTCAAGTTGAGCAACCGAGGGATCGATGACAAATTCTCCGTTGATCAGTCCGACCCTGGCCCCTCCAATGGGCCCAAAGAAGGGGATGCTCGATATGTGAAGCGCTGCAGACGCACCGTTTACAGCCATGACATCAGGCGTACAGTCTGGATCGGCAGAAAGCACCATGGCGATGACCTGTACTTCATTGTGAAAGTTTTTCGGAAACAACGGTCTGATCGGCCTGTCTATGCACCGTGCAGTGAGTATCTCCTGGGTTCCCGGCTTCCCGTCCCGTTTGATGAACCCGCCCTTGATTCGTCCGGCCGCATAGCTCATCTCCTGATAGTCTACGACCAGAGGAAGAAAGTCCGTCCCCTTCCGTTCTTCTTTTGCCGCTGTCGCGGTGACCAGCACAATACTATCTCCCTGATATACAAGCACAGACCCATCGGCCTGTCGTGCAACATTCCCCACTTCAAATATAAGAGGATACCCGGTACCCTTTGTCTCAACTTTCATATGCTGTCTACTTCCTCAAGCTCAGCGCTTCAAGCAGCTCCCGATACCGTTTGGCGTCTTTTGCCTTGATATAGTTGAGGAGCCTCCTTCTCTGCCCTACGAGCATGAGGAGACCTCTTCGGGAATGGTGATCTTTCTTGTGCACCTTGAAATGTTCAGTAAGGTCGTTGATCCTCTTTGTGAGAATGGCAACCTGCACATCCGGTGATCCGGTATCTTTCTCGTTCTTCTTGAATTTGTTGATGATATCCTTCTTTTCCTCTATCGTCAAAGCCACTGTCGTTCCTCCTGTGGGTAGTCTCGAATGAGTGTATTTGCCCATTTCTTTTATTATATTGTTGCGAAACTGAAACTTAACACACCAGATATTCTGCTGTAAATAGCTAATACGGCCTGAATCCTCTCTCAATGTATCCGAATATCCCCCCATCTCTCTCGACCCTGGCAATGCACAGAAGATGTCTGTCACCATTCATCAGTGCAACATAGGCCCCATGGGGGGCGTCAACATCATCCAGGATCCAGGACACCTGAATGGGATGTCCTTCCCGTATACCCGTTTCGCCTATTCGAGTCACCCTCGCTTTCGGAAGATGAACTGCGTCCGTGAGGGGAATAACCACCTCACGCCCCTCTTGAATCCGTTGCGAGATCTCCTCGATGGTATATGCGTCCTTGACATGGAATCCTTCTGATCTCGTCCTCCTCAGCTCCCGGAGGTATCCGCCATAGCCCAGTGCTTGCCCGATATCCCTGGCAATAGCCCGTATGTAGGTACCCCGAGAACAGACAATCTTCACTTTCATCCATTCATCGCCCGAATCAAGGATTTCAGCACTTTCGATATAGACCTGCTTGGGCCTGGGGGAAACATCTTTATTCGCCCGCTTCAGCTTATATAATGGCTTTCCCCGGTATTTCTGTGCACAGTACTCGGGGGGCACCTGATTGATCCAGCCTGTGTGGCGAGAAAACCATCGCCGAGCCTCTTCAACATTTACGTGAACAGTATCAAACCGTTTTAACGGGCTCCCGGTGATATCGTCTGTGTCCGTAGACATTTCCAGCCCAATAAGGGCACAGTACTCTTTCTCCTGAGCGTACATGAACGGCAGGAGTTTCGTCCCCTGTCCGACACCGATACAGAGCAGGCCTGTTGCGAAGGGATCCAGCGAGCCAAAATGTCCAGCACGTTTCACCTTGAGCATCTCCATGATATAGTCAACAGCCCGGCGGGAGGTGATATGTGCGGGCTTGTCTACAAGCACTATTCCTTCTCGATCCACCTCTCTCCTTCCTCTATCACGTCTCCTATGATCTCTTCTGCCCTGCCCTTGACTGTAAACCCAGCCGCCATTGCATGGCCTCCTCCCCCGAAAGCCCGTGCTGTGCGCAGGGCAGATTCCCCATTCCTGCTTCTGAGGGAACAGTGCACCGTGTCAGGATCGAGTTCCTTGAGCAGAATGACGAGATCTGCTCCTGCAAGAGAAGCCATCTCATCAATGATACCACTGGTATCATCAGGCCGTGCATGGGCTCTGATCATGTCAGAAAATCTGATATACCCAGCACAGATTCCATCCTGAAAAAAGATTCGTTCCATCACCGTGCACAGAAGGTGAAAAAATGTCAGAGACCGTGTTTTCCTGAGCTTGTTTGCAATAGAGTTGGGCTCAGCCCCGGCAAGGGTGAGGGCATAAGCAACCCTGAAGACATCAGGAGTTGTGTTGGCATGGACGAATCCGCCAGTATCCCCGAACAAGCCCAGATAAAGATTTGAGGCAATCGCACTCGTGATCTCTATGCCGAGCTCCATGCACAGCTCATAGACCATTTCGCTTGTAGATGACTTGCTCGGATCGATCCAGAAGAACTCACCGAACCCATTGTTTGTCTTGTGATGATCAATCACCACAACCATCCCCCGAGGATTCACACCCGCAATCATGGATATATCCGATACATCCAAGAGCAGAGAAACCTCGGGAGAGCTGATCCGCTTGGTCTTCGGAGCGGGGGTGAACTGGAGTGATTCAGGGATAGGACTCGGGTAGATGAGTTTCACTGACTTTCCCAGATGGATGAGTCCCAAGGCCAAAGCCCTGCTGGAACCAACGGCATCTTCGTCTGGGCCTTCATGGGTAATGATCTCAAAAGAGGAGTGCTGTCTGATGATTTCAGCTATCCTGGTTTTCATCTCTTTCCAGCCGGTCAAGTATGGTGTCTATCTTGGTCCCGTAATCAAAAGACTCATCATAGGAGAAACTCAACTGTGGAATACTCTTGAGCCGCACCGACCTGCTCATTTCATGCCGAAGAAACCCGGCAGCGCTCTGGAGACCTTCCAGTACATCCTGTTTCCTGGATGTATCCGTGACACAGAAAAACACGCGACTGACCTTCAGATCTACGCTCACTTCTACCCCGGTTATGGTGACCCCCTCTATGCGGGGATCTTTCACCTTCCGCTGAATTACCTCGGCAATGGCTTTTTTCAGCAGATCCCCTACTCGAGCCTGACGTACTGTTAGGATTTTCATACGTGCAGTATCTCTCTATTACTGCGGATAATCTCAATTTCATCCTGTTCCATAAGAAACTGGATGATTCTGTCCGAAAGTGACGTGATATACGTCGTATCATTGCTTACCATTGCGAGGCCCAGGGTTGCAGCCTGCCACTTGTCATGATCATCGACCTCGGCAATGGAGATATTCATCCGGGAGAAACGATCCTTAATGGATTTCAAGACCTTTCGCTTTTCTTTCAGGGATCTCGCCCCGAGGATCCTCAGTCGAACCTCAATGGTCCCGATCACCACAGGGGGGCGGTCTCCACTTTTTCCTGCGAGTATGCCTCGATGACATCACCCACTTTCAAGTCGTTGTAATTTCCCAGGCCGATACCGCATTCGAACCCGGAGGATACTTCCCGCGCATCTTCCTTGAACCTCTTGAGCGATTCCACTCTCCCTTCGTGAACAACGACGTTATCCCTGAGTATCCGTGCCTGGTCACCCCTGGTTACCGTCCCGTCGGTCACCATGCATCCTGCAATGACGCCGACTTTCGGAACCTTGAAGAGGTCGCGCACCTCTGCCCTGCCCTGTATGACCTCCTTGTACACCGGCTCTAACATCCCTTGTAACGCCTTCTTGATATCCTCGATGAGATCATAGATGACGCTGTAGAGCTTTATGTCCACATTGTGCTTTTTCGCTAGGTCTCTGACCTTGGGCTCAGGTCTCACGTTGAATCCCAAGATGATGGACAAAGACGTTGACGCGAGGAGGACATCATTTTCGGTAATGCCACCCACAGCGGAATGGAGGACATGTATACGCATCTTGTCCCCAGGGTCGATCCCCTTGATGGCAGCCTCAATAGCCTCCACAGTCCCGTGTACATCTCCCTTGAGGATGATGTTGAGTTCCTTGATCTTCCCCTCCTGGACCTGACTGTAGAGGTCTTCAAGGGTCACCTGTGGTTTCTGGTCTTGCATCTGCTGGCGGGCTATCTCTTGATTCTCCTTGAGATACGCGACGATCTCCTTGGCCTTTTTCTCTCCCGGCACTACGAAAAACGTATCGCCAGCGGAGGGAAGTTCGCTGAATCCGATCATCTCCACAGGGGTTGCCGGAGTAGCCTGTGAAATAGCCTTGCCGCGAAAATCAAACATGGCCCGTGCCTTTCCCCATGTGGATCCGACGATGAAGACATCCCCTCGTTTCAACTCGCCGTGCTGGATGAGAACCGTACACATGGGCCCCCTACTCTTGTCCAGCTTCGATTCCAACACCACTCCCCTGGCACCGCCCTTTGGGACAGCCTTTATATCCATGATCTCCGCCTGGAGAAGAATCATTTCCAGGAGATCCTCTATCCCGATATGCTTCTTCGCTGATACATCCACATAAATGGTTTCCCCACCCCAATCCTCTGGAACGAGACCAAGCTCTGAAAGCTGTTCCCGTACACGCTGTGGATTCGCGTTGGCTTTGTCGATCTTGTTCACTGCCACGAGAATTGGTATCTGTGCAGCCTTAGCATGGTTGATCGCTTCTCGCGTCTGGTCCATGACCCCGTCATCTGCAGCAACGACTAGGACAACAAAATCGGTAGCCTGGGCGCCGCGTGATCTCATCGAGGTAAATGCTTCGTGTCCAGGCGTATCGATGAACGTGATGAGTTTTTCCTTGCAGTGAGCCTGATATGCACCGATATGCTGGGTTATGCCGCCAAATTCACTATCAATTACATTCTCGGATCGGATGGCATCAAGAAGGGAGGTTTTTCCATGGTCCACGTGGCCCATGACCGTAACCACGGGAGGTCGGGGTGATAGCTCTTCGGGGGCGTACGAGAACTCGGTGAAGAACTCTTCCTTGATTTCGTCCCTGACTTCCTCGACATCATATCCCAGTTCAGTAGCAACGAGGATGGCTTCTTCTGCAGAAATATACTGGTTTGCCGAGGCAAGAACACCCAGTTCCATGAGGATCTTGATAACCTCGGAAATCTTTACGCCCATTTCCCTGGCAAGGGCCGAGACGGTAAGGGTCTTCCCGATCTTTATGGGCTTTTTCTTTGCTGGAGGCAAGGGGGCAACACCCCGTTTATCCCGTTTCTTTTTCTGTTTCTTCCCCGGGACTGTCCGAACAGCCCCGTAGAGGTCGCTCTGGGTATATACCTCCTTCTCGCGAATTTTCTTCGGTTTCTTTATCCCAGCCCGGGAAACCCCTTCCTTTTCCTCCTCCTTCTCTTCTTCGATGACTTCCTCTACCTCTCGTGGCTTCTTTCCTTTCTTTTTCTCTTTCTTCTTCTTTTCTTTCTCTTCCTCTTTCTCCTTTTCTGCCTTCGCTTCAGGCGAGACAGACGGTTTTTCTTCAGGGATCGCCTCCTCAGGGGCTTCGACAACCTCTTCCTTGAGAGGTATCTCAGGGGTGGGGACATCTCCGGCTCCAGCCTGGGCTTGCTCTGAAATCTCTGGCTTCACTTCTTCAGGAGGCTCGGCGGTCACCTCTTGGGCTTCAGGTACAGAACCCTCTTC